>CAZCHH010000039.1:20200-34344 GCA_964498585.1 uncultured Hyphomicrobiales bacterium
GAAGCACTAAAAACTCTACAAGGATTATTAACCTTAATCTCGAACTTCTTTCCCCATAACGAAAATAAAGGAGTTAGGAGATTTGATTCGTAAAGAACTATTTCGCTTTTAATCTCCATAATAAATTATGGAGTTACACTGATAATTAGAATAACTTCCAAATTTATATGAGAGTTATATGTTTATAATTTTATTAAATATAATTTTTAAATATCAGAACTATATTAATTGCGAAATAAAAAACTTCGAGGGATTTGGAGTTCTTAATCGATTCATCCGATGACTTAGAGTCATCGGATGAATTTTATTTTGATAAAATTTCTTATCTCAAAGGATTGCTAAATTTTTTATTATTTAAAAATTCTGTATCAGTTAAGCTTTTTAAGAAATTGATTAAATCTTGTTTTTCAACAGAAGAAAGATTTAATGGTCGAATTAGAGTATCTTTGTTGAACCAGTCTCTTCCACCAATATTATAATTATAAATAAGTTCTTCTAAAGTCCAGTATTCACCGTCGTGAAGATATGGATAAGTAACTTCAACATTTCTAAGAGTAGGAGTCAAAAATTTACCTTTATCCTGCCAATCTTTAGTAACGTTAAATCTGCCTCTGTCGAAATAATGAGTTGTAGTTCCAGTATTATGGTAATCGCCATCGGTAAACATAATGCCTGAATGACAAACAGAGCAACTAGTCCTATCACTAAAGAACAATTCCATTCCTCTTTTTTCAGATTCATTTAAAGCATTTTTATTTCCTCTAATATACTGGTCATATTTTGAATTTCCGGAAATTAATGTTCTTAAAAATGTGGAAATAGCTTGTGAAGCAAGAAAAGTAGAAGGAACAGCATCATCTCCAAACGCTTTTTTAAACATATCAGGATAAAAGTCGTGCCCTTTCAATCTATTGTTAACTCCATTTGTATCTTCACCTAAAATAAAGGAATTTATAGTATGATAGGCATCATCTTCAATACTTGATACCCCGCCGTCCCAAAGAAAAGCAGTTTTATATGCAATGTTAATCATAGGCATAATATTGCGGTCTGTAAGCTGTTTTTTATATCCGCTTGATAAATCGTAATTGTTTGCAAAACCTTTCTGTTGAACTTTACAGTGGGAACACGAGGCAATAGAGCCATCTGGCGATAGTATAGGGTCATAAAACAAGTAACGTCCAAGCTCTGCTTTTTCTTTGCTATATTTATTATCATCTGGAAATGGAACAGGTGGAAAATGCGATGGAGCAAGTGCTTTCTCATCATCTTCAACAGGCGAAGTGCCGGATTTTTCTGAGCATGATGTTATGATTACTAATAATGCCAGAAAAAATATATAAAGTAATTTATAATTATAGTTTTTCATATTTCTTTCCTTCAGTTATACAAATCTATAAAATTTTATTTAAAGTGAGTTCTTATAATTCATTTTTGGTTGTAATTCCTTACCAGGTGAAGAATCCATAGAATTGTGGTTTAAAGGATTTTTTTATGGATTCTTCGCTACGCTCCCAATGACATCGCTACATTTATCTTATAAAACCTTCCGAAGGTTTCTTGGGCTTTTCGAAAGATAAAAATCTAAACCTTCTAAACTTTCTAAACTTTCTAAACATTATGTCATCTCTATTTCAAATAAAGGTCTTCCTTTATCTTGGGGCTCTAAATGACAACTTTTAAAACTCTATTAAATAAGACGTAAAAATAATACAAGAATTGGAATATTTTTTTGAACATCAAATCTCCCAACTTCTTTATAATCGTAATAGAGTAAGTAGCTTTGAAATTGAAAACCTGAATTTTAGATAAAAACAAAATAACTATTGAAAAAATTATTATTTTTGTTTTATAATAAGTGAATAAATTCATTAATTTCATTTTTAATTAAATAAATAAAGAATATGAATATTTCAGTTGTAGGGGCAGGTGGTTGGGGAACTGCTATTGCAATTCTCCTTTCAGAAAATAAACATAACGTAACATTATGGTCTTATGAAAATGATGTGGTTGATGAAATAAACATTCAGCATACAAATAAAAGATTTCTTCAGAATAAAATAATTCCGCAAAGTGTAAAAGCAACAAACGATTTGAGCGAAGCAGAAAAAAATGATAATATCGTCCTTGCTATTCCAACTCAACACATACGTTCTGTTGTATCAAGATTAGATTTACAAAATAAAATTATTGTAAATTTAGCTAAAGGAATTGAACAAAAAACACTTTTAAGAATTTCTGAATTGTTAATACAATCCTGTAAGATTTCACCTGAACAATACACAATAATCACAGGACCCAGCCATGCTGAAGAAGTTGCAAAACGTATTCCTACAACAGTAGTGGCAGCTTCTGAACATAATCGGTATGAACAGCAAATCGTTGATATTTTCACTACTTCGTATTTTAGAATTTATAGTAGTTTGGATGTAGTTGGCTGCGAAATAGGAGGTTCTTTAAAAAACGTCATAGCAATAGCCGCCGGCATTATAGATGGATTGAATTTTGGAGACAATACCAAAGCAGCACTGATTACTCGCGGTTTAGCAGAAATTTCCCGACTCGGTATTGCCCTCGGAGCAAATCCGATTACATTTTCCGGTTTAAGTGGTTTAGGTGATTTATACGTTACTTGCAGCAGTAAACACAGCAGGAACCGATATGTTGGCGAACAAATAGGAAAAGGCAAAACTCTATCTGAAATCACAAGCCAAATGAAAATGATAGCAGAAGGTGTTTCTACTTCTGAATCTGCTTTTGCATTAAGTCAGAAGCATAACGTAGAAATGCCGATTACAGAGCAGGTTTATAATATTTTGTTTAATGGATTAGAGCCACTCGAAGCAATCAAAATGCTTATGACAAGGCAATCCAAAAGAGAGTGGTGGTGGTAGGACTATTAACTCAAATTACTCTCAAGAGGGGAATGCATAAGGTGAGTTATTATCTATCCATTATAATAACCATAAAAAAGCTAATTCTTTTTCTTTTTTATAAAATATTTATTAAATTAGTTTTATAGAATTATAATAAACATTTATAATGTTTAAAGTATTTCAAGAGTAAAAAGAAAAATAATGGAAAAGATTAATTATCATAGTTTGCTAAAAAATGCTCCCTTTGGCTATTCATATCATAAAATAGTATTAGATGAGAACGGATTACCAGTTGATTATATTTTCCTTGAAATCAATGATGCTTTTCTAAAACTTACAGGTCTGAATCGTAGCATAACAAATAAGAAAATAACTGAAATATTGCCTGATATTACTGAAGATAAATTTAACTGGATAAAATTCTTTGGCGATATTGCAATAAATGAAGGGAAAGATGAATTTGAGCAATATAGCGAACCACTGAAACGATGGTATAAAGTTCAGGTTTTTTCAAATAAGAAATTTTTTTTTACAACATTATTTATTGATATAACAAAAGAAAAAGCAAATCTCGAAGAGCTTGAAGCATTTTTTTCAGTAAATCTTGATTTATTATGTATTGCTGATGTTGAAGGGAATTTTATAAAGACCAATAATGCCTGGAAAGATATTCTTGGCTATTCAACAGAAGAATTAAATAAAAGGAAATTTTTGGATTTTGTTCATCCTGATGATATCCAATCAACATTAGATGCTATGTCTCAATTAGCAAATCAGGAGAAAGTATTAAATTTTATCAATCGTTATCAATGTAAAGACGGCTCTTATCGCTATATCGAATGGAGGTCGCATCCCAAAGGAAATCTAATTTATGCTGCTGCGAGAGATATTACAGAGCACAAGGAAGTAATTGAAGCATTGAGAAATAGTGAAGAAAAATACAAAATATTAGTTGAAAACGCTGATGACATTATTTATACTTTAACTGCTGATGGAGTATTCAAATATGTATCTCCAGTATGGACAAAATTATTAGGTCATATTTCGAGCGAGGTAGAAGGTAAAAGTTTTGCTCTTTTTGTACATCCTGATGATATACAAATTTGCTTTGCTTTTCTAAAAAAAGTATTAGAAACCAAGAGTAATCAAGGGGGAGTTGAATACCGGGTTTTGCATAAAAACGGGGAATGGCGTTATCATACAACAAATGGCGCTCCTGTATTTGATTCGAATGGGAATATTATTTATTTCATTGGTATTGGCAGAGACATTACAGAAAATAAAAGAATAGCTGAGGAGTTAAAAGCTAACGAACTGCAATTTGAAAGAGTAATTGAAACTCTGCCTATTTCCCTTAGTATTGTTACTATTGATGGAATACCATTATATTTTAATTCCAAATGTAAAGAATTATTTGAAATTGGAACTGATGATTTTATTGGAAATATTTATGCTACAAATTTTTGGGTCCAACCAAATGATAGATTAAACTGGCTTAATGAATTAAATGAAAGAGGTATGGTTAAAGATTTTGAAATGAATATGCAATCAATGAAGGGAAACAGGTTTTGGGCTATTGGCAGTGGAATAATAATTAATTATAAAAATCAAAATTGTGTATTAGCAACTCATATTGATATTAGCAGAAGAAAATTAGCAGAAGAAGAATTATCAAAAGAACGAAACCAATTACTTTCTATATTCGATAGCATTGATGAATTAATTTATGTTTCTGATGCTGATTCTTGCGAAATAGTCTTTGCTAATAAGAAACTTAGAAATTTATATGGTGATAATATTCTCGGTGAAAAATGTTATACAGTATTTCATAATTTTAATGAAAAATGTTCTTTTTGCAATTCAGATTTAATCAAAAAGATATATCCGGAAACTCATAAATGGGAATATACAAATCATTTGAATAAGACATTTATTATTTATAACAGGATGATTAAGTGGACAGACGGACGACTTTTAAGATTTGAATTAGCTTACGACATTACAGATAGGAAAATGGCAGAAGAAGCAATACGTAAAAATGAAGAAAAATTGAATGCTATTTATAATGCTACAAATATTGGAATCACTATAACAGACAAAGAAGGCAGATATGTTATGGTAAATAACTGGGTATTGAATTTCTTAAAATACTCTAAAGAAGATTTTTTAAACAAGAAAAGAAATGATATAACACATTTAGATGATATAGAGATTAGTAATACTTATTTTAATAAAATATTAAATGGAGAATTAGAACATTATAGAATAGATAAAAGATATTTGAGAAGCGATAACGAAGTAGTATGGGGTAGTTTATCTATTGCTCCCATTAAAGACTCTGATGGAAATATAATAAATCTGGTGGGCATGGTTATTGATATAACTGAACAGAAATTTGCTGAAGAAGAATTAAAGAGATATTCTGAGGAATTAATAAATATAAATGAGGAATTAATTGCATCTAAACAGTTGATTGAGGCAAATCTTGAACAGAAGAATGCATTAATTGAGGAACTTCAGGTTATTAAAAATAAATTAGAGCAAACAAATTCTGAAAAAGATAAATTCTTTTCAATAATAGCTCACGATTTAAGAAGTCCTTTTCAGGGATTTCTTGGGCTAACAAAGTTAATCGCAGATGATTTAGAAAATATGTCTATGAGAGATGTGCGAGAGCTTAGCAGCGATATGCAAAAATCTGCAAATAATCTTTATAAACTCCTTGATAATTTACTGCAATGGTCTCGTTTCCAACGTGGATTTATTGAATTAAAAATTGATGCTATTAATATTTATCAAATAGTCCAGCAAAATATAATTATTTCTTTAGAAACCGCTAAACAAAAAAATATTAATCTTATTAATAATGTTCCTAATGATATTTTTGCTATTGCTGATTTTCAAATGATAAACACTGTGGTTCGAAATTTACTTTCTAATGCTATTAAATTTACTAATAAAAACGGTAGTATTATGATTGGTGCAAATACTACACCTGAAAAAATTGTTTACGTTTTTGTTCAAGATGATGGTATTGGAATGGACGAGCAAATTCTATCAGATTTGTTTAAAATTGATAAAAAAGTAACCAGACCCGGTACATCAGGCGAAACAAGTTCTGGACTTGGACTTTTGTTATGTAAAGACTTTATTGAGAAAAACAAGGGTAAGATATGGGTAGAAAGTGAAGTAGATAAAGGTAGCACATTCTTTTTCACTTTACCTCAGAACTTTAATAATAATATCGATTTAGGTTTCCTGAAAAAGGACTAAAAATTAAATTCCTTTATAAGATGTCATAAATAGTATGGATATATGAATGTCATTTTGGCGTATGCCAGAATCAATCTTGGGAAAGCAAGTGAGCAAGCTCACTTGTTGGTTACATTTGGGCAAGCCCAAATGCTTCAATGGAATTACTAAAATTGAATAGCGCTTAATAATATTAAGATGGATTCTGACATCCGTAAGAATGACAGACAAAAGTAAAGATGTCATTGCTTATCCATTTCAATCAACTTATAAGTATAACTATCTTCCAATTCTTTTTGTTGCTTCAGAAAATTCAAAATATGTTGTCCGCAATTGCTGCCAATATTGTTTTCTTCTATTTCTCCAAAGCTAAGTAATACGTCAAAGCCAGCAGATTTGAATTGATTAATAATATCATAATTCTTTTTATTTACATTTATAAGTGAATTTATATTGTTTTCTTTAGATTTGAATGTGGGATTAACTGGAGTTATTTTAATGAAGAATTTTTTTGTATCAAAAATATTTGAAATTTTTTTTACTTCAACTATGGAATCTTGGGCAATAGCAAAATTTAATGTAATTTTTCTATCTCCTTTTTTATGAAAAGAATTTCCAAAATCAGCAATTTCCTTTAAACTCCACTTTTTTACTGGAATAAGCCAATTCCTTTGGTCGTCATCAGTGGAATGCACAGAAAATTGCAACTGGAAACGTTCTTTATAAAGATAATCTTTAATTTCTTTCAGTTCTGAAAAGAATTTTTCGCATCTGAAAGGAGCAACAGTAGAAATAGATGGAATAAGTCCGGGAGCATCATAAAGCTCCGGCAATTGCTTTAAAACATCAAGCACATTTGAATTTAATGCCGGCTCACCCATCCTTGCAAATTGAAGTTTAAATTTTTCTACTTTTACTTTTTTATCTGGAAAGGAATTTGTAATTAAATAGTTAATTTGCTCAAACAATTGTTCAGTGCTAAGTTTACCTTTGTAAAAGCCACCGGAATCGCAAAACCTGCATTTTACTGGACAGCCGAAGAGAGTAGAAATAATTATAACCCATTTTTTATTCTTTGGATAAGTTGGTTCCAAAGATTCTACAAATTCAACATACTTATTCTTTTCTAATTCAGCAATATATACTGTTGCTAAATCAGTTTTGCCGGTTTTTGCTTTTATCGTCATTTTTGCTTTCGTTGAAAATTTTCATAGCTGCCTTAATTCCATCGCCAACGGCAATTCCTGTTTGACGCAAATAAGAATTTGCAGCATCGCCAATAATATTCAATTTATTATCTAAAATAAGTTTATCTATTTTACCTTGCCCGAAATCTTCTAAAAAAAATAAATTACTTTGTCTACCAATTGCAAAAATAAGATAATTATATGACATTTCGAGCATTTGATTTTCAATTTGTATTCCCAGTGTAAGTGCATTATTAAATTTTTCAATATTTTTTAACTGAGAATTTTCAAAATATTTAATCTTTTTTGATTTCTTAAATCTTTTAAAAAGCCACTCATTGCATTTTATTTCGTTGCTTTTGTTGAAAATACTTACTTCATTATTACGGGATAAAGAAAGTGCATAATCGAAAGCAGCATCACCTGCACCGATTATAGCAATTTTTTTGTTTTTTTTATGTAGCAGCAAATCTATTTCCGAAAAAATCAATTTATTGTCAGTTTCAGATAGTTGATTTGGTTTTGCAATAGAGCCGCTTGCAACTATAAGATAATCAGAATTATATTTTTTCTTGTCAGAAGAAATTACAAATTGATTTTGAATAAATTGAGTTTTAATGACATTTTCAAAAATTACTTTATTATTGATAATTAGTTGTTTTTTAAAATTATTAGCAAGTCGAATTCCGTTAATGCCTTTTTTTAAACCGGGATAATTATTTACCTGAAAAGCATTATGCAAAAGTCCGCCAATTTTATTTTTTTCAAAAATAAGCGGTTTTATTCCAAATAAATTTAGCTGTAGAGCAGCAGCAATTCCAGCTGGTCCTGCTCCGATTATTGCAATAGCTGGTGTTTCAGGATTTTTCAACATTGAAATTAAACTCCTCTTTTGTTAGGTCCCCAAATAATTTTATGCAGTTGAATCTGCAAACGAACTGGCAAATTATCTTTTAAAATCCATTTTGCAAGCTGTTTTAAATTAATCTGATTAAAAACTGGCGAAATAGTAATTGTATTTACTATTGTGTCTAAAGAATACTTATTAATCAGTTCTTTCGCCCAAAGATAATCCTTTTTATTCTCAACAACGAATTTTATTTCATCTTTTAAAGTAAGATATTTTATGTTCGAGTAATTATTAAATTCTGTCATTTGAGAACTTGGACATTTAAAATCAACAATTTTTATAGCTCTTTCATCAACATCATTAATAAGAATAGAACCATTGGTTTCCAGCAAAACAATGTATCCCAAATCACATAGTTCTTTGATAAGATGATTTGTTCCCCCTTGAGCAAGCGGTTCTCCGCCTGTTATGCAAATCAACTTACAATTATATGAATTTATAATATTAATTAAATCTTTAAGTTCAATTATGATTGGGAAACTTTTTTCATCTTCTAGTTTAGAAATAAATTTTGGGTTCAATGAATCCTGAGCATAAGCAGTATCGCACCATAAACACCTTAAATTACATCCTTGCATGCGGACAAAGACGCAGGGCTTGCCAAAATGATTTCCTTCGCCTTGCAATGAATAGAAGATTTCCGATACAAATAATTCATTTTTCATTTTACAAATTTGTTAAGCGTGATTTTTTATTTTAATTCATTACAGATATGCAAGCAACTCAGTTGTTCGCATGACTTTTTTTATCTCAAACAGTTTGCAATTTTTCTGCGAGCCAGATTTTAATAACAGAGAATTTCTCATCAAATTCACTTGCTTTCATAAATTTTTATCTCCTCTTTTCTTGAGATTTAAATTCATCCGATGACTTGCAGTCATCAGATGAATAGAATCATTTCACTTATTCAATTTCAAGTTGTTTTTTCATTAAATTTTGAGATTTTTATTTTGAGCAAGCAACTCGAATCAGTACGAAATCCAGTTTTACAGTTCAAGTATTCATAGTTGAATATTTGTAAAGTATGCTTGAAATCAAAGTTTGATAAGGTATTCCTTCAGATTCTGCTTTTAATTTTATTTTATCTAAAACCTGTGAAGAAATTCTGATATTTATTCGTTTATCTTTCCTGTTTGAATTGCTTGCAATTTTCTTATATCTCTGAATCTCATTATCTACATTATCAACAGATTTCCATTCACCTTCTTCAATTGATTTAACTAATTCAATTTCTTCTATTTCAAGTTGATTTTTCATTTTTTTTATCTAAATATTTTTTTGTAAGTTTTCTACTTGGAATAATTGTTTTTAAAAATATTTCTTTTTCGTTTTCAACAAAAGGAACATAATAAATATAGTTTTGAATATTTAAAATGAATATAATACAATGTGTGCCTTTTGTCAAGAAATTTTTTTTTCAATCAAGCTATCAGCATGCTGTTCGTATGACTTACTCAAAACTCAAACTGCCTGCAATTTTTCGGCGAGCCAGATTTTGATTACAGATTGCCTTGTTACTCCGAGACGAGATGCTTCGTTGTCTAATTTATCCAACATCCATTGAGGAATATCTACATTTATTCGTTTTTGCTTGAAGCCGATTTTTTTAATCTTTGTTAAATCAAGAGCATCTGTAATATCTTCACCAGAATCGAATTTCTCATCAAATTCACTTGCTTTCATAAATTTTTATCTCCTCTTTTCTTGAAATATAAATTCATCCGATGACTTGCAGTCATCGGATGAATAGATTGATTCAATTTCTTCTTTTTTAAATTATTCTTTCATTTAAATTTGATTTCTATTTTATAATACTCGTTATAGGGATACGACTTTTTCTTTCTTTGAAAATACTTCAAAAAATTGAATCATTATCATATTTTTTTTAGACTTGAATTATTATTAAGTTTAATAAAAAATATTATTATTTGATATTGAAATTTAAAATTATCTAACAGGAACAATAGTATATTGCAAAATCCCTTTGCAATAATTACTATTTATAAGTTCTTTAACTACAATTTTATTTTTTAAAATATCGTCCCAAGGATATTCATAAATTTCATCGAATTTTCCTAAAACCTCTTTTTCAGTCATATCATCATCAAAAATATAGCCTTTTATTCTAAAAGCCTCACCTTCTTTATTCCTAATTGAAAAAGTATTAGATTTTGATATAAGTTCAATTTTTTCACCATCATTTCTATTAATTTCAGAGTTAAAATTTTTTTTATTTTCAATAGGACCATTTATAAGTGAATTACCTGAGTTATCAATAATACTGAATTCATAATAAAAATCTCCAGGTCCAACATTATCACAATCTCTATCTATTTTAAAGAAAACATTTTCTAAACGAAATTTCTGTGAATTATCACTGCTTTCTGAATATTCTTTTATTGTGTATTCTGTTGTTTCACTAAGTTTGACTAATGAATTATTTGATAAGTTTTTTACTGTATATGATATTGGGTACCCTGGAGTATTATAAGAGTAATCTGCTTCTTCATTAATAAAATTAATAATTGAATTTATAGATTTGTCTGTCAGTGCTTTAGCAGCACCACCAGCTGAACCTCCAAGTACCATTCCTTCAAATTCACAATTTTCAATTATACTAGTATTTCTTTGAACATGTTTTGCTTCAAATAATGAATTAATAAATCCATCAATTTGACTTTTAACTTCATCAATATGTTCATCTCCTTTATATGTCATTTTTACAATTAATAACCTTCCATAAGTAACAGAAGCAACATAACATAAAGGATTATTTAAACTAATAATATTTTTCAAATTATTTGTACTGAAGCCATCTCCAAAATAATCAGAGGGAACTGATGGTTCATTGACAGAAACAGTGTAATATTCTTGCTTAAAGAATAGAAATATATTTTTACTATAACTATTGTTATTTGTAATAAAATTACTTTCAAAACCTGAGCCAAATAACCAATTACAACCAATTCCTAAATCTAATAATGCTTGTTCTTTACTATAAGCAATTGTTTCCTTGTAAATCATTTTTGCACATGTAGGCTCATTGACATTCTTTAATATTGTTTTTAGACTTTCTGAATAATTAGAATTTGATGGATTATTAATTGTTGAAGTTCCAAATAACTTATCACCACTTTTAACTGTTATTTTTATTGGCGATCTAGGGATATTATCACCAATTGAATTCAATATTCCGTTAGATACTTCATTACCTTGAACTATTGCACCAGCCCATAAAGTATTTGAGTTTGGGTGAAAAGTAATTATATTATGGTCTAAATTCTTTGATAGACTATAAGTTTTTTGCTTTACATTCCATTTTTTTTCATTTTCTTCAAAATTATTAATTGAATCCTCTTTAATAAATTCATTTTTTTCTTGTACTGATAGATTAATTGAACCTGCATCAGTAATTAATTTATCAATTTCTGAAGTTGTATCTGTACAACTAATGATAAATAAACAAAATAACAAAATTAAAAATAAAAATCTCATAAAAACTCCAAAATTAATTTTTATATAAATAGTAAAATTCAATAAAAGATTTTAAAATTTTAATAATAACTTAGCTAGAAAACTATTCAACTATAGTGTTAATCCGAAAATTTTTATAAGTTTATGTATTCAAAACTAAGTTTACAAGTAACATTTTTTACTTACCCAAACTTTCGCAAAGTTAAGAAACTTTACGAAAGTAAGAGCCAGTTATTCTAAAGCGTAGTGAAGAATCTCATACTTCGTGGTAGCAATGACTTGTGAGATTCCTCACTTCGCTTCAGAATGACACTTCTTTTGTCATACTATCAACTTCGTTGTTCGTATGACTTTTCTTTACTTCTGTGCCTTTTTTCCGTTTAATATTGGAGTATCTGGGAATGGAAGCGGCTGGGTGCTGAATTTTGCATTGTGAATTTTATTTACCAAAGCACGAGTTGATTGCTCGGAAACATTAAGAAATGTTCTTGGGTAAACGCCAATCCAAACGATGAAAATAACAATCGGAACAAAAGAAAGCCATTCGCGTTTGTTTATGTCTTTCAAAGAATGATTGTTTGGATTGTCAATAGTTCCAAACATAACCTGCTGGAACATCCACAGCAGGTAAACAGCAGCGAAAATCACTCCGCCAGCACCTACAATTGTGAAAACGTAGGAATCAAGGATAGGAGAACGAAATGCACCAAGTAAAGTAAGATATTCGCCAACAAACCCATTCAGTCCGGGCAGACCAACAGAAGCAAGCATTGCTATTGCAAAAAACACAGTGAAATTCGGCATTACTTTTGCAATTCCTCCGTATTCTGCTATTTCGCGGGTATGACGTCTTTCGTAAAGCACTCCTACGCACATAAACAGCATTCCAGTAGAAAGCCCGTGGTTTACCATTTGAATAATTCCACCTTGAATTCCTTCTGCAGTAAAAGAAAAAATACCGAGAACCACAAAACCCAAGTGGCTCACAGATGAATACGCAACAAGCCGTTTAACATCAGTTTGCACCATTGCCATTAAGGCGCCGTATATTATTCCAATAACAGCAAGCCAGCACATAAGCGTTGAATATTCGATTGAAGAAGTTGGAAAAAGTTCAAGGTTGAACCGCACTAAACCGTAAGTTCCCATTTTTAAAAGAACGCCGGCAAGTATGACTGAGCCGGGAGTTGGGGCTTCTGTGTGGGCATCTGGCAGCCAGGTATGTAGTGGAAAGAGCGGTACTTTTATACAGAAAGAAAGAGCAAATGCAAAAAACATCCATTTCTCAATATCAAAAGGAACAGGATTTTCGAAAAGTGTATTACGGATTAAGATGAAGTCTGTCGTAAAGCCAGCTTGAGTGTGTAGTATTGTGCTGCCAACGTAATAGCCGAGCCAGACAATTGCTACAAGCATAAAAAGCGAACCGACTACTGTGAATATAAAGAACTTGACAGCAGCATAAATCCTTTCTTTTCCACCCCAGATGCCGATAATAAAATACATCGGAATTAAAATAATTTCCCAGAAAATATAAAAAAGAAATAAATCAAGCGAGATGAAAACGCCGACCATTGCAAATTCGAGCAGCATAATCATAACGTAGTATTCCTTTTCCCGCTTGTGAATAGCTCCAAACGAAGCAAGAATTGTAATCGGCGAAAGGAAAGCCGTTAGCATTAGCAGCAAAAGCGACATACCATCAACCCCAATTCTGAAACCAATATCAAATTGGCTTATCCAAATTGTTTCGTAACGAAATTGAAAATCTGGATTAGCACTATCGAAACTGAAAAACAGGAACAGAGATACAATAAAAGTGAGAACTGAAAAACCCAGAGCCGAATACTTAATTGCTTTTGTATTATCGCGTTTATAAAACAATAAAAGCAGAGAGCCGAGCAAAGGCAAAAATAATGTAATTAAAAGTGTTACCATATTGTATTTTGTTTAATAAATAATGTTCTATATGAGTTTTTATCTTTAGTAAATATTACGTATGAAAAGTTAATAAATTTTTATGAAGTAAACAAATTAACTTTTTCATAATTTTAAGAATTCCAGCCCCAATAACGAAAATCTATTAATTAGCTACGTTTTTAAAACGTGCTTCTAATCTACTTATCCCGTTAGGGATTTGATATTTGTAATAATGTTTTTTGGAGTGCCTTTTTATTCCGTAGGAATTAAATATTAATATGGTTTTTTTATATATAATCCCTACGGGATAAGCCCCGTCAAGGTTTTATCCTGTTACAAATATATAATTCCTACGGAATAAGTTCCATTTACCATACATAAAAGCAAATAACCCAACAACCACAACCAGCCCCAAGTGTAGTAATTTATTGAAAACCTGATAAACATTTCTTGTCATTCCGATACGAAGTGAGGAATCTCAAGTTTCCTACTAGCAATGACTTGTGAGATTTCTCACTTCGTTAC
>CAZCHH010000040.1:0-32526 GCA_964498585.1 uncultured Hyphomicrobiales bacterium
CTGCCCCTCTCAAGAGGGGAATTTCCACGTCATTCTGAGCGGAGCGAAGAATCCAGAGAATAGTAATCGGCTGTCAGCTGCCAGCTATAAGTCATTGGTCATTAGTATTTTTACTTTAACCTAATAACCCAATAACCAAATAACCAATTATAACAAGAACACACCACTGCCCATCTCAAGAGGGGAATTAAGAATTCTTCTTCTATACCGCCAGGGATTGTATTATTTGTGTTTGCAAAATTTAATCCCTGGCGGGATAATTAAGGGAACGGAAAACATTTCTACAATAATTTAATCCCTGGCGGGATAGTTTGAATTTTTGTTGTTTTGTAGAGACGCAGTATGCTGCGTCTCTACGGATGTATTCTTCTTGGCAGAAGTGCCACACCTTTGAGGTGTGGTTCATCTTTTAGAAACTGCTCTATTTAAGATGTATCAATTTGTAAATGAATTGATTTTCATTTGTAGTTACTCTTAAAAAATATGCACCATCTGAATATTTCTGTGTATTTGCTGTGAAATTATAATCACCTTTCGGAAAAAGATTTGATTCAATTCTTTCTATTTTTTCCCCGTTGTAATTCAAAATATCTATTGTAAAGTATGATGTTTTCTTAACTGACAATTTAACATTTAATATATTATTAAAAGGATTGGGAAAATATTCAATTGAAAAATAATCATTAACAATTTCTTCTTCAAAAACATAAGAATTTTCGCTTGAAAACTTTACTAAAAAAGCATCGCAACCATATACAGAACCACCACCATAAGAGCATTGATGTGAGCCAGCAGTTGCAATTGAGTCGCTTGACCCTGTTGAACCAGCCAGATAGACATAACCTGAGCCATCTATGGCTACTGAAAAGTAATAATATTCACTACCGCTTCCACCATAATAGGTCCCCCACTGGCGAACACCATTGCTATTGAATTTGACTAGAAAAGCACCACCATAAGAGCTTTGATGTGAACCAGTAGTTGCAATTGCGTCGCTTGACCCTGTAGAACCAGCTAGATAGACATAACCCGAGCCATCTGTGGCTACTGACCTTCCATAATCATAACCACTACCACCATAATAGGTTCCCCACTGGCGAACACCATTGCTATTGAATTTGACTAAAAAACCGTCAGAATAATAGCCACCACCAAAAGAGCTTTGATGTGAACCAGCAGTTGCGATTGCTTCATTTGACATTGTATAACCTGTTAGATATACATAACGCGAGCCATCTGTTGATACTGAGCAGCCCTCATCAGCATGCCCACCTCCATAATAGGTTCCCCACTGGCGAACACCATTGCTATTGAATTTGACGAGAAAAGCGTCACCACCAACATTAGAGCTTTGATGTGAACCAGCAGTTGCGATTGAATCGCTTGACGATGTTGAACCAGCCAGATATACAAAATCTGAGCCAACTGTTGCTACTGAATTGCCAATATCCCAACTACTCCCCCCATAATAGGTTCCCCACTGGCGAACACCATTACTATTGAATTTGACAAGAAAAGCGTCAGGGTAACCACCAATATAAGAGCTTTTATGTGAACCATAGGTTGCTATTGCGTTGCTAGACTTTGTTTCACCAGCGAGATAGACAAAACCAGAGCCATCTGTTGCTACTGAATAGCCCTTATCACTATAACTACCCCCATAATAGGTTCCCCACAGGCGAAAACCATTCTTACTGAATTTGACAAGAAAAGCATCATAATCACCACCATGATATGAACCAGAAGTTGAGATTGCGTCGCTTGACCCTGTTTGACCAGCAAGATATACATAACCCGAGCCATCTATTGCTACTGAATAGCCATAATCCCAATTACTCCCCCCATAATATGTTCCCCACTGGCGAACACCATTGCTATTGAATTTGACTAGAAAAGCGTCCTTGTCAACACCATCGACTTTAGAGCTTTGATGTGAACCAGCAGTTGCGATTGCATTGCTTGACTCTGTATAACCAGTTAGATAGACATAACCCGAGCCATCTGTTGCTAATGAATAGCCATAATCATTACTACTCCCACCATAATAAGTTCCCCAAAGACGTGTTGGTGGGTCTATAATCAAGGGTTTGCTTTGGTTGTAGTTTGTTATGTTAAAACTTATTGTGTTGTTACTGCTTTTTTTGAAGAGAGTTTGGGGGCTGGGGACTTGTGGCTGGGAGCAGAAATCACGTGAGTTTAGATAGTCATTTAAATCGTAGGGTTGGTAAGCAACAGGGGCTTTTTGCTCTATGCTTCCCAAAGGAGTTTCTACTTTTAAAGTGCCATCTGCAGTTATTTCTACATCTTTTGCTCCCTCAAATACAAAATTAATCAAATTTGGATTTGCACCGGGCTTAACTACAAAATCATACTGCACCAAACCTTCATTATTTGCATAAACAACAAAATCAATGTTCGGATAAACTTCAGAAATTTTCACGGTTTTGAACTTTCTTACGTGTGTAATTCCATCAGGGCAATGAGCAAGATAATAATTATTATAATCCTCTGTCATTTCAAATTTTTCAATTTCTGGATTAAAATTTGAACCTTTGAGCCGCATATCCACACGATATATTTCTGTTGGAATTGCTTCATATTCAAATTCGTTTTGTTTGTCAGATCTTTCTTTTGAAAGCATCTTTTCTCTTTTTGCTTTCACTTTTTCTTGATTTCTTTTGATGAAAGAACAACTTATACCATCACGGCGAATAGTTACAGTTCCATAAGGCACTTCTGCAATAAAAAGGACATCGTAATTTACGTTGCCGTTTTGGTCGGCAACCTGCCCTTTATTTTCAATAAATTCAATACTTTTCGTATTTAGCATTAATGTTGCTTCGTTAAGCGTAGTATTCTTTGCAAATAAACTAATTCCCCCGCAAAAGATTAAAATTATTGCTGCGTTAAAGAGTATTTTCATATTCTCTCTCCATTAACAAAAAATAATTCTTTTAAATTTCAATTATTACAAATTAATAAAATTATATTAACCCAACTTGCAAAAAATTTCAAATATCTTTTTTTTTATTTTGTTATTTTTAACCTTACTTAAGTTCTTCCATATTTTTTTAAATATGGAAGAACTATAAACAAAAAACTCCTTCCCAAATTTACACTTGGGAAGGAGATATAAAGAGTTTAACTAAAAAAAATGCTTATCCGCAAATAATAAGCAGATAAGCATTCCTTTAAAATAAATAAAATTTTAGAGAGATTCGAATCTTGCTTGGAAGAAACGTAAGTATTTTGGTTCATAGACCATCTTCAAACCTTTTGCGGAGTCGCGTTTTTGATAAAGTTCAGCGATGCAATAGGCAGCAAAATCGAAGTGAGATTGAGTATAGACTCTTCTTGGAATTGTCAAACGGACTAATTCTAATTTTGGCATATTGTTTTCGCCGGTAACTTTATTTCTGCCAGCAGAAACGATACCGCGTTCCATAGCACGAATACCAGAATCTACGAATAAGTGGGCAGCAAGTGCCTGAGCAGGGAATTCAGTTTGTGGAATGTGTGGATAAAAGCGTTTTGCATCAAGGAAAACTCCGTGTCCGCCGATTGGTTCAACAATAGGAACACCGGCTTCTAAAAGTAATTTACCGAAGTATTCAACCTGCTTAATTCTTGAAGCCATATATTCGTCCTGGAGAGCTTCTTCCATACCGCGTGCCATTGCTTCCATATCACGTCCAGCTAATCCGCCATAGGTATGAAGACCTTCATAAACAACGACCATATTCCTTAATTCTTCGAATAAATCCCAGTCATTGCAAGCAACGAAACCACCGATATTAACGAGTAAATCTTTTTTACCGCTCATTGTGGCAGCATCAGAATAAGAGCAGAATTCTTTATGAATTTCTGCAACAGATTTATTTTGATAGCCGGGCTCGCGTTGTTGGATAAAATAAGCGTTTTCCATATTACGGGTTGCGTCTAAAACTACTTTTATTCCGTGTTTTTTTGCAAGTGCGTGAACTTGTTTCATATTTTCCATAGAAACAGGTTGTCCGCCAGCCATATTCACTGGTGCGCCAACAGTAATATAAGCAACTTTATCTGCACCAACCTTGTTAATTAAATTTTCAAATTTTTGAATATCAATATTGCCTTTGAATGGATGAGTTCCTTTAGCTTCGTGGGCTTCGTCGATAATCACATCAACGAAAGTACCGCCGGAAAGCTCCTGATGCTGACGGGTAGTAGTAAAATACATATTTCCGGGAACGTAATCGCCTGGCTTAATCAATGCTTTTGAAAGCATATGCTCGGCGCCACGTCCCTGGTGAGTTGGAACTAAATGTTTGTAACCATAATATTTTTGAACATTTGCTTCTAGATAGTAATAATTCTTGCTTCCGGCATAAGCTTCATCACCGAGCATCATTCCAGCCCATTGATAATCACTCATTGCGTTTGTTCCACTATCGGTAAGTAAATCAATATAAACATCTTCAGAATGTAGTAGGAATGTGTTGTATCCTGCTTCTTTAATTTTCTCTCGTCTGTATTCTGGAGTTGTTACTTTCAATGGCTCAACCATTTTAATTTTATATGGCTCAGCCCAAGGTTTTTGTTTTTGAGACATTATTTATTCCTTATTTTTTTATTTTAAAAAAACTTACATTCATAACAATTACAAAATTAAGAAAAATTATCTACATTTTTCCTTTTTTTACATTTTTCCTTGAAATTATTTTATCACCATTAGGATATACTGATGGTTGAAAAAATAAGTTGTGATATTTCTCGCCAATCTAACAAATGACATATTTTCTGGTCATTCTGGCGTATGCCATAATCCATCTTGCAAAGCTATTAAGCTTGCTCACGATACATTTGGGCAAGCCCAAATGCTTCATTGAAATAGCTAAAATTGAATAGCAACAAAACAATAATAAGATAGATTCTTCGCTGCGCTCAGAATGACAGTACTAAATGATATCATCTACTTTTAAATAAAGCAGTTGCTTTTTCAGGGACTAAATGACGCTTTTATTGTTTATATGAATGCAATTTATTATAAATATATGTCAAGCTAAATATGATTTAATTTATAAGCTATTTTCTTTGTATTTTGCAAAAAATTATAAAACAAATTTATTGTTGGTTGAAATTGTTTTTAAAACTTCTTGAAAATATATTTGGTCATTTCGTTGAAAGACGCAACAATTCTTTCAATTCGAACAGAATTAAGCGATATAAAGCTAAAATTCCAGTAATAAGTATAGGCAATATATCAGTTGGTGGTTCTGGCAAAACTCCATTCACAATCGAATTGGCTAAACTATTGCTTGAAAATGGAATAAAACCGTCTGTTATTGGAAGCGGATACAAAGGGAAATCAAGCGGTGGATTTATTGTTTCAGATGGAAAGCAGATTTTTGCTGATGCAAGTCAAGCTGGTGACGAAATGATTTTAATAGCTCATAAAGTAAATGTGCCAGTCGTAATTCATCAAAAAAAGTATGAGGCAGCTAAAATAGTTGAAAATCATTTCAAGGTTGACGTTATTCTTATTGATGATGGCTTCCAGCACAGATTTTTACAAAGAGATTTAGACATAGTGCTTATTGATTCAAAAACACTTGAACAGCCGTTTCTTTTGCCACGAGGTCGATTAAGAGAACCACTCAAATCGTTAAAAAGAGCTGATATTATTTGTCTTTATTCCCAAAACGATTATATAAAAATTGCTGATTATATTAGAAAAGATGCTGAAGTATTTTATATTTCAACTAAAAATGATGGTGTTTATAATTTTAATGATTATTGCACATTTTTTTCTCGATTCTGTAATTCTGAACAAATTGAGAAATCTTATTCACCTGAAGAAAAAAATCTTATGAACTGCTATCCTATCACTCAAAAAGACGAGGAGAAAAATATTTTTTTTAAAACTAATGAAAATTTCGCTTCAATCTCTTCTATTGCTCAACCTGAACGTTTCTTCAATTCTATTAAAGATTTTAATTTAATACATAATTTTATATTCAGAGACCATCATCAATATTCTGAAAAAAATGTAAACTCAATAATACGAAACTGTAAGAAAAAAGGAATAAGCAATATTTTAACAACTGAAAAAGATGCAGTCAAATTGCATAATTATAAAGAATTATTTGATAAGCACTTAATTTTTGTTTATGTTTTTTCAATAAAAATTAATATATTTAATTTTCAAAAATTGACAGATATTGTTTTAAAAACTTTTCATTGAAATTATAAAAAATATTATGTCTTCATATAGAAAGGGAAATAATGCAAATAATTAAAAACTATTTGAAAAATACTTATAAAAATCCGATATTTATTTTGACTTTACTACTAATTTTTACAATTTCTATATCAGCTTGTTCAAGGGAAGAAAAGATTAAAGTTGCAGTAATAGTCCCACAAGCTTCAAAAGAAGATAACAGATATATCAAATGGTTAAAAAATGCAGATTCATTAAATTATGAATTTATTGAAGTATCACTTGAAGATGGGATTGAGAAAGCCGAAAAACAACTCATACTTTGCTCTGGTATGCTATTGATTGGAGGTGAAGATGTGCATCCCTCTTTTTATGGGCAGCCGGAAGACAGCACTCGTTGTGGTATTTATCCTGAACGCGATACATTCGAATTTGAAGTTATTAAAATCGCAAAGGATTTGAATTTACCTGTTTTGGGCATTTGTCGCGGAGAACAAATACTTAACGTTGCCTACGGCGGCTCGCTTATTGTGGATATTCCAAGCGATTGGGATACTTCAGTTATTCACAGGCACGACAGTACTCATTATATCGGACATATTGTATTTATTAAAAAAGGAACTGTATTACATAGAATTACAGGCACTGATTCTGCGATTGCTATTTCTAATCATCATCAGGCAGTTAAGCAGATTGCGCCCGGATTTATTCCATCAGTTTATAGCGCTGATAGCTTGATTGAAGCAATTGAACGAGTTGTTCCAGATAGTAGCATCTATATTGTCGGTGTCCAGTGGCATCCGGAAAAAACAGAATATAACTCCCCGGTTTCTATTCCAATTGCTGTTGATTTCCTTAAAGAAGTAAAAAAGTTCTATTCTAAGAAAAAAAGTGCTTAAAATGCTTGCAATTTGTGAATAAATTATAAAATATTTCAATATATTGCTAAATAATCATAAGTTGCTTGACTAACGTAGTATTAAAAAGAGCAAAGAGGTTGAGAACAAATTAATAAATAATATAAATAATTTTAAAAATGAAATAATTATTAAATTTATGTTAGAAGAAGCTATTAGGTTTTTATCCTCACCATCAGTACCAGTTATTGCAATACTATTTTTTGCATTATTAGTAACTTTTGTAGAAAATATCCTTCCGCCATCGCCGAGCGATACAATACTGATTTTTATAGGTTCATTAATTGGAATAGGCAAAGTGGATTTTATTCCACTTCTTATTTTTTCAACAATAGGTTCAGTCTGTGGTTTCGTTTTGCTCTTTTGGCTGGGAAAACTATTTGGTATTAAAATTGTTGAGTCAAACAAAATACCGTTTATTAATAAAAAAACTTTGAACAAACCACGAATTTGGTTCAAGAAATGGGGATATGTAATTATAGTTTTAAATCGCTTCCTTTCCGGAACAAGAGCCGTTATTTCTTTTTTTGCAGGTATTTCAAATTTATCTATTACTCTTACTACTGTCTATGCCGTAATCGGCTCTCTTATTTGGAATGCTCTATTGCTCTATCTTGGTATGATTATGGGAAAAAACTGGAAAATTGCTGATGATTATATCGAATTATACGGACAGATTTTTATTCCTATAATTCTATTTTTTATTATTCTGTATTTTACATTTAAATATTTCAAAAATAAAAAGAAAAAATCCAAAAGGACTTCGATACCTAAACAGAAGAAAGCATAAGTAATTCATTTCTAAAAAATCTTCATTAATTTAATAAAAAGAATGTTTAAAGCGCTTGGGAAAAATTTGTTTAAAAATAGCAAAAAATCTAAAAAAAAATACGACACAATAAAAGTAATACAAAAAAAGCAAATTGATGTTGGAAATGTTAGAATAGATGTTGAATTTAAAAATATTAAGAATATTAATCTAAAAGTTCATAATCCATCAGGGAAAGTCAGCATTTCTGCTCCAAAAAACGCTGATATGAAATATTTGCAGCAGTTTGCTGTTTCAAAATTGGACTGGATACAAAAGCATCAGGAAAAAATTAGTATTCACTCACCAAAATATCAAAAAGAATTTATTACAGGTGAAAATCATTACTTTTTGGGAAAAGTTTATACTTTGGAAGTAATCGAATCACATTGTAAATCAAAAATTCAATTAGATTCCGACAGAATAATTATGATTATTCCTTTTGGCACTATTTGCGAACAGAAACAAAAATATTTAGATGAATGGTATAGGTTTCAATTAAAAATGCTTTTACCAGATTTAATTTCTAAATGGGAAAAAGTAATTAAAGTTAAAATCAATGAATTTGGTGTAAAGAAAATGAAAACCAAATGGGGAACCTGCAATCGAACTGCCAAGCGTATATGGCTCAATTTAGATTTAGTGAAAAAACCTGTTGAAGTTATTGAATATATCCTCGTCCACGAACTTGTGCATTTGTTAGAACGCTACCATAATAAACGTTTCTACGGATTTCTCTCTCAATTCTTGCCTGACTGGAAAATACTTAAAGAAGAACTGAATAAGTATAATTAAAAACAACGAAAACTTTACTTCCGCCTGTCATTTCTCGCTGACGCTTAGAAATGAACCGTTTTTGCTTTTCTTTTTGAATCTATTCATCCGAGGACTCGCAGTCATCGGATGAATTTTTCTCCTCCTTCCAAAGTTGCTCTTTTGAAAACAAAAAAATATCCCGCTAGGTATTTAATATTTGTAATAAAGCTTTTCATTGAGTTTTTTATTCCGTAGGAATTAAATATAAACTACTTTTTATAATATATAATACCTTCATTATATAAATAGTATAATTTTATTATTATTATAGATATATAATTTCTATAAAATATATATCAAATATATTAAATTAATTTCTACTTTTTAATATAATTTATTATATTTATTAAATATTAATAATCAGAAAAATATTAAATGAGTTATTTATATTATTATTTTTATTTAAATAATAATTAGAATAATTTATTTATACATTTTCTATTAGAAAATTATTGACTAAATGTATTTAATTATTGACTAAAAACTTCTAATTATTAAAAAAACTATTATAATTATTAACTAAAAACTTCTAATTATTAAATAATTATATCTATTTATAGACTAAATATTTCAATTTATTAACTAAATAGTATAAATAATTTATTTAACAATTCTATTTATAAAAATAATTATTCTTTTTATTAAATAATTTATTAAATTTGTAAAATAAATAAAAAATACTTATTTTGAAAAATATAATATTGATTTTTAACTGATTGAAAGGCGAAACAGATGCAAAAAAGCAACAGATTAAGAAAGAATACAATAATTTCGTATAGTAAATTGCCACTACTGGCAAATCAAGTTGCAACAGCAATGAGAAGAGATTTGGTGGAATTGTCAGAATATGCAATAACAGATGCAAAAATTGATGAAATGATTGCTCTTGCCGATTCTTTTCAGGAAATTCCCAATGATACTTTTTTTAGATGTGATTGGGGCATTGCAGTAGAAAATAAAAAGAAGTTACGGAACGAAATTTCTGATATTATCCGTAGTTTAAGTTTGCGTGCAAAAATTGTTTTCGGAGCCAATACTTCAAAATTCCGTTCATTTCAGATTGATTATATTTCAAAAAACAGTGATATTGAACTACTGAATAATGCACGTCAATTGCACAGCATTGCGACTGAAAATATTCTTTTGCTCGAAAGTGAAGGAGTTACGCCAGCATATCTGGACAGTTTTCTTGCAAAAATTACAGATTTCGAAAAAGCAATTGACGAAGCTGAAAACAGGAAAAAGACAAGAGATTTTTCAACAGAGCATAGAACTTTGGTCGCAAATCAGCTGTATAGTTTAATCAGAAAATACTGCAATTACGGAAAAATCATTTTCAAAAACATCAGCCCCGCTAAATACAATGATTATCTTGTTTTTAGAACTGGTAAAAAGAAAGAAAAGGAGAATGTTGAAGGAAATAATTCAGGAAATAATGAGATTTAATGATTATTAGATTTTGCCCTTTTTACTTAATAATTCACTTATTTAGAGCAGAATTCGTTAGGTGAGTTAATAAATTTTTCGATTTCTGAAACGAAATACAGCATATCTTTAAAATGTTCTTCTACTTCAGCTTTTTCAAAAAATGCAAAATCGTCGTAATCGCCTTTTTTTCTGTATTTTAAAGCATTTCTGTATATTCTCCCCAAATCTACATCTAATATATTATTTTTAATAAAATTATGATTAAACCAACCCAATAACTGACTATGTTTTGAAGCTGAAAAATCATTTTTCAAAGCAAGTGCAGTAACTATAAAAAAAATAGCATAGTAAATTCTGTTTTCAGCATCAAAAAGCATATTATTTTTTAATGCTAATTCTGCTCCTTTTATAGTTTCTTTTGCTCTTGAAATTCTATATTCAATTAATGTGTTTTTATTAAATTTCATAGAATATTCCTTCATTATAAATATTCTTACGAAGAGGAGTTATTGGATTTAGAATATCATTATAATTAAAAAGCAGGTCATCAAATAAAATTTCATATTCAAGTTCGTATTTTAAAATTATACTGCTAATTTCATTTTCAAACCTCCAGTTGATTTCCCTGTCGAAAATAAGTGCAATGTCGTAATCGGAATTTTCATTGAAATCGCCTCTTGCCCTTGAACCAAAGAGATACAGTCCGCGAAAATCAGAATACTTCTGCTTCAGTTCTTCTTTTATTTCATTTATAATATTTTCAATATCAGTTTTTTGCATATTATTTTCTTATTTGTCAATGAAATAGACGTAATAAAAATGAATTATGATAAAAAAAAATAAATTTTATTAACTCTTCCAAGTCATATCCAAGAAAAATCATAATTCTAATTGTCGGATTTCAGAATAGCAAAAAATCAAGCCCGAATATCAAATAGTAAAGAGCTCTGCAATTATATCTGAGATAAAATGTATTTTTGTTGCAATTTTGCTTCCTGAATTAATAGCAATTCTTCAAGAATGTCAGCTAATTGTTTCGCTGCATTTCTTCTTTCAAAACTATTTATTAAATCCTGATTTGGAAAAACAATCTGAGTCATACTTTCCCATGCAACATAGAATTTTAAAATAATATCAGCAATTTTATCAATTTCAGTTTGGTGAGCAACTTCGCCGGCTTTCGTTTCATCAATTAGTTTTGAAATAGCACTTTTTTTTGGTGCAATTGCAATAATTGGCTTTCCAACTCCAAGATATTCATAAACCTTACCGGGCACGATTTCTTCGCTTTCCTTTGATTCATCAACAATCAGCAAAAGAGCATCTGAAGTTAATAAATGCTTTATACTTACTGAATGCGGGCAGTAACTTATTTTTTCAATAGAATTTGAAAAATCAGTATTTTGGAACATTTCTTCAACTTCATTCCCAAAGCGCCCAACAAAGCGAAGTTTTATTTTCTCTTTTTTAATTAAACTTTTTTGTAAAAGCAGTTCAATTGCTTCAATAAAACTTTTAGGATTTCTTCTTCCATACATTGAACCTGTATATGTTATAGTAAATTTTTTATTTCTCTGCAATTCTACTTTAGGAAAGTCAGCGGAGTCGAAACCATTGGGGATGTGATGAAATTTATTAATATTTAAATCACTGAATTTGTTGAAAGCGTCTTTAATAATACCTTTCCATGCACATTCCACAGCATCAGCTTTAGAAAAAACAGTATGTTCCATATTCCTGTCGATATTAGCAGGCAAAAACCATCTTTTAGGAGATGAAATAAAATTTGTCCAGGGGTCACGGAAGCCAGCAACCCAGGGAATTCCAAATTCCTTTTGGACGTAATGACCTATCAATGAACAGGTATATGGCGGAGATGAGCTGTAAACGCCATCTATTTTTAATGCTTTAAACAAAGATTTCAGCTCTTTTTTTGCACTGAAAAACCATGCAATTCTAGCATCTGGTATAAAAAATGTTGCTCGAATGAATTCGGCTACTTTTTCTTTAAAACTTACTTTCTGGTCTTCTTTTTTAATAACATTTACGTCAACAGGAGTTCCTTCAGGTTTACCAGTTAATTTCCTGTATAATCTATAAGGTTCAAAAAAAGGAACACGAATAACTTGAGTGTTTTCCGGAATTTTCTTTAAAAGCGATTCGTCTCTTGCAGGATAGTCCCCATCTTTAACAGTTAAAACAATTGGTTCCCAGCCAAATTCAGGTAAATATTGTATATGCTTAAGTACCCGTTGAACTCCTGGTCCGCCTGAAGGTGGGAAATAATATGAAATTACAAGCAAACGTTTCA
The DNA here is from genome assembly GCA_964498585.1 of uncultured Hyphomicrobiales bacterium. GTDB lineage: Bacteria > Bacteroidota > Ignavibacteria > Kapaibacteriales > UBA2268 > JAAYJM01. The sequence continues at coordinate 12,480 of CAZCHH010000040.1, forward strand.
TAATACTAAAAGATTATCAATAATATAATATATGCAAAAATAATAAAAATTTATCATATTGATTATTTTGTAATGACAGCTTTAGTTTATCTATGTCATTTCAATTCATAAAAAGGTATTCCTTTATCAGGGGGTTGCTAATGAAATCTTAACGTGTCATTCTGGCGTATGCCAGAATCCATCTTGGAAAAGCAAGTGAGCTTGCTCACTTGTTACATTTGGGCAAGCCCAAATGCTTCATTGAAATAGCTAAAATTGAATAGCGTTGAATTATAATAAGATGGATTCTGGCATACGCCAGAATGACTGTGTTAAGTGATGTCAGCTCCATTAAAATAAAAGTCTTCTTTTATAAGGGGGTTTGGAATGACAGTACAAAATTTTAGAACTCACCTATAACAAAAATGGACTCAACCAAATATGCTGAGTCCATAATTCTTTTAATTAACCTACTACCAAAAGCAGAGTAGGAAGAAGTAAATTGTCAATTATTAATTAATTAAGCAACAATCCATGTACCTGCTTTTTTGTCTAAAGCATCCATTAAATATTCGTAACTGGTAATTATAACATTTTTTCCACCTTGACGCAAGAATCGAAGAGCAGATTCAATTTTTGGTCCCATACTTCCGGGTGGAAAATGCTTATCATCATAATACTTTTGCATTTCTTCAACAGAAACAAAAGAAAGTCCTTTTTGATTTTTTTTCTTATAATTCAAATAAACTTTGTCAGTATCGGTGCTAATAACAAATAAATCAACATTAAGCCCTTTTGCTAAGAGCGCAGATGAACGGTCTTTATCAATCACAGCTTCAGAGCCAATTATTTCGCCACTATCGGTTTTAATTACTGGAATACCGCCACCGCCAAGAGCTATAGTAATAATACCTAAATCAATAATTTTCTTAATTACTTCTAATTCCAAAATCTCTTTGGGTTCAGGAGAGGCAACTACTCTTCTGTATCCGCGAGCAGCATCTTCAACTATATCCCAGCGAAGAGTTCTATGTTTTTCTTCAGCTGTTTCTTTTGAGTAAAAAGGACCAATCGGTTTGCTTGGTTTATTGAATGCAGGGTCATTCGGGTCAACGGCAACCATAGTTGGAATAATAGTAACCAATCTATCTACACCAGCTAATCTGAGTTGCTTTTCCAAAGCCCGCTGCAAAATATAACCGATTTCACTTTGAGTGGTTGCAACGCACATATCAAGAGTATGAGTATAGGTTTCTGCTGCGGCACGCTCAGAACGAAGTAAAGCGGCGCCGGCTTGAGGTCCGTTGCCATGAGTTATAATAACATTCCAACCGAGTTTAATCATTTTAGCAATGCTTTGGGCAGTTGCGTTGGCGTTTGCGAGCTGTTCGTCAATAGTACCACGCTCGCCAGCACGAATCAATGAATTTCCTCCTATTGCAATTAAACAGGTTTTTGACACCGCTTTTCCTATTTCATTAATTTAAACATAATTGCTTTTTGAACGTGTAAGCGGTTTTCGGCTTCCTGGAACACAACTGAGTAAGGAGCATCAATAACGCCGTCAGTAACTTCATCGCCTCGATGAGCTGGAAGGCAGTGCATAAAGATAGCATCGTCTTTTGCAGCGCCCATTAAGTTTTCATTTACCTGATATGGTAAAAAGATTTTGCGGCGTTCTGCTGCTTCTGCTTCCTGTCCCATTGAAGCCCAAACGTCAGTATAGACCGCATCTGCATTTTTAACTGCAACATAAGGGTCGTTTTCAACAACGATTCTTGCTCCTGTATCTTTAGCTGCTTCAGTTGCATCTTTTACTGCTTTTTCGTTTGGTTCATAACCTTTTGGACAACCAATTGTAACATTAACACCTAATCTTGCACCTGCGAACATTAGTGAATGGGCAACGTTGTTTCCATCGCCGACATAAGTAAGTTTCAAGCCATCAAAGCTTTTTTTTACTTCTAAAACTGTGAGAAAATCTGCCATTGCCTGGCAAGGATGGGAATAGTCAGTTAAGCCGTTTATAATTGGAATACCAGCATAATTTGCCATATCAACAACGATTTGATGAGCAAAGGTTCGAATCATTATGCCTTGGACCATTCTTTCAAGATTTTTTGCTACATCATATACTGATTCACGTTTGCCAAGATTAATTTCGGCAGGAGAAAGGTAAAGTGAAAATCCTCCAAGCTGTTGAATTCCAATATCAAAACTAGTGCGTGTTCTAAGTGATGGTTTTTCAAAAATCATAGCAAGTGCTTTGCCACGCAAATCATTAAGATGCTGTGGTATGTTTGCTTTCATTGAAGATGCTAAACTAAAAGTTTCCATTATTTCATCTTGTGTGAAATCTAGTACCGATAAGAAATCTCTTTTCATTTTTTCTCCATTTAAAATTATTAATAAAAATATATAATTAAATTACTATTTTTTAAAAACTTACAAATTAATTAAAATTTTTGAATTAACCAAATTTCATTTTTTTTCGTTTAATTTGCTTTTTTATAAAAAATTTTATAAATTTATTTAAAATAAGGAGTTCAAAATGAAAAAACTTATAATTATCCCAATTCTATTAATATCATTTATAGAATTTCAAAGTATGCATGCTTTATCCCCAACTATCAAATGGCATTTTGATTTTAATGACAATAGTTTTGGTCAAGCGGCTGCCGCTGATATTGATGGCGATGGAAAATTAGAAATTGTATTTGGTACTTATCGTAATGATAGCTGTGTATATGCTTTAAATTCTGAAGATGGCTCTTTGCTTTGGAAGTTCAATTCCGGTGGTTGTAACGATGCTGCTCCCTTGATTTATGATGTGAATTATGATAGTACTCTTGAAGTGATTATCGCAAGCAGTTCCGTTCCGACAACATTTTGTTTGAATGGTGTCGATGGCACTATTTTATGGACCTGTCCTACACGCGGAACAGATTCGCCTCCATCTATTGCTGATATTGATAATGACGAAAAATTGGAAATTCTTCATGGAGAATTTAATGGTTGGGTAATTGGCATTGATGCTGAAACAGGGGTAAAGGAATGGGAAATTCTCGTTGATAGTAGCACCAATTGGATTCAAACTGCTCCTACAATTATTGATATTAATAAAGATGGGCAGCTTGATTTTGTTGTAGCAAGCTGGGGAACAGATACTAGTAGTTCAATCTGGGCTTACCGTGGCGATAATTTGGAATTGCTCTGGCGCTCAAATATTCCTCAAGGGCATATTTACCACGGTACTTCTTATGCTGATATTGATAATGATGGTAAAGATGAGTTGCTCAATGGAAGCTATGATGGAAAGGTATATGCTTTAAATTCAGAAGATGGGTCACTTCTTTGGGATTATGAATTCTCAGAAGATAATCTTTATTATATTGGTGCTCCTTTAACAATTGCTGATATTAATAATGATAAAAAATACGAAATTATTTTTAATGATTTTGATATTGTAGGTGTGCTGAGCGAAGAAGGAAATTTGCTTTGGCACTATCAACAAAGTAATTATGCTACAACATTCCGAGGTGTTGTTACTTCAGATATTAATGGAGATAATTTCCTAGACTTGATTTTTGGAAATTCCAAAGGAATACTAACGGCTATAAATGGTTTTGATAAATCTTTGCTGTTTTCATTAGATTTAGCAGAACATTTGGGAAAAGATTATAAAATGGATTCCGCTCCACTTGTTGCTGATTTTGATAATGATGGAGTTTTAGACGTTTTCATTACTGGTGGCTATTCAAATTATCCCGATGTTGAAAATAACTATGGTAGAGCTTATCTTGTCTCAACTGCTGAAGGGAATGGTCCCGATTGGCTTATGTTCCAGCGCAATCACTGGAGAAATGCTTGTATCCAAATTGATAAATCAAGTGGAATCAATAATAATTTTAAAATCGAAAGTAATTCCAATATACTTTTTTTATCAGATGTAAGTATTATTGAATATTTTAACTCAATGAATGTAAATACTGTCATAGAAATTTACTCTCTAACTGGAAAACTGATTACTAAAGATAGATTATATAATAAACAAAATATATTTATTCATTTAAATTCATTATATTCAAATATATATTTAATTAGAACAATAAATTCAACTAATCAAACAATTCTATATTATTTAAAAATGTAAGTTTAGGTATTAATACCAAGTTGTATTCGTCGTTAGAATTAAAGTGACATTTCGAATCCCTACAATAAAGGAAGACTTTATTTAAATGGAGATGACATTAATTTACCCTGTCATTCTGAAGCGCAGCGAAGAATCTCACAAGTCATTGTTTCAAAAGAGTTTGAGATTCTTCACTGCGCTTCAGAATGACAGACAAACGTAAAGATGTCATTGGTATGCGCAGAGAAGAATCTCATAAGTTATTGCTAACACAATGCCTGAGATTCTTCACAACGCTTCAGAATTAAATTACTAAAAACCTTTTTATTACAACTTTATTTCCTAATTGCAATTTAATTGAATAAACTCCGGAATTCAATTCGGAAACATCTAAAAGCTTCTGATTTATTCCATATACTAAATTTGAAATATTTAATTTATCAATAAAATCTCCATTTATTGAATAAATAGTTATTGTTGCATTTGCTTCATTTTCAACAAAGAAATCAATATTTATATAATCCTCAGCTGGATTTGGACAAATTGCAAAGTCATCATTATTAAGAAAATTCTCATCTATACTATTTACAATTCCATTCAAAAGCAATACTCCATTTTGAAAATATTTTAGTTCAGTATATTCTTCGTTGTCAATTAAATTTTTTACATTATTAATGTCATAATTATAAATAATTGTGTCGCCTTCTTGAAAAACTTTGATAGAAAGCAATTCATTAATTAAAGCACCATGTAAATTATGAGTCAGGTAATCTTCACCCCAAACAGTAAAAATTGCATAATCATTTTTTGCTGTTCCGATACCGACCATTTGGTCTTGGCTATTATAAGCAGCAACACTATAGCCATCATATCCTACAATATTTGCTATTATGACAGCAGAAAAACTTGTGCAATTCCCCATAAGATTTTCATTAAAAACAGGTGGAATTTTCTCTTCATTGCTTTTCGTAGTATCATCAAAAATAAGAGTAGTGTTATCTTTAAAATAGCACTGCAATCCCATTCCGGGAGTAATCGTTTTTAATGTATTAAAATTATATGAAGGAATATAAAGGTTACCATACAAATCTTTTGCAATAAGTAAATTATCTTTAATATCCTTAAAAGTAATTTCACAATCCTGATTAAAGTTCAGCCAATAAGGAAGCAAAGTCCATCCACTTGATAGATTTATTGAATAATTTGTTGTTTCAATTCTTTTTCCAGTTATATTTAAATTATTTTCATCAACTGAAAAAACCCAATAGGCATCATTTATGTTCCAGTTTCCAATTTCATTAATAGCATATTGAGGGAAACATCTTTGATTATTATTATTTCTAATATATACAACGTCACTACTAATTTCGTTAAACACAAAATTCATATCTGCTTCGTTAGGAATAACATTTGAAGAAATCAAATTCCAACCCAGATATAAATTAATATTTAAAGTATCTAAGAAATATGTATTCAAGCCATCAATCATTGAAAAACCACCATCCATATAATAATCATTACCAAGTGAATACCTAACATTAGCAAAATATTCTTTTCCAGCTCTTGAGTCCCATACTTTTATAGTGTATGTCTCTTTTTCATCAAAGCCGTCTTTTAGACCAGTCATTTCATTATCGCCCCAAACTATTATTGGAGTATTAGTGTTGGTGCAAACAGAATAACCGCCGCATTTGTATTCTTCACCTGATTTATAGAAAGCACCAATAGCATCACCTAACATTAAATCGCGTCCATTAATTCTATAACTATTTGAGAAAACATACAATACTAAAATAACTGAAAAATTGCCTGTTTCTTTATTAAAATTCCACTCTTCCGGTGGTGGAATAATAGTGTCTTGTGTAGTCTTAAAACTCCAAATATCAGACCAGGTATATGACTGAGATTCATCAACACATCTCACTCTCCAAAAATATGAAGTATTTATTTCTAAATTTTTTAAGAAATAAGAAGTATCAGTAATTGAAGAGATATTAAATAAAACATTTAAAAAATCTGATGATTTTGCAATCTGAAGTTGATAAGAATCAATATCATCAATAGTATGCCAAGAAAATAAAGTGTTTGTTAATATATCAATTGATTTATCTGCTGGAGTGATGAGTTTCGTAATTTTCAATGTATCTTCTTCATCAATAGTGGAAAAAATCCATACTTCCGACCATGCACTAAAAACAGCATTATTTTCAGCTCTAACTCTCCAAAAATATTTATAGTCATAAGCTAATTTCTCTTTAAATAATGAAGTATCAGTAAAGAATGGTGCTTCAAATAAAATCACATCAAATTCACGTGTAGTTGACAACTGAAACCGATATGACTTAGCATTTTCAACTGTTTTCCATACAAAATTAGCATTAACTGGTATTTTTTCTGAATTATTTGGTGGGCTTACAAGTACTGGTGGCTGCAAAGTAACTACACCAGTAGTAAAACTCCAGACCTCAGACCAATGGCTTACTATTTCATCTTTAAATGCAGCGACTCTCCAGTAATAATGTGTGTTTGTATCAATATTTAAAGTAGGAATATAAGATGTATCAACTAAATTGATTTCAATTTTATTATTACCAAATTCTTTAAATTCTGATACTTGTAAAAGATAATTTGTTGCATATTTAACTTTTTGCCAGATGAATAGTGGTTTTATTGGTGTTTGAGCAGAAAAATTAGATGGATGGACTAATATCGGAGTATCAATTACAGAAAAATTCTCATCAATTACGAAGTTCCATACATCTGACCAATTACTTATTTGATTGTTTTTTTGTACTCGAACACGCCAGTAATAATTTATTTCTTTATCTAAATCATTTATTGTTGTTGTTGTATCATCAAGAATTTTTGTGTGCCTTATATCAAAAAAAGTAGAATCAACTGCTAACTGAAAAATATATTCAGGATTTTTAGAATTTTTACTCCATTTAAAAGTAATTGAATCAACTGACAAAATTTCGTTATTTGGAGGATAAATCAGATAAGGAGATTCTAATGGTTCAGCAATTGTGGTAAAATTCCAAGTTGAGCTCCAGTTACTGAATATTGAGTTATCCCATGCTTGAATCCGCCAGTAATATTTAGTTTCATAACTTAAATTATTTAGAATAAATGTAGTATCAAAAAGGTCGTCAAGTTCGAGTAAAATATCAGAAAAATCTGAAAAAGTTGATAATTGTAATTTATAAAACATTGCCTCTGTAACTAAATGCCATTTTAAAATAGTATCTTTCGGTATGCCCACGGAATTATTTTCTGGTGAAAGCAAAACAGGAGTGTTAAGATTTAAATCTATAGTAGTAAATGACCAGGTTTCGCTCCATATACTACTATCGGTATCGTTAGATGCTTTTAGACGCCAGTAATATTGTTTAGAATATGCTAATGAAGTAACTATAAAAAAAGTATCTTCTATTGAACTTAAATCATATAATAGACTAGTAAAACTTGAATTTTCTGATATTTGCAATCTGTATTTCATTGCATTGGCTACAGGATACCAGCTTAGTATTGTATCTTTAGAAATATTAATAGCATAATTTTGAGGAGAATTAAGAACAGGCGGATAGATAGAATAATCCAATGTAGTAAATCTCCAGACATCACTATAATAGCTGCTGTCTGTATTGTCAAATGCTTTTACACGCCAGAAATATTGGGTAAAATGTTCGAGATTGTTGACTAATAGAGTAGTATCTGTTATGTTGTCATCTTGCAGAACAATATCACTGAAATTAACTGTCAATGATAACTGCAACCTGTAGCGATTTGCTTTAGCTACTTTATTCCATTCAAAATTAGTACTTAATGGAATATTAGAAGACAAATTTTCAGGATAAATTAAATTTGGTTTATCAATAACATTTTTCTTTGTTTTAAATTTCCATGTGAAACTCCAAAAACTGCTATCAGTGCTGTTATATGCCTTAACACGCCAGAAATAAAATTTATCATATAATAAATTTGTAACAAAATTAAATGTATCTGTAAGTGAATGATATTCAAAATTAATACTTGAAAAATTTGGTTGCTCAGATACCTGTAATCTGTAATTTGTTGCAATATTAACTGGATGCCAATTATTTAACACTGAAATCGGCATATCAACAGATAAATCCGGTGGATTTATAAGTATTGGAATATTTAAATTGGGCTTAGTACCATAATAAAGAGCGTGTATTACAAACATACAATTAGATTCATAAACACCATTTCCTTGATAATATATAACTCCCAGGTCTGTATATTCAGTGTTCGTTTGATTTTTCCAAAAGCGGTATTTAATTGTGTCGCCCTCAATGAGACCATCAATATTACCAGTCATTTCGTCGTCTCCCCAAACAGTTACACCAAGATTGATATTTGATTGAAATACAACTGCACCTACGCATAATCCACTTGGATTGAACATTCCAATCTCATCACCATTATCTAAAGGGAGTCCATTAATACTCGTTGTTCCTAAGGGAAGAACTACAGTTCCCATATCAGCAGTATTTTGTGTAAAAGTAAAATGTTGGGGTTGTTGGGCTTTTAGATTATTAAAATTGATAAATAATTGAATGACTATTAGATACAATATAATTTTTTTCATTATATAACTCCTTTTTCTGGTTTTTTATATTTTAAATTAACAAATATTTTTAAAATAAAAAATTTTTTTTTTAAAAGGGATTTTTTTTGATAGCGAATCCATATTTGTTAAATGGAAATTATTCTTGTTTTCTTTTAACTTTTTCATTATTTTTAATTTTATTTATAGTTTAATTTGAAGATAAAAAAATAATAGTATAATAAGGATTTCAAATAATTGAAAAGAATAATTTTAGAGAATTAGGTAATGGAGCGAATAAATAAGGCAAAGTTAGTTCTGTGGATAATATTAGGAATTTCTGTGGCAGTTGCAATAACACGTTTTCTTTTTGGTTTGGGAGTAACAACAAATCTTTCTGACAACACTCCCTGGGGCTTCTGGATAGGTTTTGATGTAATGGGAGGAGTAGCTCTTGCTGCTGGCGGTTTTGTTATTGCTGCTGTTAATTATATCTTTGGAAAGAAAGTGATGAATCCTATTTCAAGAGCAGCTATTTTAACAGCATTTCTTGGATACATTGCAGTTGCCGTTGGTTTGCTATTCGATTTAGGATTACCCTGGAATATCTGGCATATGCTTATTTACTGGAATCCACACTCCCCTCTTTTTGAAGTCGGCTGGTGTGTTATGCTTTACTTAACTGTATTAACATTGGAATTTGCTCCTGTAATACTTGAAAAATATCCGAATATAAAGCTTTTATACTTTATTTATCAAAAACTTTATAAAATACGTATTCCGTTGGTAGTTCTTGGAGTAATGCTTTCTACCCTTCATCAGTCTTCACTTGGAAGTTTGTTTTTAGCTATGCCGTATCGCCTGCATCCGCTATGGTATTCACCAATTATTCCTGTGATTTTCCTTGTTTCAGCTATTTGTCTTGGACTAATGATGGTTATGGTTGAGTCCATTACTACAAGTTATCTGTATACAAAAGAAGCAGAAAAAGAAATTTTATCAAAATTGAGCAAATACGCAATATGGGCCATTATCTTTTATATTTTATTAAGATTTGCTGATATACTTGTAAGAGGTGCCAATTTGTTTTTATTCGATACAAGCTGGGGAACTTCGCTTTTTTGGTTCGAAATGTTTTTTTCTTCTTTTATTCCATTAATTATTTTTAGTATTAATAGCTTACGAAAAAAAATATCATTCATTTATTTTGCTGCTCTGTCTGGCGTATTTGGAATGGTATTTAACCGCTTGAATGTCGGTGGTTTAACCCATTTAAACAATTTATCAGATTTGGGAACATTTTATTTTCCTGCCTGGACTGAAATTGCAATTTCTGCCGGAGTAGTTTCTGCCGCTATGCTAGTTTTCTTCTTTTTTGTCGAGAATTTTAATGTTTGTGAAAAACAACCTGAAAATAAAGAATCTACAGCTTTTATAAAAACAAAATTCAATTCGTTTAAAGTTTATCTTGGTGAAAGTAAAATTAGGAATCGTTCTAAATTCACGTTTGCATTTGTTCTTGCGTTTGCTTTTGCCTTTGCAATTATTTCAAGCGACAAGATTTATAGCGATGGCTTTGAACGAATTGAAGTGAAAAAGGCACGCGGAGCCGATACTCTTTTAATTGATGGCAACAGAGATGGCTATGGCGTTCGCTTCGCTCATAAATTTCATTCTGATTCAATAAAAATTGAGTGCTATACTTGCCATCACTTAAACAAACCATTGGATAAAAATACAGAGTGTTACGAATGTCATAATGAAATGTACACTGAAAGCGATGTTTTTAAACACGATTTGCATTCTTCTAAAAAAGGTGCTAACCTTGATTGTTTCAAATGCCATAGTAAAACAGTTAGCAAAGGAATTGACTTCAGGAATCAGCCGGAAAAAATATCATCTGCCTGTTTAAAATGTCATAATGATATGTTTCCACAAGAATCAAAAACAAAGCACTTAAAATCCTATAAAACATATTCTTATGTTGATGCAATGCACTATTCCTGTATAAAATGTCACAATGAAAGTTTAGCCAAGGACGAAGAATTAAAAAAGCGAAATCCTTATATTGAGCATTGCTCTAATTGTCATAAGAACACGAATTTAGCACAAAATTTTTATAAATTATCAAAACAAAAGGAATTTAACAAATTTTTAGTGATTCCTTTTTTAGACAATTGATAATTTTTCTTGTCATTGGCAAGCGCAGCGATGAATCTCACGTCATTGCTAACACATAGCTTGAGATTCTTCACTTTGTTCAGAATGACCGACAAAAAAAGATGTCATTGGTAGAGCAGTGAATAATCCAGCAAAATTTCTTTAAATCACTGTTTAAAATTACCAAATGAATTAAATATTAGAACTTCCAATAAGTTAATTATTATTTTAATTGAATAAAAAAAAGGAAATTTTATGAAAATGCAATTTTTTAAAAAAAGAATTTTAATTATAATTGCTTTATCTTTCATTAGCTTCTTTGCTTCTTGTGAAAAGAATGAGCCTAGGGAAGAAGAAGCAATAACGGTGCCTGTTGATATATTTTTAAATGATGACGACTATAAATATATGGAAAATACTGTGGACTTTATTGAAATTCTTACTGTTTTTAAAAAAAAGGGATTTCAATTTTTTGATAATGTTGCTACACTAAAGCAATACGAGACGGTTACTGATAAAAACAAAAAGCTAATGCGGCTGGGTATGCTTGCTACTGATATAGCATATTTAAAAATTATTGGAAATAAAGTCCAAACTCCAGAATACGATAAACTTTTCAAGAAATATTTGAATGAGCTAAGTTTAAATTCTGCAATGATAACGGATTATAATAAATATTTTGAAATACTCTCTTCAAATAAACTTACAGATTCTTTAATTCATTCTTTAAAAGAGAATTTGAGGCAAGACAGAAAGAAATTGATTCAAAATGCAAAAAGTGTGAATGATGATTTTTTAGTTTATTTCTCAATTGGAACTGAAGTTGAAATGATGCACTTAATTCTCACAATTTCAGAAAAGGACAAATCATTTTTACAATTAAAAAGCTATAATGAGTATGGTTTTGAAAATGGTAATCCAATGTGTGAAATTTTCTATAGAATAAGTGCAAGGGATTATTCAAATCCCCGTTTCAAAGAATACAAACAATGGGCAGAAAAATTAAAACCAGCTTACGAGTTGATGTTCAAAAAAACTAATAATTCGGAGGATTATTCATTTGAAGAAGCTAAATTTGTAAAAAATACTTTTAATAATCTGAGAGAAGAAATTTTGAAGTAAATTGATTTTGTTTTAGCGAATTCTAACAAACGAAGGAAACAGGTATGCCTGTTTCCTACATCTATGCTTTATTTCTGCTTCCTTTCCAACTGCAACAAAGTAAGTTTGAAAATGCTTTCACTTCGCCCTCCCGCTACATACGGGCGAAATCCGAAGCGGTAATCAATCAATACTTGTTTGGATAATTTTGAAAGTTTGGTAATATAAATACTTTTGTTCAATTTTATCTTCTACCAAATTCTAGCAACTCCATATGAATCAAAAATCTTATCTTTACTAATAATTGGTAAATCTTCAAATAAAGCTTGTGATATTATAATTCTATCGAATGGGTCTCTGTGGATTATTTGCAGTTTTGAATATTTTATTAAATGATTTGTTTTGATTGGCAATATTTCAAAGTTATATAATTCAAGCTCTTGAATAAACTTGTCAAATGGTTTTGTTAGAAATAATTTTCCGATATTTAACTTTATAGCAATTTCCCATAAACTTGCAATACTTACATAAATATTGTTATTCAAGCTTTTTATATAAGTAATTGTTTTTTCTGTTAATTCGGTGTTTCCTTCGGAAAACCAAATAAGCGAATGAGTATCAAGCAAAATATCCATCACATATATTCTTTAAAATCTTCTAAAGGTTCATCAAAATCTAAAGACATAATAAATGTACCTTTAGCAAATCCGAATGGCCTTTCATCTGTAGATTTCTGATTAAGGTGCGAACTTTCTTTTATTGAATCAATGTAGTTCAATATTTTCAATTGAATACTTTCAGGAAGCTTTTCTACTTTTTGATAGATTGTATCTTGCAACATTATAAAATTCTTTCTTTTATTTGAAATAATTAACGAATAAAACTGAGAAATATTTGAAAAAAATCAGTTTGTATATTCAGAAGAAAGCCGAAGCGGTAGACGTCGTAGCTTGATGTTGTCGGCTCAAGCATTCCAAACGGGTAGTAGTTAAATGTTTCTAATGTATTCAAAGAAAATATTATGCAAATTCGCTTTGAGTAATAGATTTTGCTGGTTTAATTTTTGAAAGAACATTGTAATTTGTCTTTTGCTCTTCTTCAATGTCATAATCGCTTTGTAAACCGAGCCAAAATTTTGCAGAATTTCCAAAATATAAACTTAATTTCAGAGCAATTTCTGCATTTATACTTTTTTTACAATCAATAATCTGTTGAATATTACTTTGTTCAATAAACAAATCACTTGCAATTTGATAAACTGATATTTTCATCGGCTTAAGAAATTCTTCTAATAAAACTTCGCCGGGATGTATATTTTTTAGTGTATTCATATTATTCCTTTAATGATAGTCAATTATTGTAACTTCATAAGCATTATTTTGTTCCCATTTAAAAGTAATTCTCCATTTGTCGTTGATTCTAATGCTATAAAAATTATTCATATTTAATAATTTCTCCAACCTGTTTGACTGAGGAACTTTCAAGTCTATTAAACTTTGTGAGTTATTAAGCATCCTTAATTTTCTTCTACCTATTTCCTGAATTTCATTTGGAATTGACTTAACTCGTTTTCCAATCCAGATTATTTCAGTATCTTTAGAACTAAACGTAACAATCATTTAACTATTTTATTAATAATTACTTAATTTTATTAAAATATATACAATTTTATAAAGAAATGAAAAATGCTTTTACTTCGCCCTCCCGCACTATTCCAACGAAAGCCGAAGCGGTTAATCGAATAAATTAATTGAAAAAACAATTTCTTCTTTTTGGCAGATTTCTTTAATTTGAATCAAATTAGTTGGTAAATGATTTTTAATTATATCCCAGATAATTACGTAGTCAATGCCAAAATACTCGTGAGTTATTTTATTTCGAAGATAATACATTTCTTCCCAGGGAAGAGCAGGATATTTATTTTTTAGTTCAATTGAAATATGTTTTGATGCTTCACCAATTACTTCAAGATTTCTTACAACTGCATCAATCGTTTTGTTATCTTTAATAAATTCATTATAATCCATATCTTTTATATATTCATCAATTCGCTGGATTGACTGAATAATATCAAAAAGATATAAATCATTTTTCCGTAGAGATTTTTTCATATATATTGGATAGATTGCAATACATCATTTTTTATTACATCTTTTAAAGCTAATTGAGTTACAAGGTCAATTTTTTTCCCAAAAGTGTTTTCAAGGAAAATTTCCAGTGAAAAGAATTGCCAGCCAACAGGTTTGCTAAATTCAACCAAAATATCAATATCGCTTTCATCGGTATAAGTATTATCACAATAAGAGCCAAACAAACCCATTTTTGAAACAGAAAATTCTTTATTCAAATATGGTTTTAACTCTTTTAATTTATTCAATATTTTTTCTTTTTCACTCATAAAACAAAAATACTTAAATTTAGCAAAATTTAAAAGAAAAATTTGAAATTTCTTTTACTTCGTCGTCCCGCTCCATTCCGACGAAAGCCGAAGAGGTAGCTGCTGTAGCTTGGCGTTGTCGGTTCAAGCATCCCAAACGGGTAGTAGTTAAACGTTTCTATGCTGTTCAAAGTAAATACTATGCAAATTCACTTTGAGTAATGGATTTTGCTGGTTTTATTTTTGAAAGAACATTGTAATTTGTCTTTTGCTCTTCTTCAATGTCATAATCGCTTTGTAAACCGAGCCAAAATTTTGCAGAATTTCCAAAATATAAACTTAATTTCAGAGCAATTTCTGCATTTATACTTTTTTTACAATCAATAATCTGTTGAATATTACTTTGTTCAATAAACAAATCACTTGCAATTTGATAAACTGATATTTTCATCGGCTTAAGAAATTCTTCTAATAAAACTTCGCCGGGATGTATATTTTTTAGTGTATTCATATTATTCCTTTAATGATAGTCAATTATTGTAACTTCATAAGCATTATTTTGTTCCCATTTAAAAGTAATTCTCCATTTGTCGTTGATTCTAATGCTATAAAAATTATTCATATTTAATAATTTCTCCAACCTGTTTGACTGAGGAACTTTCAAGTCTATTAAACTTTGTGAGTTATTAAGCATCCTTAATTTTCTTCTACCTATTTCCTGAATTTCATTTGGAATTGACTTAACTCGTTTTCCAATCCAGATTATTTCAGTATCTTTAGAACTAAACGTAACAATCATTTAACTATTTTATTAATAATTACTTAATTTTATTAAAATATATACAATTTTATAAAGAAATGAAAAATGCTTTTACTTCGCCCTCCCGCTCCCTACGGGCGAAAGCTGAAGCGGTCGAATATGTAAAATATTGGTTATTCTCTTTCCCAAGCTCAACTTGAAAAGAAGTTTGCTTTTTTTCCATTCATCCGATGACTCGCAGTCATCGGATGAATTAAAGAAAACAGCTCAACCAAACTCTACTGCACATCAAAAAGTGTATTTCGTGCAAGCAGCATCTTTGGGTCGAAGATTCTTTTTATATCAATCATTTCATTTATGGCTTTCAAACCGTATAGCAGCTTCAAATAATCTTTCTTTAATTTGCCTACGCCGTGTTCTGCTGAAATAGTGCCACCGAGATTTATTGCCTCCTGAATGCAAATATCCATAAACTGCTTTGCGTTCAAAAGTTCTTCATCATTATGCACAAAAACGTTTGAATGTAAATGGGAATTTCCGATATGCCCAAAAATTACGTGGTCTAATTTCAATTCGTTTACCTTTTCTTTTACGAAATTGTAGTATGTTCTGATGTTTTTGTCCGGAACGGCAGTATCAAGATACATTTTCTTTTGCTTGCGGTTTGTAATGATTTCTTGCACTTTTAAAGGCAAGGCATGGCGAAATTCCTTGAAATTCTGATGCTCTTTATCGCTTAATGCAATCCAGGTATTATCGCCCAGATTTGAATATTTGGAAATGGTTTCACTCCAAATTGATAAAATTACATCTTCATTGTCAGCGGAAAACTCTTGCTCAATCCAAATGGCACCAGTGCAATTATCAGGAAGTTGCGGATACTCTTCTTTCAAAAGGCAAATCGAATTGCTGTCAAAATACTCAATCAAGCGAGCAGAAATACCTGTTTCTTTGTTGTATTCATAAAGGTTATTTTTCTTTGAAGTATCGCGGACATAATCCACAAAATCGAACAAATTGCTTTCATTATCGAAGAAAATAATTGCTCCAAGCACTTTTTCCGGTTTTGGCAGTAAATTAAGTGTAATAAGTTTATTCAAACCCAATGTCCCTTCACTGCCGATGAACAAATCCATAGCGTCCATAAAAGGATTGAGATAATAGCCGGCAGAATGTTTAACGTTAGGCATTTTTATAGCTGGAATTTTAAAAGCGTATTCATTTCCTTGCTTGGATTTAACGCGAATCCCTTTTTTAGGTATGATTTCCACATTTCTTTTAAGCTGAAGTTCATCGCCATTAATCAGATTTAGTTGTAGCTTTGAGCACCAGTCGCGTGTCTGACCGTATTTGAAAGTACGCGATCCGGAAGCATTCGTTGCTATATTTCCACCGATTGAACTGTTCTTTTCAGTTGGATTTGTAGGATAAATCAAATTAATAGGGTTTAGCTCGGCTTCCAGTTCAAAAACCTTCACACCGGGTTCGACTATTGCAATGCGTTTTTTTTCGTCAATATCAACGATTTTATTCAGTCGTTCATAAGAAATAACTGCTCCTTCAAGCGGCACGCAGGCGCCGGTCAGTCCGGTTTTGCTGCCAGCCGGAGTAAGCGGGGTGCCGTTTTCCCAACATTCCAAAGCAACATCGCGTATTTCTTCGATGCTTTCCGGAATATATACTTTTTCAAGATTTCCGTGTAAATTAGAGGCATCTGTCCTAAATTCCTCTAAAAAATCCTTTTCGGTTTTGATAATCATAAAACACCATTTATATTCTTTTAATAAATTCAAAATGAATATTTCTTGTAATATTGTCTGAGTCCTTGAAATGAATAAATAAATCTTTAAATTGGAATTCAAAAGTAAAGCCGCTGGTAATTGGAATACGCAGTGAAGCATTTAACAATCCTTTTTTTGATAGATAAAGGTCTTCTTTGTCGTCAAGAGTAGCATTGTATTCCACATTTAGCGATGCGTAAGTATGAATTGACTGCTCAAATCCAACGTAAAAATTCAGCGCCTTGTGTCTTGGCTCGAAAGAAAAGTTCAGCCCACCGTGTAATGCAGAACTGCCTAAAGCCCAATCATAACTTTTACTTAATGCAATATATGCGCCGGGGGATTGAATTTGGTAACGCTTTGCATCTTTATTAAAATCCCCATATCCTTGAGTATTTATTCCAATTGCAATAGCCGGAAATGCAAGCTGTTCATTGACAATTCTCCATTTTATCTGAATTCCGGGATAATTTTGAAATACAAGTTCATCGTTCGATATAAGATTGGTAACAGAATAGCTGAGTCCAACCATAAACTGATTGAATGGAGAAAAAATTAATTCTGCAAGAAATCCGCCACCAGAATAAACTGAAGCATTTATATCGTAAAAACTCTTAGGTATTATGCCTGCTGTTGGCATATCGACTATGCTAAGCGTTTCGTATTCTGCGTTTGCCCCTGCGGAGCTTTGTGCTATACTTTTTTCCTTTGTTATTTGGAAAAAAATGATTAGTATTAGTATAATGTAAATTGATTTTTTCATATTTTAATAAATCCTTTTTATTATGCAATATACAAAAACATTATCTAATAATCTCAAAAAAAATGTCGGAAAATTACTGACAAAGCAAGGTAGATATAAAAGCAGACAGTTTATTGCAGAGGGTTTTTTAATCAACCAAGAGCTTTTGAATTGTGAAAGCAACTCGCCGGAGTTTGTAATTATTTCCAAACAATGCGATGACGAAACGCTCATTTTATCGAAGAAATTCGCAGCAAAAGGAATTGATGTTTTTGAAGCAGAGCAAAATGATTTCGAAAAACTCTGCGACGCCCAAACTCCGCAGCCGATTTTAAGCATTTTGAAAATGAAAGATGGAATTATTAATAAAAATGAAAACTTCATTGCTCTTGACGGGATTGCAGACCCCGGCAATCTGGGAACAATCATTAGAACAGCCGACTGGTTTGGCTTCAATAATATTTTGCTTGGGAAAAACTGCGCCGACCAGTATAATCCAAAAGTGATTCGCTCAACTATGGGTTCGTTTTTCCATTGCAATATTTTATTCAATAATGATTTGGCTGAGTTTATTCCAAAAAATTACAAGAATTTTGAAATATTTGGGGCTACTCTTGAAGCAAAGTTAGATATGGAAAAGTGCGTTCCCAAACAAAAATTTGGAATTATTATAGGTAGCGAATCGCATGGAATATCGAAAAACATACGAAAAATAATAGATTTTGAATACAGAATAAAGGGCGGTGGACGTGCAGAATCGCTGAACGCATCAATAGCCGCTGGAATCAGTATGTATTGGTTTGGGCATTTAATTGTTAATTGTTAGAGTGTCATTCCGAAACGAAGTGAGAAATCTCACAAGTCATTGCTATCAACAAACTTAAGATTCTTCACTGCGCTACAGAATGACAACTTTTTGCTATAATATTGGCAAATGTTCTTTACGAGACTATTCAGCTAACTTCTATTTTTTTGTTTTGGAATAAAGTGTTCTGTAATTGCAGTATCGGTCATTTCGACTACGCTCAATACCTGTAAAAATGTAATATTTCTTTTAATTATCTAATTACTATTTATAAACATCTTTTCGATGCTTAATAGCTATAATATCAACAATATAATTATCATCAATTATTGAGTATAAAATTCGATAGTTGCCAGAGCGAATCCTCCAAAGTTTATTTGAACCTTGTAACTTTTTGCAGCTGTTTGGTCTTGGATTTATTGCTAACAATTCAATTTTATTAACAATTCTTTCAATGTCAGTTTTATTAAAAGATTCCAATTCTTTAACTGCAGATTTGGCAAAAGTTATATTATAAATTTGCATTAATCTTGCCTGATTCAATAAGTTTTTCCTTTACCGACTTAAAACTTTCACGAGGTTCATTTTCACGGGATTTTGCCAATAAAACATCATAAAAATCCTCCCAAACAGATTTATATAATTTTAAATCAATAAGGACAGCAGCTTTTTCACCTCTATCTGTTACAATGTATTGAATTCCTTCCATCTTTATCTCTCTTGTTTAATTATTCAATTTATTACTACAAATATATTAAAAAAATTAATTTTATCAATAATAATGTAAATTATTTTTTAGATTTCCATTAAATTGGTCATTTCGACTATGCTCAATAAGCAATTATTAATTGTTAATTGTAATTTTTCTTTACCAATAACTAACCTGAATAATTCATCCGATGACTTCCCAGTCATCGGATGAATTATTCAGTAACGATTTTAGAATTTACTAAAAATTAGAGAAAAAACTTAGTTTTTTTACAGAATATTAAGCAAACCATTTATAATCAATAACTACTGAATATTTTTTTAAATTTATGAATAATATAGGCTAATGACTAATAACCAATAATTAATAACTTACCTTACGAATTTCCCTCACGCTATTCATTACCCATATATTTAAAACGTGCTTCTATTCTATTTATCCCGTTAGGGATTTAATATTTGTAACAATGATTTTTGGAGTGCCTTTTTATTCCGTAGGAATTAAATATTTAGTAGCTTTTTAAATATATAATCCCTACGGGATAAGAACAGTAAAGGATTTCACTTGTTACAAATATATAATTCCTACGGAATAAATTCAGAACTATTAATGTCTCGTAGTTTTTATTTCGCAATATATATTAATGAAGTTTATAAAAATATAGTAATAATCAATAACTCCCAAATAAGTTTGTGAGTTATTCTATAATTAGAGTAACTCCATAATTTATTATGGAGATTAACTGCGCAATTATTCTTTACGGGTCAAATCTACTAACTCTTTTTTTTTCGCTATAGGGGCAAGGAGTTCTAAATATATAATCCCTACGGGTGGGGTGAAATAAATCTCGTATTTATCTAAAAAAAACTTCACTCCAAAAAATAAAATAACATCTTTTATTTGTAAAAATACCTTTTTATGTTATTGATAA
>CAZCHH010000041.1:0-29332 GCA_964498585.1 uncultured Hyphomicrobiales bacterium
CCTCACTTCGTTTCGGAATGACAAGAAATGTTTATCAGGTTTTCAATGAATTACTGCACTAAATAAAAACCATAAACTATAAACCATAAACCATAAACTATAAACTATAAACCGAAAAAAAGTATTAAATAAGAAAAAAACGTAAAATATTAATAAAAATAGATGGAGTAAATTGTGGATTTATTTGAAAAATGTTTCAACTTTACAAAAGCAGATGAAGTAAAAAAACTTGGTCTGTATCCTTATTTTCACCAAATCGAAGAAAATGAAGGACCTGTCGTAATGGTTGAAGGTAAAAAGATGATAATGGCTGGTTCTAATAACTATCTTGGCTTAACAGCTAATCCAAAGGTAAAGAAAGCAGCAGAAGACGCCGTCCATAAATACGGAACCGGCTGCTCCGGCTCAAGATACCTTACCGGCACATTAGATTTACACATAGAATTAGAAGAACGATTAGCAAAGTTTTTGGGATTTGAATCAGTTCTTTTGTTTAGCACTGGTTTTCAAACAGCACTTGGTATTCTTTCAACACTTGCACAAAAAGGTGATTATCTAATTTCTGACAAAGAAAATCATGCCTGCATAATAAGCGGTGCAATGATGGCTAAAGGTGGTTTCGCCGAATTTATCAGATATAAACATAACGATATGTCAGACCTCGAAAGAGTTCTTGCTTCCGTGCCAGAATCCGCTGGTAAATTTATTGTAACAGATGGCGTTTTTTCTGTTACTGGTGAAATAGTAAATTTACCCGAACTTATAAAAGTAGCGCATAAATACGGTGCAAGAGTACTTGTTGATGATGCACATTCTGTTGGTGTTATCGGAGAAGGTGGAAGAGGAACTGCGAGCCACTTTAATTTAACCAAAGAAACAGATTTGGTTATGGGAACTTTCTCAAAGACTTTTGCTTCACTTGGTGGATTCGTTGCCGGACCTGAAAGAGTAACAAATTACCTCAAGCATCAATCAGCAGCAATAATATTCAGTGCAAGTCCAACACCAGCATCGTGCGCTGCGACCCTTGCTGCTCTTGATATTTTAGAAGAACAGCCCGAGCTTGTAGAGAAACTGATTTCTAATTCACAAAAAATGCAAAAGGGCTTCAAAGAACTTGGATTTAAAATTATTGAGAGCAAAACTGCGATTGTCCCAGTGATTCTGGGCGATTTCGATTTAGCATTGCAATTCTGGAGAAAACTTTTCGACAGAGCTATTTTTGTTAATGCCTTTGTACCACCCGGTGTTCCGCCTAATATGAGTATGATGAGAACAAGCTATATGGCTACTCACGAAGACGAACATTTAAATAAAATACTTGAAGTATTTGAAATTGTTGGAAAAGAATTTAATCTTATATAGACAATATATTATTTCTTTTAATCACATTTAAAATAAGATATGAAAATACATGAATATCAGGCGAAAGAGTTGCTGCGCAAATTTGACGTGCCACTCTTAAAAGGAGTACCTGTTTTTTCACCTGAAGAAGCAGGAAAAGTTACTTATGAAGAATTTCAGTCTAAAGGCATAGGAACTGTTGTTTTGAAAGCTCAGGTTCATGCAGGTGGACGTGGGAAAGGTATTGTTTATGATATAAAAAATAATACTCCAATGGAACTTTTCGAAAAGCAAGTTCGCGGAGTCAATATTATCAGCAAAGAAAATATTGCTGATAAAGTTTATAACTATGCTAAGGCAATGCTCGGAAACAAATTAGTAACCATTCAAACTGGCGAAACCGGTACGATTATTAACCGTTTGTTTATTGAGCAAGGCACAGAGATTGAAAAAGAATATTATGCCAGCATTGTGCTAGACAGGCAGGTAGGAAAAAATCTTATTATGGTTTCTACTGAAGGCGGAATGGAAATCGAAAAAGTTGCTGCCGAAACACCCGAAAAGATTTTGAAAGAGCATATCGACCCGGCTTTAGGTTTGCAGGCATTTCAGACGAGACGTCTCGGCTTTGGACTCGGCTTAAAGGGAGATGCACTGAAAAGTTTTTCTAAATTCATTCCTAAATTAGTAAAAGCATATATTGAATTGGATTGCAGTATGCTCGAAATAAATCCACTTGTTTTGACAAAAGCAGGTAAATTTATCGCTCTTGATGCTAAAATCAATTTTGACGACAGCGCTCTTTTCCGCCATCCAGAATATGTTGACCTTCGGGATATTACTGAAGAAGACGCTTTGGAAGTAGAAGCAAGCAAATACGATTTGAATTATATTAAATTAGATGGAAACGTTGGCTGTATGGTGAATGGAGCCGGGCTTGCAATGTCCACAATGGATTTAATTAAGCTGTCCGGTGGAAACCCTGCTAACTTCTTAGATGTTGGCGGTGGAGCTAATCCAAATAGAATAGCAAACGCTTTCCGCATTATGCTAAGCGACCCAAACGTGAAAGCCGTTCTAATCAATATATTTGGTGGAATAGTTCGTTGCGATAAAGTTGCTGATGGTATCGTCCAGGCATTGCAAACAGTAAAAGTCGATGTTCCGGTTATTATCCGCTTAGATGGAACTAAAGCAAAAGAAGGTAAGAAAACACTCAAGCAATCCGGAATGAAATTTGAAATTGCCGAAAACTTTGAAGATGCTGCAAAATTAATAACGAAAGTAGTTTCAAAAGCAAGCTAATTGTAGAAATTAGTTTATTAACTTTTATCTTTTTTCATTCCAAAACGAAGTGAGGAATCCCACAAGTCCTTGTTATCACAGGATTTGAGGTTCCTCGCTGCCCCTCGGAATTACACAATATAATTAGTTGTATATTAATTAACAACATTAGCGTAAATTTCATATTAAAAAACTCCATAATTTTTGCTGGCAATAACTAAACAGCCAAATAACCAAAATCTTCTTCAAATTATTTTTATTTTGTTTATTTTTGTATAAGTATTAATAAAACAATATTTAATAATTATGGAAACAAATTTAAACCAAACAGCAAAAGAAACTCTAAAAGTCATACATAATCGAAAAAGCGTTAGGCATTATAAAACTGGTGAAGTCAGCAAAGAAAATATAGAAATTTTACTGAAAGCGGGCATGGCAGCTCCAAGTGCAGTTAATTTACAACCATGGGAATTTATTGTTGTTAAAAATCGAAAGGTATTAGACGAGATGGCGGATAAGCTTCCTCATTCGAAAATGCTTTTTCAAGCTACTGCCGCAATCGTTGTTTGTGCAGTAAAAGAGAAAGCACATCGTCAATCCGAAGAATTTGCTATTATTGATGCTACGCTTGCAAGTGAAAATATTTTGCTTGCTGCAGAATCGCTCGGGCTTGGTTCTATTTGGACTGCCGCTTATCCTTACGAAGACAGACAAAATATTGTTAGGAAATCGCTACATATTCCAGATTCAATTATTCCTTTGAACGTTATTCCTATTGGCTTCCCCACAGGAGAGGATTTGCCAAAAGAAAAATATAATGAAAGCAAAATTCATTGGGAAAAATGGTAAGAGTATAAAATTGTATTTATTTTTATTTTTGAAAAAAAAATGAAAGTTTAATAATGCTAATAAAAACGCAAGTAATACCAAGTTGCTTTCATAAATATAAAAAGTGTCATTTCGAAACGAAGTGGGAAATCTCACAACTCCTTGCTACCACAGACATTGAGATTCCTCACTTCGTTTACCAATGACATCGTTATTTCTGTCAGTCATTCTGAACGAAGTGAAGAATCCAGAGAATAGTGGTTAAAAGAAATTTTTCTGGATTCTTCACTTCGTTCAGAATGACTGTGTTAAATTATGTCATCTCCTTTTAAAATAAAAGTCTTCCTTTATCTGGGGGTTCGGAATGACAAATAAACATATTTTATTATCAAAAGCAACTTTGTATATCAAATATTTACCGAAGATGAAGTAAAGAAAAAAATAAATAATAGAATTATCAAATTTACATTGGAAAAGTTTATGGAATTAAAAGAAATTGAATTTTGGGAAAAGCAATATCTTGAACAAATATCATTTATTATATTGCAAGATATTGATAAAATGATGGTTGGTTTAAAATCAAAAGACAAAATAAAAGATGATTGGATAGAGCATTTTAAAAAAAGTGCTGATAAAAATTCAGATTTTGCTCGTGGTGCAGAAAGAATATATTTTTGGCTTTTTAATCAGTTAGGCATTCCCAATTCATCACCAATTGGTGCTGACTTATTTTTTGAAACATACAATGCTTTTGTTCATATTGATATTAAAACTGCAAAAATTGACAATACATCAGATTATAAAGGTAAAATTCCACTCGGAAAAAATCAAACAAGTTATAAATCACCAGATTTGGAATATGAAGTCAGTTTACCTACTATTTATAGTTATCAAAATAAAGTTTGTTTGACTTATTTTATTAATATTATTTATGAAGAGCTTGAAGATTCCTTGGATATAAAAGGAATATTCCTGATTTGTGTCCCAAATGGCGAATTGTTTCCTATATACAGGAATGAAATTATCAATGCTTCAAAAAATAAGGGAAAAGGATTTATATATTTATATACAAAAATCCCATATTTTTATTTACTTGAGAATAAACCTTTAAGAATCAAGAAAATATATTTAAGTCCGGAATTTTCAGATAATGTTGAAAGTTTATTAGGAATTAATTTATAAAAAAAATATAATACTTTATGACTAATCCCCAAAAATCCGCAGTTGTCCTAATGAGTGGAGGAATGGATTCTACTCTTTGTGCTGCTATTGCTCTGTCTCAAGGGTACGAAGTTGCTGGCTTACATCTTAATTACAAACAGCGAACCGAAGCAAGAGAAGAGCAAGCTTTTAATGAAATATGCGATTTTTACAAAATATCTAAACGACTTGTAGTTGATGTTTCCTATTTCAATCAGATTGGCGGCTCAAGTTTGACTGATGTGAATATGCAGGTTAGCAGGGCAAACCTTGACAGCAAAGAAATTCCAACAAGCTATGTTCCTTTTCGTAATGCTAACATTCTGGCTATTTCAACAAGCTGGGCAGAGGTAATCGGCGCATCTGCAATTTTCATTGGTGCAATGCAGCTTGACAGCAGCGGTTATCCCGATTGTCGTCAAAGCTTCTTCGATGCTTTCCAAAATGCAATTGATTTAGGAACAAAACCAGAAACCCAAATTAAAATAATTACTCCATTAATGAATCTTAGCAAAGCCGACATTGTGCGGGAAGGAGTTAAGCTCAGTGTTCCTTTTCATTTGACTTGGAGCTGCTACCAAAACAGCGATGTGCCTTGCGGAGTTTGCGATTCCTGCGCTTTAAGAAAACGCGGGTTTGAACTGGCGGGAGTGGAAGACAGTTTTAATTATTAATTGTTAATTATTAATTGTTAATTTTTAATTGTTAATTTTTAATTGTTAATTTTTAATTGTTAATTTTTAATTGTTAGTGATTAAAATTGCATTATGAAATGTAAAAAGAAAAATATTTTAAATTGTCATTCTGACGGATGTCAGAATCCATCTTGGTTTTCCATAAGGAGAATAGACTAAGGAATATTTTAGTCATTAGTTATTGGTCATTAGTTGTTAGTAAAAATACTAATGACTAATAACAAATGACTAATGACCAATAAAAACTATTTTTAAGATGGATTCTGACATCCGTCAGAATGACTCATTTTGTCATCTCCATTGAAATAAAGCAGTTCCTTTATCGTGGGATTCAAAATGACAATTTTTAAAACTTCCATTTAGTAATTAATAAACGGCTAATATGAAAACAAAATTTACACGTTCATTCCTTTATTTGTTGCTTATTTCATTTTATTTTTGTAATGCTCAAAATGGAATTCAAATTAGTGAATCCAATAAGCTAATTGATTCTCTAATAACGGTAAATAAAATAAACGATAAAGTATTATTAATCACTTTTGGTGCAGATGCCATTACTGCTATTAATACTAAAAATGGAATTGTTGTAGTTGATGCCGGCATTTCAACTGGATTAGCGACAAAATACAGGGAAATTATTGAGAATCAATTTCAAAGTAAAAAGTTTTCATATTTGCTGAATACACATTGCCATTTAGACCACTGTGGAGGAAATAGCGTTTTCTCTGGTGCTGTGATTGTTGGTCAGGAAAATTGCATAAATGAAATAACTGAACAATTGAAAAATCCAGAATTGAAGTTGTCTAAATTAAAAAAAATAACTGATGAATACGATTCAAAAATGAATAAAACTGAGCTATACTCTGATGACTGGTATGAATATTTTACTCAGAAAATACGTTATCTCTCCGCTTTAAACGATTTAGAAAACAATACCCAAATTACTTTACCCAATCATACTTTTAAAGATACAATGAGTATAGATATGGGAGATATTACATTCAATTTGCTGTATTTTGGAAAATGCCATTCTGAAAGCGATATTCTAATTTATTCACCAGAAATTAAAATGCTTTTTATTGGTGATTTATTTTCTAATTATGGCAGACCCAGTATTAATGATAATTCTATGGCTGAAAAAGAAAAATGGCAAAAAGGAATATGCTGGATTGAAAAACGACTTGAAAATATTGAATTAATTATCGGTGGGCATGGACAAATATTCGATATTAGTGATTTAAAGTCTTTTATTGGAAATATTAGAGAAAAGTAGCTCCAGTATTCCAGTCATACGAGCAAAAAGTTGATAGCATGACAGACAGAAGTAAAGATGTTATTGGTAAGCGAAGTGAAGAATCTCACAAGTCATTGCTACCACAGAGTTTGAGATTCTTCACTTCGTTCAGAATGACAGACAAACGTAAACATGTCATCGGTAAGCATATAAAAGAAAAACAATTTTTAGAACTTCATAAAATTAAAAATAAATTATATAAAAACAAAATGATGAAATTTAATAATTATACCAGTTCAAAAGCAAATTTTACTTTTTTCCTCTTCCTTCTTCTTTTATGCTCAATTCCTTTATCTGCTCAAAAGCAGGGATTGGTGCAGGGAAAATGCTATGATGCCCAAACTAAGCAAGTGCTTAATGCTGTTACGATTAGAATATTAAACAGCGGTTTCGGAACTTTCACTAATAAGCAGGGTGAATTTAAAATTACCGGACTAAAAGATGGTGAATATACCTTGCTTGCCAGCATAGTCGGTTACGAATCGCAAAAGCAAACCTTTCAAATAACAAACCAAAATAGCAGCAGCATTGAATTTTATTTGAAAGAATCAACTTTAATCACAAGCGATGTTATTGTTTCGGCAAATAAGACGGTTCAGGCAGTTCAAGATGTCCCCATTTCCATTTCTGTGATTGATTCACGGCAGCTAAAAGACAGAAGTATCAATAAAATTGACGATGCCCTGCAATACGTTCCGGGTATTGCTATGAATGACGACCAGGTTAGCATACGCGGTAGTTCTGGAGTTGCTATTGGGGTTGGCTCGCGCGTTGCATTGCTTGTTGATGGAATTCCAATACTTTCTGGCGACCAGGGCGATATGAAATTTGATGCTATTCCAGTATTTAATATTGATAGAATTGAAATTGTGAAAGGGGCTGGCTCTGCTCTTTACGGCAGTAGTGCTTTGGGTGGCGTAATCAATATTATAACAAAGGAGCCGGAAGAAAATCTCGGCTTTTCGTTTCGTGCTTCAAGCGGAGTTTACACAAAACCAACTTACAAGCAGTGGGAATATCAGGACAATCTGCCAATGTATTCCACTGCCCAAGCCGGTTTGTCTTTTAAAAACAATGGTTTTGACGGGATTTTATCGCTCGGTTACCAAAACGACCAGAGCTATCGCCAGTTCGATGAATCTGTTAAATGGAATTTCTTTTCTAAAATCGGTTTCAAACTTTCAGATTGGACAAATCTTTCTTTCCTTACAAATTACGCAACTGACAACCGAAACGACTGGGTTTACTGGAATAGCTTAGATAGTGCAACGCGTCCCCCAACCGGCACAAATTTAAACGACAAACTGCGTTCAGACAAGTTTTTCCTATCGGGAAACTTGAAACACATTATTGATAATTTTCAATTTATCGATATAAAAGCTGGCTGGTTCTTTACTTCTCTTGAGCCAAAACTTGCTGATATGAGCAATCCCCGGCAGACATCAGCAAATTCATTTAATACTGAATTTCAATATAATTATAATAAATATGAAAAAATGAACTGGACATTTGGACTAAATTATACTTTAAATTTAGTGGAGTCAAAAATTTATGAAGATGCTCAGCAATACATTGTTGCTGCTTATACCCAGTTGGAATGTGTTAAAATCAAGGATTTGATTATTACTGCCGGCTGCAGATTTGATATTGAAAAAACTTCTTTATTAGATGACATAAATTATTCACCTTCTGAACCCGGAGCTTTAAACACTGGAAATTTAGAATCAAATTTGCAGTTTTCTCCAAAACTCGGCATTTCGTATAATGCTGCTGAAAATACAAAGTTGCGATTTTCCATTGGCAGTGGCTTCCGCTCCCCTACAATAGGCGAACGCTTTGCTACAATTCAATACAGCGGTTTTTCCGTTGTCCGCAATCTTAGCTTGAAGCCGGAAAGAAGTTTATCAATAGAGCTTGGCTGCAATCAGGAATTCAGTTTGTTTGAAATACCGGCGGTTGTTGATTTATCGCTTTTTCACAATGAATTTTACGATTTGATTGAGCCAACCTTCGTCAATAGTAGTTCTGCCAACATACAATTTCAAAACATTGTGAGAGCAAGAGTGCGAGGTGTAGAACTTGATTTTAAGGCAATGCTTCATGAAAATCTTGGCTTTGAAACCTCGCTTACTGCTCTTGACCCGATTAACAGGGAAAATAATGAAACACTAAAATACCGTTCTAATTGGACATGGTACACCCGTCTTTTCTATAAACTCGGCGATTTTGAGTTGCAAGCAGATTACCGCTACTTAAGTAAAGCAAAAAATATTGATGATTTGCTTGGTTCCTACGTAGAAGATTACGATGCCCGCGTTGATGTAAACGTAGTTGATTTGCACCTGATTTACAATTACGATAATCCAGCATTTCCACTAACTTTTTCACTTAACTGTCAAAATCTTTTAAATTACTACTACACAAAGACACCCGGCAACCTTGCACCGACACGCTTTGTAGGTTTGCAGGTGGATAGTAGATTCTAAGGGACTGGGGGCTGGGAATTGGGAATTGGGAATCGGGAGTTGGGAGTCGGGAATTAGGAGATTTTATTTGAATAAATTTGGAAAAATGTTGAGATATATGTAAATTAGGAATAAGAATTATTTTTATTTCAAGAATTAAATAATGCAAAAGCAAATAAAATTCACAACTCATTCGTTAGATAGAATAAGTAAAAGAGGAACTTCAAAAGAAGAAATAATACAAGCTATTTTGAATGGTAAAAGAGAGCCAGCAAAAGACAATAAAATTATATGTAGATTAAATTTTCCATATAATCAGATTTGGATTGATACAAATTACACTATAAAACAAGTAGCGCCAGTGTTTGTAGAAGAAGAAAATGAAATAATTGTTATTACTGTTTACACATATTTTTTTTAAGGATTATTATGAAAATAAGTTATGACCCTGAAGCAGATGCGATGTATATAGAATTAGTATCAGATATTAGACAAGTTAAGACTCTTCAACTCTCTGATAATATAGCTTTAGATTTTGGTGTAGGAGAGGTGCTTGTTGGTATTGAAATTTTAGATGCAAAAAATGTTTTAGCCAATGGGAATTTACCTGAAGTTTTAATAGAAAATTTAGAATGTAAAGTAGCTTAATTTTTTACATATAGAAATATTATAAAAATGTTAATTAACCACTTACGCTGATTTTTCTAATAATATTTTATTAATGTTTTTATCAATTTTAAATTGCATAAATTTAAAACTCAAAATGAACAAATACGAAATTAGAATATATTGGAGTGAATTAGATAACTCATTTATTACTGAAGTGCCAGAGTTTCCCGGTTGCATTGCAGATGGCAAAACATATTTTGAAGCACTGAAAAACGCTGAAGTAATAATTTCAGAATGGCTCGAAACCGCTAAAGAATTAGGAAGAGAAATTCCAGAACCAGCTGGAAAATATGAATACGTATAATTATTATTTTTAGAATTAACAGAATTATAACTTGGAAACAGCAACAATAAATAATACAATAAATGAATTCTATGGAATTTTACCACATTTATTCCGTATGCCGTTAAAAAAGTTCTGGTTAGATTATGATACTGAAGCAGATGTGCTATATATCAATTATCAAAAACCACAGCAGGCAACAGATTCAGAAATGCTCGAAAATGGTGTTCTTGTTAGATATAGAGATAATGAAGTTGTTGGATTAACTATTTTAGATGCATCAAAAAGAAATAGTGAACTTATATTATAATTTTGTTATATTTCAACTATATAAAAATATACCCAAATATAAAATATGTCTGCAATTCAAGGAGAAATAATGAATAAATTAAACTTTAAAATTGAAAAAGACGGCGATGAGTTTCACGCTTATGTGCCAGAACTACCAGGTTGTCACACACACGGAAAAACAATAAAAGAAGCCATCGAAAATCTAAAAGATGCAATGCAATTATATATTGATTGTATAATTGAAGAACAATTGTCTGAACAAATTTTAGATATCGCAGTATGAGACCACGTGAACTAATAATGTTATTAAAAGCAAATGGATTTATATTTATTAGGCAAAGTGGCAGCCATGCTATATATAAAAACAAAGCTGGTAAAATGGTTGTAGTTCCAATACATAGTAAAGATATTCCTATTGGCACTTTAAATGGTATTCTTAAAGATGCTGATTTAAAATAATCAACTATTTTTAAAAAAGGAATTCAAAAAATTCCATTTTGACTGCCATACATAGAATGAGAAATCTCACAATGATTTGCAACCACTAGATTTGAGATTCTTCGCTGTCGCTTCGTAATGTCATTAAAAACCGAAGTATTAATAACAAATAGGTATATATTCTTTTCATTTTTTTAATCGGAGAATTTTTCGTAAATTAAAGTTTTTGTGAATAAACACTTTAAAATACATAAATTCAATTTTTAATAATTAGAAGGTGTAAGATGATAGAATTCTCAAATGAAGTTTATTTAGACTTCTCGGATAGCAAAATATTCGACAAACAAAAACAAGCATTAGTGGATGTTCGCTCTCGTTTTGGCAAAGAGTATCCAAATATAATTGGCGGGAAAGAAGTATTTACACAGAAGAAAACAACATCAATCAACCCAGCCAATACTGAAGAAGTAGTAGGAATTTTTCAAAAAGCTGGCAAAGATGAAGCTGAAGCAGCTATGCAGGCAGCAGCAAAAGCTTTCGAAAGTTGGAAAAAAGTTCCTGCTGCTGAAAGAGCAGACTACCTTTTCAAAGCAGCTGAAGAAGTAAGAAGAAGAAGATTGGAAATAAATGCCTGGATGATTTCTGAAGTTGGAAAAAATTACCTTGAAGCAGATGCCGATACTTGCGAAGCTATCGACTTCTTAGAGTTTTATGGCAGAGAAATGTTACGTTATTCTGAGAAACAGCCGTTAGTGCAATATCCCGGTGAAGAAAATGAGTATTTCTATATTCCATTGGGAATTGGATTAGTTATTCCACCCTGGAACTTCCCATTTGCAATTTTAGTTGGAATGACTTCCGCTGCTATCGTTGCTGGAAATACAGTTGTTTTAAAACCATCTTCAGATGCTCCAATGATGGGCTGGCTTTTCACTGATATTATGAAAAGCGTAGGTTTACCTGAAGGAGTATTAAATTACTGCATAGCAAGCGGCGCCGAAGCTGGTGATTATCTCGTTGAGCATCCAAAAACACGTTTCATTTCTTTTACTGGCTCAATGGAAGTTGGTTTAAGAATCAATCAAAAAGCTGCTGTTAAATCTGAAGGTCAAATTTGGATTAAGAGAGTTATTGCTGAAATGGGTGGAAAAGATGCTATCTTAGTTGATTCTGAAGCCGATATTGACGCTGCTGCTCAAGCCACTGTGATTTCTGCTTTCGGTTTCCAGGGCCAAAAATGCTCCGCCTGTTCAAGAGTTATTGTTGATAAAAAAGTTTATGACGAATTCGTTACAAAACTTATTAACAAAGCAAAGGAATTAAAAGTTGGCAATCCATCAGATAACGTCTATATGGGACCCGTTATAAATGCTAAATCTGAGCAAAATGTTTTGAATTACATTGAAATTGGTAAAAAAGACGGAAAATTACTCTTTGGTGGTAATAAAGTTAAAGGTTTAAATGGTTATTATATTGAACCGACTATTATCGGCAACATTAAACCTAATGACAGATTAGCTCAGGAAGAAGTTTTCGGACCTCTGCTTGCTGTTATTAAAGCTGAAAATTTTGAAGATGGTTTAAATATTGTGAATGGAACAATTTTTGGTTTAACTGGTGCAATTTTCTCAAAGAATGAAGAAAAACTTAAAAGAGCCAGAAACGAATTCCACGCCGGCAATCTTTATATAAACCGCAAATGCACTGGTGCTTTGGTCGGAGTTCAGCCGTTCGGTGGATTTAATATGAGCGGCACTGATTCAAAAGCCGGTAGCAGAGACTATTTATTACTCTTTATGCAAGGTAAATCAGTTTGTAAAAAAATTATTTAAATAAAATTTATTAAAAAAGCCATTTTACTAATAATAAAATGGCTTTTTAATTTAATTGAAATATCAAATTACTTGTTTGCCGGAGGAGCGTCTTTAACTTCCAATAATTCTACTTCAAAAATTAGAGTAGAACCAGGTTCAATTGCCGGAGGAGCTCCACGGTCACCATATCCTAAATCTGAAGGAATATAAAACATATATCTTGAACCTCCAGACATTAGTTGCAAGCCCTCAGTCCAACCTTTAATAACTCCGGTAACTGGAAATTCAATTGGCTCTCCCCTTTCAACTGAACTGTCAAAAACCTGTCCGTTTATAAGCTTACCGGTATAATGAACTTTTACAATATTTTCAGTAGTTGGTTTTTTGCCTGTTCCTTCTTTGATGACTTTATATTGTAAACCACTTGGAGTTACTTTTACACCGTCTGCTTTTTTATTATTATCTAAGAATTTTTGTCCATCAGCTTTATTCTTATCAGCTGTTTCCTTTGCTTTATTTTGTTGTAATTGCATTTGTTCCTGTTGAAAGTTTTGTAAATTAGTTTGCATTTCCTGGTCGCTTAATATTTGATTTTGTTTGTATAAACCATTTCTAACTCCTTCAAATAAAATATCTTTATTGAAATCCAAAGAATCTTTCAAGATGTTATTATAGACATACTGCCCGAGGTTCAAACCTAAACTGTATGCTATTGAATCATTATGAGTTTTGAGTTGAATCGGCTTCTGAGAATAAGCATCTGCAGAAGAAAAAATAACTGCAAATACTAAAAATATAATTATTTTGTTAAGCATAAATACTCCTATATAAAAAAATATTTCTAAATTAATATTACTTCTTCTACTAAATTAATACTAAATTTTTGAAAAACCTGAACTTTTATTTCATTAGCAAGATTTATTATATCAATCGGTTTTGCGGTACCATAATTCACTATAATTAAGGAATGATTATTCCAAATTCCAGCACCATTTTTGATTTTTCCTT
Organism: uncultured Hyphomicrobiales bacterium; assembly: GCA_964498585.1. Taxonomy (GTDB): domain Bacteria; phylum Bacteroidota; class Ignavibacteria; order Kapaibacteriales; family UBA2268; genus JAAYJM01. Next base: position 13,614 of record CAZCHH010000041.1, read on the forward strand.
TAAAATTGCAGCTTTCTATTAACCAAGCAGCAGGAATTTTTATATTTTCTTTCATTTCATAATATGGAATTTCCGGAAAACATATCTTTAATTTTGCAAAATGCTCATTACTAATTACTGGATTTTTAAAATATGAACCAACATTACCAAAAGCAGATACTTCTGGCAATTTATTTCTTCTGATTTTTGAAACACACTCGTAAATATAGTGCGGGTCTGGATTTTTTATTCCGTCTTTTTCTATCTCTTTTTTAATGTCCTTATATTCAATCTTTACATTCGGTATTTTCGACAATTTGTAAACTACAGAAGTAACAATAAATCTATTATTTAATTCTTTTTTAAAAATTGAATTTCTATAAGAAAAATCACAATCTTTAGCTAATAATTCCATATATTTATTGCTTTCAGTATTATAACCTTTGACTGAATGTAAAAAATCTTTTTGCTCAATGCCATAAGCACCAATATTTTGAATAGGAGCTGCCCCTATTTTGCCCGGAATAAGTGCAAGGTTTTCTAATCCATAATGTCCGTTTTTTAAGGTCATACGGACAAATTCATCCCAAAATTCTCCTGCACCTGCTTCTATCAATACATAATCATCAGATTCATCTAAAATCTTTATTCCTCTATTAGACATATTGATAATAAGTCCATCGTAATCCTGTGTGAAAAGGACATTAGAGCCGGCACCAAGAATGAAGTGTTTGTTCTCTCTAAATATTTTGCTTTCCACTAAGCTTTGAATCTCTCGAACATCAGTTATTTCAATGAAATACTTAGTTTTCACATCAAGAGCAAATGTATTGAGTTTCTTTAAAGAAATATTTTCAAAAAATTCCATAAATTTTTTTTATTAACTGTTTCTTTTTTCAGGAAAAATACTTTTTCATCTTTAATTTAATTAATCAGATATTTAAAATTTATTTTTTTGAGAATGATTAAATGCAATTTAAAAATTCAATACCATGAAGATTATACATTCAATTTCCATTCTAAAAAAATTCTCTACATTTCAAATATTTATAATTTTTTTTTAAATATACAAAATCTAATATACGAAATAATTTATAATAATAAATCAGTAAAACTACGTAAATTTAAAAATTAGAATTTGGATTGTTGTGTAGATGTATTTTGCAAAATAAAGAATTTCTGACATTTCCCAATACTATACTTTATAAATAGTATAGTTCAGAAATAAAAAGATAACCACGTAACTCCAAAATAAATTTGAGAGTTATTCTAATAATTAGAGTAACACCAAAATTATTTTGGTGATATAAAGTGAAATCATTCTTATTGATGCAAATCTCTTAACTCTTTTATTTTTGTTAAGGGGCAAAGAGCTCTGGAATAATCAAAAATACATAATATAAATTTATGAAAAATGCAGGTTAAATTGTGTATTCAATAACCATTATTTTTTTCGATTTATTATACAAAAAAAATAAATTTTATTTTTCAGAGCAAATGCTTATCATTAAAGAAATAACGTTGTTATTCAAGTAACGATAAATTGATTATTAAAAGATTTATTTGTTTTTGACAATTTAAAATCATAGTTTTGAATTTATTTTTGGAGCAAAAAGATGGAACAAAATAAATCAAAAAAATTAATTCTCATAGTAGATGATGATGTAGATTTTTTATCACAAAATAAAATGTTGTTAAGCAACGAAGGGTTTGAAGTTATTACTGCTGAAGGACAAACAGAAGCAGAAAAAGCACTTCAGGAAATTACTCCGGATTTAGTCATTTCTGATTTAATGATGGAAAATTTCGATGGTGGTTTTTGGCTATCAGAAACAGTAAAAAAGAAAAATCCAAATACCCCTGTAATTATAGTTACATCGGTAACACACGAGCTTGGTTTAAAATTCGACACAACGACAGAAGACGAGCGTAGTTGGATTAAAGCCGATAAATTACTTAATAAACCAATTCGTTTTGAGCAATTATACAAAGAAATACAAAAATTATTAAAATAAATTGCTTAAAAACAAGAACATATTACTCGGAATTACTGGCTCTATTGCTGCTTATAAAGCACCTTTGATTATACGTGAGTTATTGAAACTGGAAAATCAGATAAGGGCAATTATGACCCCTTCTTCGCTGAAATTTATTACGAAACTCACAATCTCTAATCTCACTAAAAGCAAAGTTATTGATGATATGTTTGAAGAAGATAATCAAACCAGTGGCGCTTGGCATATTCACCTCGCCCACTGGTGCGATGCTATGCTTATAGCTCCTTGTACAGCAACAACAATATCACGCCTTGCAACCGGACTTTGCGATAATGCCTTAACAGCAGTTGCTATTGCTCTGCCAAAAGAAAAACCCCTAATTATAGCTCCTGCTATGGACAGTGATATGTGGAACAATCGGATAACTCAGCATAATGTTAAAAAATTAATCGATTTTGGTATAAAAATTATCCCACCTGAAGAAGGTGAACTTGCATCTGGACTTAGTGGAGATGGAAGATTAGCTTCAATTGAAAATATTATTAAATATATTGATAGTTTTTTAGCAGATAATTCAATGAAAGAAAAAAATGCTTTCAATAAATCCAAAGTCATTGAAGTAAAACAAGAACAATATGGAAATGACAATAACAATGCATTTAATATAAAACAGGCAATTGAACAACCAATTTATTCAATTAACGATGCTATTGAAAAAGATAAATGGTCAACTGAACTTGAATATACAAAATTAAAAACATCTGAAAAGTCCGATAAAAAAAAAATAGTTTAATCGGTAAAAAAGTTGTAATAACCGCCGGTCCTACCCAAGAAAAAATTGATTCTGTCCGCTATATTTCGAATTATTCTTCTGGTAAAATGGGCTTTGCTTTAGCAAAAGTTGCTGCTGCTCTTGCTGCAGAAGTTATCCTTATTTCTGGACCTGTATCCCTTCAAACTCCAGAAAATGTTAGCAGAATTGATGTTGTTTCTGCTAAAGATATGTTTGACGCTGTAAACAGTGAATTTTCCAATACAGATATTTTCATATTTTCCGCAGCAGTTGCGGACTTTACTCCGATTTCTACTTTTCAGGGAAAAATTAAAAAATCTAAGGAAAATTTTAACTTTACAATTCACTTAAAACAAACCGATGATATTCTGGCAAATATAGGTCTAAGAAAAGGAAAAAATCAAATTGTGGTTGGTTTTGCTTTAGAAAGTAATAATGAATTAGAAAATGGCTGGAAAAAATTAAAAGAAAAAAATTGCGATTTTATTGTTCTCAATTCTATCAACAAACCGAACAGCGGTTTTAATAGCGATTTAAATACCATTACAATTCTTAAAAAAGATGGAACTCAAATTAACTTTCCTGCAATGACTAAAAATGAGTGTGCTATTGAGATTTTTAAGCAGATAATTTAATAATAATTATTCTTTAATGCTTTCAGTATCAAGAGTTACAAGCAGAGTTTTATTCATACTTTCAATTTCGACAACAATTTTGTTTTTTCCGCAATGCTTAATTATTTTTCCTTTATAACCGCTAAATAATCCTGATTTCATCACTACTTCACTATCCTCTTTAATTAATCCATCAACAACTTCAATTTTTGAATTTGTTTCGAGAAATGATTTTATTAAATCAATTTCTTCATCTTTAACGTAAGCCGGTTTATTGTTGAAACTGATATACCTTGCAATACCATTGATTCTTAAAACATCAATGATTTGTCTGGGGTCTATCTTCACAAAAATGTATGAAGAAAAAAGTGGAACTTCTACAATTTTTTTCCTATCTTTCCATTGCCTTATGGTCTTCTGTAATGGTAAATATGCTTCATAATGTTGTTTTAATAATTCTATATATACTTTCTTTTCATACCTGCTTTTTGTATAGAATGGATACCATTTAATTTCATTCATATTTATCTTTTCAAATGTTTACATTTCAATAGGTGTAAAATTAAGAAAATTTATTTCTTCATCAAACTGAATTATCATCTTGCTTTATACCAAACCGCTAACAATAAGATTAATATAATCTGTTATTGTAAATCCCCTGATAAAGCAAAACCTTTATTTAAATGGAGAAGACATAATTTTACCCTGTCATTCTGAGCGTAGTGAAGAATCCAGCGAAATTTCATTAAACCACTATTCGCTGGATTCTTCACTACGCTCAGAATGACCAACAAATGTAAAGATGTAATCGGTAAGTACAGCGAGGAATCTCACAATTCCTTGTTATCATAACAGTTGAGATTCTTCACTTAGTTTCGGAATTTTATCTTAACTAGTCATTCTGGCTGATACCAGAATCCATCTTGGGAAAGCAATTGAGCTTGCTCACAATACATTTGGGCAAGCTCAAATGCTTCATTGAATTAGCTAAAATTGAATAGCGTTGAACAATAATAAAATAGATTCTGACATCCGTCAGAATGATACATTTCGTTATATCATCTTGATTATAATAAAGCATTTGCTTTATCGTGGGATTCAAAATGACAATTTTTTAGAACTCACCAATAATATTTTTTTCAATATTCTTGTGAAAAGCCAAAACAAAAATTAATTATCAATTATCAATTATCAATTGTCAATTAATTTACAGCAATCTTTCTTTTTCTTCATCAATTATTTCTGGAATTTGGAAATCTAAAGTAGCATTAACATTATCTACACCGTTCTCTACTCCATTTTCAACTGGAATCTCATCTTCTTCGTGAGCAACTATAGTAATATCAGCAATTCTATCATCGGGGTCTAATCTGATTAATCGGACACCTTGAGTATTTCTTCCAATTGTCCTGATGTTTTGGACATGCTGGCGAATCAAAATACCATTAGCAGTAATAACGACTAAATCTTCAGTATCAAGAGCAGTGAGCATTCCAACGACTTTACCGGTTTTTTCAGTAACATTCATTGAAATAACACCTTTGCTACCACGATGGGTTAATCTGAAATCTTCGTATTTAGTGCGTTTTCCGTAACCCATTTCGCCAACAACAAGGACTTGCGAATCTGAGCGTTTAATCACAACCATAGAAATAACTTCGTCGTCTTTACTCAAATTGATTCCTCTAACGCCTGTTGCAGTGCGTCCCATTGCCCTAACATTGCTTTCTCTAAAGCGGCAGGCAATTCCATTGTGGGTTCCGAGAATAATATCGCAGGTGCCGTCTGTGATTCTTGCAGAAATCAATTTATCATTATCTCTTAAACCAAGAGCAATAATTCCGTTAGTTCTGACATTTGCAAAGTTGGTTAAATCGGTTTTCTTAACTACACCTTTCTTAGTTGCCATAAAAATAAAGCTCTGAGCATCAAATTCCTTAACAGCAAGGTATGCAGTAACGATTTCGTTTGCTTCTTTTTGTATAATGTTTGCAAGGGAGCGTCCCTTTGAGTTTCGGCTACCTTCAGGCAAATCATAGACCTTTACACGATAGCATTTTCCAATATCAGTAAAGAAAAGCAGGTAATGATGGGTAGCAGCTTTAAAAATATGCTCAACAAAATCGTCATCGTGAGTAGCAGCTCCACTTGCACCACGTCCACCTTTGCCCTGACGTCTGTAGCTCGAAACAGGGGTTCGTTTGATAAATCCTTTATGAGTAATGGTGATAATCACATCTTCATTTGCTATCATATCTTCAACAGTGAATTCACGTGAATTGAAAACTATTTCAGTTCTACGCTCATCTGAATATTTTTTCTGAAGTTCTAAAAGTTCGCTTTTTATTATTTCCATTTGCAACTCTTTGCTTGCAAGAATCGCACGCAAACGCTCAATAGTTTGGATAATTTCCTTGTATTCCTGCATAATTTTATCGCGTTCCAAACCGGTTAAACGTTGCAAACGCATTTCCAAAATTGCTTTTGCCTGTATTTCTGAAAGTCCGAATTTTTCCTGCAAATTAATTGAAGCAATTTTGGGGTCTGCAGATTCTTTAATTGTTTTAATCACTTCATCAATATTTTTTAAGGCAATTAAAAATCCTTCCAAAATATGGGCTCTTTTTTCGGCAGCATCAAGTTCAAATTGTGAACGTCTTACAATAACAACATTTCTATGCTCAATGAAGTGATGAATAATTTGCCCTAAGGTCAACACTTTCGGTCTTCCATTGACTAAAGCAAGATTAATAGCACCAAAAGTAATTTGCATTTGGGTATGCTTATAAAGATTATTCAAAACTACAGAAGGAATTGCATCGCGTTTTAGTTCAATAACAATGCGGATACCATCTCTATCTGATTCATCGCGGACATCGCTAATATCTTCTAAAGTTTTTGCACGGACAAGGTCTGCGATTTTTTCGATTAAGCCGGCTTTGTTTACCTGATAAGGTATTTCGTTTACGATAATAGCTGTTTTTTGTTTACTGGAGACGCTTTCTTCAATAATTGCTTTAGCACGCAAAGAAATTTTCCCCCTGCCAGTAGTATAGCACTCTTTTACTCCATCGTAGCCATAAATAATGCCGCCTGTGGGAAAATCGGGTGCAGGTATATATTTCATTAATTCTTCAGAACTTAGCTCTGGATTTTCTATTTTAGCAATAATGCCGTTAATAACCTCTTTTATATTATGTGGTGGAATATTTGTAGCCATACCGACTGCAATACCACTTGCTCCGTTAACAAGTAAAGTAGGAAGAACAGAAGGCAAAACTGTCGGTTCTTTTAATGTCTCATCAAAATTTGGACGAAAATCTACCGTGTCTTTATCAATATCTCTAAGCATTTCCATAGTAATCGGAGCAAGGCGTGCTTCAGTGTATCGCATAGCCGCTGCTGAATCTGCATCTATTGAACCGAAATTACCCTGACCATCAACAAGTGGATATCGCATTGACCAATGTTGAGCCATACGCACCATAGCTTCGTAAACAGCAGTGTCGCCGTGTGGGTGGTATTTACCGAGTACATCACCAACTATACGTGCTGACTTCTTGTAGGGACGATTGGGAAACATTCCCAATTCGTTCATTCCAAATAAAATCCTGCGATGAACAGGTTTTAATCCGTCGCGAACATCGGGCAATGCTCTCGAAACTATGACTGACATTGAATAATCAAGATAAGAATTTTTCATCTCATCTTCTAAAATTGTAGGTACTATTTGCTCTCTTAATAATGACATTTCTACCGCATTTTTATTGATAAATACTTACAAAATTAAGCATTTTTTAGCAAATTTACAATTTTTTAAATATCCAAATTTTTGCTCCCCAAAAGTCCTTTTGTTCTGTTGTTTGAAATCCTTTATTTATAAATTCCAATAGTTTTTCCTCCGGCTCATGATGAAGAGAAATTAGTATGATACCAGCTTTTGCTTCGTTTATTTTGGTTGAATCTTTTGCATATCGCACCAAATCGTCTATTCTTAAATTATAAGATTCTTTTTTAATATAATACTCAAAATAGGATTTAAAGTGAACTGTTCCCAAAACAGTGTAGTTTGGGTATATTCTAGCTTGCTTATCTGCATATTCTATCACTTCTCTTGATTGCTGTTTGCAAATAGTTGGAATTTTTTTTCCAAAATATTCTACACTTCTGATATATAAATTAAAATAATTTGAAAATAAAAATAAATTGATTAGGAGAATAATTATTGTTGAAAAAATCCATAATTTTAAAGAAAGCTCCTCTGTTGCAATCTTCTTATTTATAAAAGGATTAGCCGCATTTAATTTATTAACAAATGTATTTTTTTCCAAATTAAAATATTTTTCACAGAAATAATTATGTAGTTCATATATAATAAATGATAGAATTATATAAACCGCCGGTAAAAGTATTATTAAATTCCTATGAGTTAAAATTGGAGTAGATATTAAAGAAAAAATGAAAGCTAAAATAAAAGGAATAAAAATCCATAGCAAAAGAATAAGTATTTTCTTATTTTCCTTATTATAATTTCTAATATTTAAAAATAAAGAAATCATTTGTTTAAATGACAAACCTCCGTTCGATTTTTTTATTTGCTTATATTTAATCCATAAAAACAGCATCAAAATAAAAAATGAGAGAAACAAAAACACGACAGAGAAACCCGATGCAAAATAATAAAATTCTCCAAAAGTCAATAAATTAGGTTTTTTTATCCATATACCTTTTATGGAATAATGATTTAGTAACGTGCTTATATATGGGATATATGAAACAAAAAATAAAAGATTCAATATTGTTAGATATTTAAAAAACTTTTTTTGCTTTATGAATAGAATTGTTAGAAAAATATTCGACAAAACAACAAATATCAAACCAAAGTAATGTGTATAAGCTAAAGCTATACTGTTCAATAAAAGTAAGAATAAAAGTAAAAATGGACTTCGGTATTTTTGCCTGTTTTCTGAAAGTTCAAATATCTTCAAAACTAAAAGTGCCTGCCATATTACCAAAAGAAGCATCATAGAATAAGAACGTGCTTCAATGCTATAATAAATTGGCGTTAGTAAGAAAGCAGTAAAAGCGGCGGAAAGTATCCCAACATCATCTGAAAATATTCTTTTTCCTAATAGAAAAATGAAATATATAGATAAAATTCCCGCAACAGCAGATGGCAATCTTAGTAAAAACTCGCTGTTGCCCAAATAATGAATGACATAGTAAAGCAATATCTGATAAAGTGGTGGGTGGACATCCGGAATTATTGCTTTTTCATACATTTCAGATATGCTGCTATAGCTCGAAATTCTTAAAGATTCCAACTCATCATTCCAAAGCGAGTAATTACTAATTATGCTAAAACGAAGAGCTGCTCCAATCAGGATTATTGAGATTAAAATCAAATAGTTTAAAGTCTTTTTTTGCACAGAGTTTCTCTAAAATAATTTATCTAATTGTTCATTTATAATTTCTTTGATTTTATCTTCTTTTACTAAGGTTTTCACAATACCGGGTAATTCTGATATTAAAACTACCTGAGTGTCATTGACGTTAATTACACCTTCTATTGTAGAACTAAAAAATCCTTTTCGAATCTTGAACGAAAATTTCAAAGAATCTCCGTTCCAGCTTTTCTTCGGTTCATTAATTTTTACAGAACCGGGAAATGATTGTTTCATTAACTCATTTAAAAAATTATCTATCCTTGAGATAGCTTGGGTTTTAGTTAGTAAATGATTCCGTTCTACTATTATCATAATTTTTCCTTTGATTATAAAAAAAGTTTAGATAGAAAGTTTACTATAAAAAATTTTTATTTCAATATAATTGCTGCAAATATAGAAAAATGAGAATGCAAAGCACTTAACAGCAGGGCTTATAATTTCTTTAAAAACATTTCATAGAAAATAATTTTCTTATAATATCTTTGTAAAATTATACTAAGTTGCTTTTATGATACAATATGAAAATTGAACTCGTTTATTATGCTTTGGAACTTTCTTATTGTGCTTTTTAACTATTTCGATACGCTTTTTAAACAATATTTTTCTTTATTTACTTATAACAAAAGCTTAATTAAAGCATAAAAATATAAATTTAATAAATATATTTCAATATTCAAAGTATCTTATATTATTCAATTAAATTGATTTTTTCATCAATCAAATAAAAAAATAAGAAGAGAATTAAATAAGAATGTAAATCTAAATTATATTTTTTTGATTTTAAACATCTCATTCTCATATTTAACTTATGCAAGTTAAAGCAAAACATTTAAAAGGGTAAAGTTACGGTTAAATTCCAGCCAAAAAGCCCTGAAGCTACTGGTCCCACTCCCCAATGACAATCAAGCCCGAGATAGAATATATTGCTAATAAAAGTAGGAATGCGTCTAAGTCCAAAACCAATTTCAGAATAAAAATTACCATTGGTATTATTATATATTCCTTTTTGAGTTTGGTTTTCAAATTTTCCGGAAATTGCCTTCAAAATCAAATCTGGTCCTCTACCTTCGTAAAGTGGAAGCCATAATGCCCGCCACCAAATATCAGTTAAGTTGAAATTCACCTGTCCTACGTAAAATTCATTTCCTCCATAATGACAAATTGGAGTTGTGTAAAAATAACCCATTGGATTGATGAAAAGTGGCTTGTTCTTTAGTTTGTATTGGTATTCTAACGGGGTGCTTTCATCGGCTTTTCCTGTCTGAGCAAACAAATCAAGCTTCATATCCTGAAAACCAGTAGGAATTAATGGTATAGAGAGTTCAATACTTCCCTGAACTCCGTTATACTTTTCTTTTTTGGGAGTATATTCGCCCCAGATGCTTGAAATCTTTATTTCATACATAAATTTAGAACCGAAAAATTCTTGTGAAATCTCACCAATACTAAAATCAAGAATAAAGTTTTTATAATTGCCTTCTTCGATAGCTGGATTCTCTCTCCAAATAGCTTCTGAGTAAATTGAATTATTAGTAGTTTTATCCAATTTGTAATGTCTTGCTTCTTCGTAGCATCCATTAATATTTATGATATCGAAAAATTTAGTACTTAAATTTACGCTCCAGCCATCTTTTTTAAAATAATCGAAATTATCAACGTGAAGGTTAGCAGCCGAATATGTATTTAAAAGCATTTCAGATTTCATCAAATCGCCCATCGGTTCTATTATTGAAAAGCATTTTCCACTTAATTTTAAGTTAATTCCAGAAAAATTTAGAGATGGAAATTTCAATTCAGTTGAGCCATAAAGCTTTTTCTGTCCAAATGAATAATAAGCTAAATTATCAAAATTGAAATACCAAATGCGTAGTTTTGGCGATAAGCCCAAATTAATAGATGCGGTGCGGTTAAATTCAAGGAACGGACTGAATATAGTGTAATCTATAAAAGACGAAGCTTGCTCTCCAAATATACTATTTGTGTCTTTAGCTGCAACAATGCTGTCAATTTTCGCATAAATTCTTTTTTCTTTTTCAGTAATTTCAGCAAAAGAGTTCTTTTCCCAAAATTCTTTTTTTGTTGAATCCGCCATTTTTGAAACGGTAATCATAAAATTTCTGTTAATGTTTACAATTGTGTCAGCTTTTGCTTTCCCAATATTCACAGTATCACCCTGAATGTTTTCATCCACTAAATCCTCTTGCTGCTTTTTAAGTGATTCTTCGTAAAATGATTCAGGAAGTTTGATATTTACTTTAGTATTGTTATAAATACTAACAGCATTCACAACTACGCTAACATCAAAAACTGATTTAATGACATCCACACCAAGTTTTCCAAAGACGTTTAAATAAGTTGGATGCCATATATTTTTTTCAATTTCAGAGAATTTTTGAGAAAAGTGTAATGACTTAAAAAAAGTAATACCTGCATCTTCGGTTGGCTCTAAATCTATTTCAATCATATTGTATGTGCCTTCAATTATTTTGATAGTTCCTCTAAAAAGCGGATAAAGTCGTGTTCTTGGTTCAAATTCCAAAACATAAACAAATTTGTCGTCAAAAGTAGTTCTTTCCTTCAATTTAAAATTATAGTAAGAAAGTGCCTTTTTGCATAATGGAGTAGAAATTTTAGCATTTAAAAGTTCAATTTCTTCATCATAAAAATTAATAAAATTCCCTATTGCTAAAATATTTGATTCGGGTTTCATATTTGCAGTTTGGCGCCGTTCAGTAATGTTGAATTGCGATTTTTTTAATTCTAAATCCTGCATAACATCAGAAAACGTTTCAAGGATAAGCATCTTGTTTTCCTCACCGGAGCCGCTCCCAATTCCACCGGAAATAGAAACGCTGCTCCCATCTGAAGAAATTGATTCGATTATTGAGCCACCAAGCTCCATAGATAATTTTGAATAAAGCTTTCCAGAAAAAGTCTTGATTTTACTTAAATTGTTCTGCTTGCGTTCAATTGCGCGCCTGATAATTTCAGATGGCTCTATTTCACCAACTACCTGGACTCCTTTCATCATAACTGATGATGGTTTTAAAGTAATAAACAGAGTATCTTTCATATTAGAATTGACGCCTACTTCCTTGCTTTCATAACCGAGTGAACTAATCCTCAGTTTTTGCTCACCAGTTAAAAATGGTAAACGGAATCTACCATAACTGTTTGTATAAGTTCCATTATTAGTTTTTATAATCTGAATTGTTGCACCGGGCAAAACTGCTTTACTTTGAGAATCAATTACTTTCCCAATAATTGTATAATCCTCTTCTGCACTTAAAATTAAGCTATTAAGTATAAAAAGCAGTAAATATAAAATTTTTTTCATAATAATCCTAAATATATGCTTATAAATGCTTTATTTCAAAAATACAAATAATTTTAATAAAAAATAATGAAAATTGTATTTATTCAATTAATTTAATTACGAGGAAAGTTAGCAAAATGTTACTTGTTCTTGTCTCAAAAAATATATATTTTTGTCATTCCGAACCACCAGATAAAAAAAGACCCTCATTTAAATGGAGATGACATAACTTAACACTGTCATTCTGATCGAAGCGAAGAATCCAGAATATTTCCTTTAAACCACTATCCTATGGATTCTTCACAACGCTTCAGAATGACCGACAAAAGCAAAGATGGTATTTCGAAACAAAGTGAAGAATCTCACAAGTCATTGTTTCCACAGAGTTTGAGATTCTTCGCTGCGATTAGAATAAAAATTACAAATACGGTTCAAGGAAATTTGTTACATTTGCTCCAAGAACAGAAATTTTGTAACCACCTTCCATCAAAATTAATGTCGGCATTGCCAATTCTTTACGTAATGTTTCTGCCATTACATTATAAAAATCTGTTGTCAGGCGAAATGTTCCAAGGTCTTCGTTTTCGTATTCGTGAGTATCAACTCCAAAAGAAACAATGAAATAATCCGGTGAGAATTTCTGAATTTCTTCGATTGCTTTTTTTAAAACCACCAGATACTCCTGATTAGAAATATTTCCTTTAAGTGGAAAGTTGAGCACTTTATTGCAATTCTCTTCTTCATACCCGGTTAAATATGGATAGGCACTATCGGGATGCCCGTGGATAGAAACATAGAGCATATTTTCCTGCCTTAAAACAATATCCTGAGTACCGTTTCCGTGGTGGTAATCCACATCAAGAATGCAAACTCTCGCTCCATTTGGGCTATTGTCCTGCAAGTATTTTGCAGCAATGGTTGCATTGTTTAAAAAGCAGTAGCCACCGCAAAACTCGTAGCCAGCGTGATGTCCGGGAGGTCTTCCCAAGCTAAAAACTGCATTTTCACCGGAAATCAGAAATTTCGCAGCAGTCATTGCGGAAAAAGCTGAATACTTTGCTGCTTTGAAAGTTCCTTCAACGATTGTAGTAGAAAGGTCGGTCATAAAAGAGCCAGCTTGAGCAAAGGGACTTTTTGGCAAAAAATCTTTCCTTATTTTTCCGACAGCAAAAAAGTCCGGCATTACTCCTTCGGTAGTAAGTCCGGCAGCTACCCAATCTGAATAGGCATTCTGCAAATAATTTATGTATTGGACTGAATGGACTTTTAATAAATCATCTATGCTGAACTCATCGGGCGAAACAATTTCAATTTCTTTGAACCAACGCAATGATTCAATGATTATGTTCATTCTGTCTGGCGATTCAGCATATTCAATAAGGTTATGAGAAATAAACTCCTTCGTAGGATTATGTAGTTTTGTGTTTTCTGAATAAATCGCTTTCATTTTAATCTTCTATAATATTTGGGTCATTTTTCTTTATATATTCTAACATTTCCTTTGCAACATCAGTATAGGCAATGACTTTGGAATAATCGAAATCAATATTATTCAAATACTGCAAAATCAGTGCCTCTCCAATTTTTGATTCCGGTAAAATTCCGGCAAAGAAGTATCCTAATTTTTCAATTTCTTCTGTTATAAAAGCTGTAGTTTGATTTTCCAAATTTAAAAACAGGTTAATGCAGGCAATATTATCGCAGCACATCTTTCGTGTAGCTTTACGAATTTCCTTTACGGTATTTTTTCCAAATTTAATTATGTGAATTTCGCCGCAGCTTTCCAATTCATTGATTGCAACAGTCATTTCACCTTCGTCTGGAAGTTCAATAGTATTGTTTTCCGGGACAATGTATTCGTTTACGTTGCAATTAATGTTTTTATAGAGCTTTGGAATCATTTCGCTATGCTTTTTGGGAAGATATAATGTCTTCGCTGTTGGTGCAATTAAATATCTAAAAGCAAGGACAACGCTAATTCTTTGGGAAGTATCGTCAGAAATCCCTTTGAATTTCCAGGAAGCAGGGCTGGTTGCAAGCAGTATTCCGCAATCATTGATATTATAGCGTACCATTGCTTTTTGTGTAAATGGGTGGTTTGCTACAGCATAAGCATAAACACCGCGTAGTTCCCTTTTTGATGGAACGCTAAACAAATACTCATTCAGTCTGTTTAAAGCTCCCTGCCCCCTGAACTCTACGTTCACAAAGACGAAAGTGAGTTCTGCAATTTTATCATCCGGATACTGAAAAAGGAAAGCTGCATGCCCCATAAAGATGTTGTCTTTTGTAACGGCAACAGCAGAAATCATTTCGCCGCTTTCATTTAACTCTACTAATTTTTCCGGGAAATAAATATGCTCATCGAAAAAGCTGTAGCCGTGTGATTTATAGGCGCATCTCGAAACTTCAACTGCTTCGTGTGGCTCCATTGCTCGTATTGAATACTCAATTTTATCCTGTATTACTTTTGGTTCAACAATTTCTTCTGCCTGCTCAGAAATTTCTTTTGCATTAGGAAGCAGTTTAATCATTATTGTTTCTTTGCCGTTTATTCCAAGATTATGGAAAGAATATTCGTCCATTACCTGACTGATTAAGAAAAGCCCTAAACCAGAAGCACTTGATTCTTCGACGCTTTCGGCTATTTCGAATTTTTTTACAATAGATGGGTCAAAGGGCAATCCCATTTCTTTAATTGTGATTTTTACACCAGTTCTGATATTTTCACAAACAATATCAAATGTTCTGTTCTCTTCGGCATCGTAAGTGTGTTTCATTACGTTTGAAACAGCTTCTTCAATAGCAATATCAATGTGATTCAGAGCATTGCCGGAAAAACCAATTTTTTTTGCTGATTCTCTAACGAATAATTGGGCTAAATCCAAATATTCCAATTTGTTTGGCAAAGTGATTTTAAAAGTATCCAATGGTTGCATATATAACTTTCAAAGATAATGGAAGAATATTTTTCTACAATTTACAATCATTTAGAAAATTTTTCTAATAAAATTTGATTTTTAATGAAAGAATTAGGATAATCCTTTTATACCAAGTTACTTTTAATGATAAAATATGTTTATTGGTCATTTCGAACCAACTGATAAAGCAAATGCTTTATTTAAATGAAGATGACATAATGAAAAGTGTCATTCTGACGGATGTCAGAATCCATCTTTAAAAATAGTTTTTATATGTCATTAGTCATTCGTTATTAGTATTTTTACTAACAACTAATGACTAAAATATTACTTTGTCCATTCTCTTTAGAGAAAACCAAGATGGATTCTGACAGCCGTCAGAATGACATCTTTTCTCAGTCATGCTATCAACTTGTTGATAGTATGACTGAAAAACAAATGCAACTTGGTATATGATATATTTATTAAAGAATAGAACTGTTCTTATTTCCCATTAAAATTTCTCATTAAACAAATGCAAACAATCATTTTATTAAAACTGATAATATTTTGACGGCTTCAAATGGTAATTTGACGACTTCAAATGGTCATCTAACGACTTCAAACGGTCATCTAACGACTTCAAATGATGATTTGACGACTTTTTTTATTA
>CAZCHH010000041.1:29432-32245 GCA_964498585.1 uncultured Hyphomicrobiales bacterium
ACTTCAAACGGTCATCTAACGACTTCAAATGATGATTTGACGACTTTTTTTATTATCTGAAGTTGTTAGATGAACAAAATTATTCATTAGATTATAGTATGAATCTGTTTTTAGTAAATTTTTACTGATTAGAAAAAAATATTGATTTTTATTTATATAAATAAATATTATCAAAATAATAGAAGAAATATTTTTCCTGATTATTTTATATATCTAATTTCATTACTGAATCAATTCATCAGATGACTGGGAAGTCATCTGATGAATTTTTCAGATTAAAAAGTATTTTGGTTTTTCTTCATATTTTCATTAAATTATTAAAAAATATTTTAATTATTTAAATTTTTAATGTTATGAAAAATGAATCTGATGTAAAACGTTTATTTATAGGTGCATACATTGATAAAAATGTATTCATTCAGCATCTTTTTGATTTAAAAAGGAAATTCTATAATCTTTGCAGCGGAAAGTGGGTGGAAGCTGAAAATATTCATTTTACTTTCAAATTCCTTGGCGATACTAAAATTGAATTAATTCCAGAAATAATAAATGCTTTAACAGAAGAGTTAAAAAGTTTTGATTCTAAACTGATTTTCGAGGGATTGGGTTGTTTTCCAAAGCCACAAAATCCGAGGGTGCTTTACGTAAATATAAAAAATGAAGAAAATATTTTAGAAAACATTTTTAAAAATATTGAGCAAAAACTCATTGCTTTTAAAATTCCTAAGGAAACAAATCCATTCAAATCACATATTACTCTTTGTCGTTTAAAGAGCTTTAATAATCCTCAATTTAAAGAAGAAGTAGAAAAATACAAATCTTTTTATTTTGGAGAAATGAGCAGTTTTCAGGTTCATTTAATAGAAAGCAAATTGACCCCGAAAGGTCCTATTTACACTGTGTTGAAGTAATTACATACAAAAACTTCATCTTAAAAATAATTAATCAAATTTTATCACTCCTTCCCAAGTTGCACTTGGGAATGTAACTTTCACAAAAGCTATGCTTTAACTATTATTCATAAAAAAATGCAAAGCACAGCTTGAAAAGAAATCTTCCTTCCCAAGTACAACTTTGGAAGGAGAAAAAACTTAATTACTCTATAACCCAATAACCCAATAACCCAATAACCCAATAACCCAACAATTAATAATTAATAATTAAACACTATTTATACAGCCGTTCATTATCCTGAATATCCATCCACATCGCAAAAAGCAGCGATTGAAATGCACTTGTCATCAAAAAGACAAATATCATAAGCGATTGATTTGTTACAATTTGTCCGTCTATTATGAAAGCACCTAATAATTGAATTCCAAGTGGTAGAGCAAATAGCAATAGCAGCATAGCCAAGTGATAAAGAAGAAAAAGAGGATGGAAATCGCGGAAAAGGTATTTTTGCCATAACCTTTTGAAAAATGAACGGAGAAGCAGCATAGAAACAGTTGGAATTACTTTACCAATTTTCATTTTAGATTTTTCGCCGACATCGTAAATGGGTTTAATAGGAATTTCCTTGAGTGAACACATTGCAATATTAAGTTTGACTAACACATCATTCGGCATACCGTAGCTTTTGTAAATATCGTGAATGCGAATAGCATTCAAAGCACTGTTTGAAATTGCAGTATAGCCGGTTTGTGTATCAGAAACATGCCAGTAGCCAGAGGCAATTTTTGTTAATATAGATAGAACAGAATTGCCGAGATAACGCACTTTGGGTATGACCAATAATGCACTTCTGTGGATTAAGCGATTTCCTTTAACATAATCGACTCCATCGAAAACGACTGGTTTGCAAATACCTTCGAGTTCATCTGGGTCCATTTGACCATCGCCAGCCATAACAGCGGTGCAGTCAATATGGTTATCCTTGCACCACTTGTAACCAGTAGAAATAGCAGCACCAACCCCTCCGTTTTGCAGATGGTTTATCAGGATAATTCTGGAATTTTCTTCTTGCTGCTCGCCAGCAACTTCAAATTTAGTAAAGAAATCAATTTCCATTTCATTCTGTTCCTGAAGCACCAATTCGGCACGGTTATATTTTGTTAGCTCGAGTCGTTTTGCTTTATTTTTCAAAGGGAAAGATAAGCCAAGAGCTTTTTCTTTTGCAATATAATCTTCAACTACTTCGGCAGTTTTGTCTTTTGAGTAGTCATTAACGATAACGATTCTATCGACAAATTCCGGCATTGTTTCAATCACCATACCGATTTGCTTTTCTTCATTATAAGCTGGGACAACAACGGCAACTGTTTTATTATTTAGCATCTTTTATTTTGTATATATTTTTCAATAGCAAATCAATATCCAATTTGTTAATCACTTCTAATACTTTATCTTGAAACGGATAAACAATATTTTGATAATAATCGTTTTGCATCTAAATAAAAATTCTTTCTACTTTTTGGAAATAGTCTATTTAATATTCTGTCATCTAATAATTCATAAATCTCTTGAATACTTAAAATTTCTAATAATTCATACCATGTTAAACTATTTATAGCACGAAGAGCAAGTTCTTTATTCTCAAAAGCAACTTTAGAATTATTGAATATTTGTTCAATAATTTGAACTCTTTTGTCAAGAGGATAATCCCAAAGCATAGAGTTTACTTTTTCTTTTAAGTTTTCCATATTTATTTTATCTGACAACTAATATCTATCTTATACCAAGTTGCTTTTATAAATATAATTAAAGTGTCATTTCGCCCCCCTATAAAAGAAGACTTTTATTTAAATAGAGATGACATAATTAACACAGTCATTCTGAACGAAGTGAAGAATCCAGAAAAATTTCTTTAAACC
>CAZCHH010000042.1:0-31503 GCA_964498585.1 uncultured Hyphomicrobiales bacterium
CCTGTAGATACTCTTATTAAAATTTGTGAATTTCACAATAGAACGAAAGTAAGACTACGCTTACTTATGTATTTTATATCACTATATTTAAATAGTTTTTCCTTTCAAATATTTTGTTTTTTTCAATTATTTAATATAATTATAATTTTATTACAAAGCAAATTTAATTTTTTTAGATGTTCCATATTTAAGAAAATATGGAATATCTTTTAACTATACTTAACTCATCAGATGACTTCTTAGTCATCTGATGAGTGTGCTTTCAGACAGAAGTATGACTACGCTTACATTTTTATTTTATGCAGTTTCTAACTGCTTTTCTTTTTCTTTCCTTTCAAGAATAGATTTAAAAATTAAATCATCTTTTGATTTCTCATCAAAAAGTTTTTTTAATCCTTCAATAGAACAACCAGCTTCATACCAAAATTTCTCTCTGATTTTTCTTTGGTATTCAACACAATCAAAATGCTTCTTCATTTGAAATCACCTCCTTTGGATTCCTAATTTCTAAATGTTTATACCCAAACATCAGATTCACTGAATTGTATTTTAGAATTCTGTCATAATTAACAATATGAATGAAATTCCAACTAACTAAAATATCTACATTATCAATAGTCGCAAATGCAATATGTAATGCATCGTTATAACATTTTTCAGGAATCACTTTATATTCAATATATTTCGCAGATAAAAAATCAACTTCTTCACCTCTTTTTAATGTTTTTATATGATTTGTTGGAATACGTTGTAAATTATTTTTTATATAAATTGGTGCATCAATTAATTCCTTTGTTGTAATATCTGAAATAACAGCTATCTTTTTTCCTGCTATAAATTCATCAAACAACTTATTAGACCACTCTGCAAATTCCTCATCAAAGCAGCCACCAATAACCGAGGTATCAATATATATTCTTAGTTTGTGCATTTTATTTCACTATATTTAAATAGCTTTTCTTTCAAATATTTTGTTTTTTTCAATGTTTCAAATTAATTATTATTTTATTTAAAGCAAATATGTTTTATTCGCTTTTTGCATTTCCATTTTTGCAGTATTGCTTAATAGAATCAATAATATCAATGGCACTATCAAAACCAGAATCAATAGTTTGTATTTTAGTTTCTCCTTCATAATATCCTTCAAGATGCAAAACTCTATATGCAGTATTTAAATGTTTTAATAGTTTTTTATCAATTTTTCCTAAATTATCCTGATAATAATCAATGGATTTTCTTCCTCTTCTTTTAGGAACATTCTTAACATCAAATAAGTAGTCAAGTGCGACAAGTGTTCCTGAATATGCAATTCCTGATGCAGATTTTACATATTTATCATCTTCATAGAATTTGCCATCTTTCCCAGCAAGTTTCAATGTTTCTCTTGCGTTTTCTATGTAACGCATTGCTTCTTTATATGCGTTTTTTGTCTTCATTTTATTTACTTTAAAATACTTTTAGCTATTACAAATATAAAATTAATTTATTAAAAATCAAAATATTTTTTATTATTTATTTCACTATATTTAAATAGCTTTTCTTTCAAATATCGTTTTTTTCAATATTTTAACTTAATTATTTTTTATTGCAAAGCAAATTTATTTTTTTTTAACTGGATACACTGAATGAAATTTCTGTGTAAATCAGTGTCTTATTCTGTGTTTTCAGTGGATTAATCCTATAAAGCACTAAAATACACTGATATTTCTAATCAATAGAACTTTCATCTGATAATAATAGAAATAAACATTAAATAATTACGTCAAAATAATGTTATTAAAAATATTTTCTAGAAAAGAACAAAATGAGCATATTTGTAAATCATTAATAAATAAAAAATATTTAAAATGATTTATAAATCATCAGAAGCAGTAAATATTTCAAATGAATAAAGATATTATCTAACAGGAATATATTAAGAGAAAATAATATGAAAAAAATATCAGTATTAATCATTTTGTTATTGATGAGCCATTTACAAACAATAGCTCAGGAGTTTACAATAGAGAAAGCAAACGAGCTAAGTCAAAAAGGAGATTATCTCGGAGCTATTCGAGCTTACAGTGCAATATTAAAAAAGAATCCAGAGGACGTCAATGCTTTGTTAGGGCGCGGATTAACATATCTGTATATAGAACAATCTGACTCAGCAATAGCAGATTTTAACCGTATCGTAAGTTTCAATCCCAAGGTGCCTGATGCTTATAATAACAGAGGTTTAGCATATAGCTTCAAACAGGAAATGGATTCTGCTTTTAACGATTTCAATAAAGCTATTGAATTAGACACAAATTTTTCAGAAGCATATTTGAATAGGGCTGGTGTATATTTAAATATAGAGAAGTATGACGAAGCAATGAGTGATTTATCAAAAGCTATCAAACTCAATCCTAAAAATCCCGAAACTTATATGATTAGAGCGCGGCTCTATTATAAAAAAAGTGATTATGAAATGACGATTAATGATTATTCCAAGGCAATAGAATATGGAATTAAAAATGATGAAGTGTATTACTTAAGAGCTAATGCTTATTTTAAAATTGAAGACTATAAAAAAGCAATTGAAGATTATACTACTTCTTTAAAAATGAATTCAAACAATACTAATGCCTTAAATAATCGTTCTATTGCTTATGAAAAAATTGGCGATACTTTGAATTTTCAAGCAGATAGAGAACTTATTGAAAAGATTCAGCTTCAAAATTACAAAGTGCCTGATTTGACAAATGTTACATATAAAACATTTAATAATTCTGATAGTTCAATTATTATTACTTTGCCAGACAGCTGGTTTCAGTTGGAACAGCAATATCAGGATATAAAAAGAATGATTGTGTCCCAGGATAGTATAAATCCCGAGCAACCTTCTTTTTTTGTTGGTGCTGAGTTTTATATTTATTCAAATATGGAACAGAACTATGGTGTTAAAGAAAAAGAAAAAATTCTCGAATTCTGGAAAGGTAGTACTGCAAAAAATGCTTCAGAATACAATACATACACTATTCAATCTCATAAAATGTTTCAAAGAAATGAATTCTCTGGATTGCTCAATAAAGTTGTAATGCAAATAGATAGTAATCAACCGCTAATAGCATTGACAGAGCTTGTTTTAGCAAAAGATAATTTTTTATTTTTCGCTTATTTCCAGGTGCCTGAAGTTATATACAAATTATACGAAGAAATTATTGATAAAGCTGTAGATTCTATAATTGTGAAGTAATAATGTTTTGGCTAAATTTGACAAGTCTATCAAAAAAAATATTTTTAAAAGTGAAGTCATCGGATGACTGGATGTCATCCGATAACTTTGATGTTCATTTCCCTAAAAGTAAACTTCATTGTTTATATTCACTTCAGAAAGACAAAAATATCAAACTTATATTTCATTAGTTGTCTTCTGACTCTCAAAAAGTAAATACTATATTATTCAACTTTCCTAAGCAGTATCACTTTTAAAATAAAAAAGTCATCAGAAACTATAAAGTATCTGATGACTTAAATAAATTTAAAGGAATAATACTATTTCGTTGAACTTTCCAATCGTTTCATTTGAGAGAAAATGAAGATGGCAGAAAGTAAACAGCAAACAACAAAAATACCCCATAATTGCCATAATTCAATAGCTACCCACATCATTGAACCAATAACCAAAAGTTTGTTACCAAGAGCCGTAGCTAAAAGCCAACCACCTTGCATTAATCCCTGGAAACGAGCTGGTGCTACTTTCGATACGAATGAAATCCCCATTGGCGATAGGAACAGCTCGGCAATTGTCAATATGAAATAAGTGCTAATCAACCAGTAGGGGGATATTCTGTCTGGTGAAGGAGCTCCGTCTAATGCCAAAGGTGAAGTTAATGTTAGTGATGCAAAAATCATTAAAGCAAAACCTAAAGAAGCTAAAATCATACCAATACCGATTTTCTTTGGAGTTGAGGGTTCTTTCTTGCGGGAATTAAGTAATGCAAAGAAACCAACTACGACAGGAGTTAAAAACACTATGAAAATTGGATTGAACTGCTGGAAGATTTCCGGCTCAATTGGATTTATATCAGTAAACATAGTGTATTGCCAGTAAGCTAACAAACCGCCAGCAACTAACAATAATGCGCCAAGACCACGGTTAGCTCCAGTTGAATTTTTCTTTACTAAAAGAACTACACCGATAATTGCTGCAATAACGCAAAGTAGTGATTTTATATCAAAAAATAAATATGTAAACGGACTGACTGCTTTAACTGTATAATCTCTTGCAAAGAATGAAAGAGTTAAGCCATTTTGATGGAAAGACATCCAGAAGAAGATAACCACAGCAAAGACAAGCATCAGCGATATTACTCTTGGCCGCTCCTCCTTTGTTGACATTTTGAAACTACCTGCTACGAATGCACCAAACAATCCGAATGCAAATGCTATGTCAATTTGTTGTGAAATTAAATATACAACAACAGCAAGTGCAACAGCTGATACAGCGGTAAATATGATAATTTTGGAGAGTTCGCCAACCTCGATTTTTGCCGATGCAGCTTTCTTTTCTTTGTTTGGTAATTTTTTCATAAAAATAACATATACTACCAAAGAAATTACCATAGCAAAAGCTGCTACACCAAATGCATAATTATAACCGGTAGCAAAAGCATCAATATAATCTTTTGCAAACATCATTATATCTGTAATATTTCCAGTATAAGCTTTTGAAGCTAAGTCAGTTAAAGTGCTAGTATCCTGAAGACGTCCTCCAATATACTGATTACACAAACTTGCAAGGTCAGCATCATAAATAAATCCTTTGGTGCTTAAGAACCAGTTACGAATACCATTTGCAGCACTTGGCGCAAAGAATGCACCGATATTAATACCCATATAAAAAATACTGAATGCCGAATCACGTAGATGAGTATATTTAGGGTCATCATACATCTGTCCGACCAATGCCTGCAAATTCCCTTTGAAAAGTCCATTACCAAAAGCAATTACAAGCAATGCTATTAAGGATATTCCAAGTGTCAAACCGGGAGTTGCCATTAATATATAGCCGGCAAGCATCGTAAGAATACCAACCAGAATGACTGTTTTATATTTCTGTGTAGCATCTGCAATAATACCACCAATCAATGCTAAAGCATAAATTGCAAAATAGAACCAACTGTAATAATTACCAGCATCTGCCGGGTTTAAATCGTAACGTGCCTGAAGGAAGAATACCAAACAAGCCATCATCGTGTAGAAGCCAAAGCGTTCACCCATATTGGCAAAGAAGGCAACTAATAGTCCCTTTGGGTGTCCTTTTAACATATTTTTTCCTTAATTAATTCATAAAATCTGTTTATTAAAAAAAATTAATATACAAAAATTTTACAAAAGATAAAAAGTTTTATTTCAATTATTTATGTATTTTTGGATTTACTGCGAGATCTAAGATTTTTTTTGTTATATTAGTGAAAAGAAATTGCTTAATTTCTTTGCTATATTTTGCTGCTCTGGATGACATACTATAAATGTATAAAATTTTGTAGTTAAAAACTAAATATTTAAATTTATTGAATTTACTTAAAATAAATATGAAAACTATTATAATTATTTTTTTTCTTGGATTAGTTGCTTGTTCTTCAGTTCCTAATCAAAAAATTGAGAAGCCAGTCATTACAGGGAAATTTACCTGGATAGAGTGGCAAAAGCAAGCTAAATGGAAAAGCTATTTCGCTGAAAACTATACCATACCTAATGAAAAAAAGGAACTGATTATTTCATTTTTAGATTTGCAAAAAGAAAAATTTTTACTTTTTGCTGGTTCCTGGTGCAAAGATTCAGAAACAGAAGTACCCAAAATAATCAAAATATTTGAAGAAATCGGAGTAAAAAAAGACAACTTCACTTTATATGGTGTTGACAAGGCAAAAAGAGAAAAGGAAGGAATAGCAGAGCATTACAAAATAGAAAAAGTCCCAACTTTAATTGTATTACGGAATAATATTGAAATTGGGAGAATTATTGAATTTCCTCAATTAACTTGGGAAGATGATATTTTTTTAATTTTGTCGAATAAGTAAATGTTTTTTTAAATAAAAAAATATGACTAAATTTATATTTATTTTATTTTTCAAGAGGAAAAATGACGTTAAAATTAATAACAATAGATTTTTGGAACACGTTATTTGATTCAAGTAATGGAACAAAGCGTAACCAATTAAGAATGGAAAAGTTAGTTAGTAGTATTCATTCATTGGGTATAAAAATAGAATCTCAGGAATTTGAAAAAGCTATGCAGGCATCATGGCAATATTTTAATGATATTTGGAAAAAAGATATGCGAACCCCTTTGCCAGAAGAAACTGTTGGTTTTTTTTGGAATTATTTCGGATTGCAATCTGAAAATAATTCCATTGAAGAAGTTGCATTGGGTTTTGCAAACAGCATACTTGACTATCCTCCAAAATTATTGCCCGGTGTTAAAGAAGCATTAGGTAAGCTGTCTGACAATTATAAATTAGCTATTGTTTCCGATACTGGTTTTTCGCCTGGAAAAGTTTTAAAGGTACTTTTAGAAAATAATGAGATTATTCACTTTTTCGATGCTTTTAGTTTTAGTGATGAAACTTCTGTTTCCAAGCCACATCCAAAAGCTTTTTCAACTATTCTTGAGCAATTAGAGTGCAAGCCAGAAGAAGCAATCCATATTGGCGATATAGAACGAACTGATATTGTTGGTGCAAAAAAAATCGGGATGAAAGCTATTAGATTTGACGGTGACTCAACTGCTCTATTAAATCTGAATAATCCTAAGGAATCCGAAGCTGATTTTTTAGCTACTTCATGGGAGGAAATCCTTAACATTATAGGTAATATTGAATAATGTTTGTTCTCTATACAAAGGTAAGTTATCGGATGACTGGAAGTCATCTGATGACTATAAAGTTTATTGCTTCAAAAGTAAACGTTTAATTTGATATTTTTTAAGATATATATTTGGATTTGTTAATAATTTAAATTTAAAAAGATGAAATAATAAACTTTTGTTTTAATGAAATTTAAAATATTATATATAACTCTATATAAAATAGTAATGAAGCATCACAAAGTAATGAAAAAATTTACTTTTTTACTTTTTCTATTTTTATTTATCAATAGTTTTAAACTTTATTCCAACCAAGAAAGCACAGAAAAAATAATCAATGATTTTGTAAATACATATAAAGATTCAAATTTTGTTCATCCTGATTTGTTTGAAAACGTTACCTTATTAATAGATAGAATAAAATTCAGTAATATGAACGGAAAAATCTCAATAAATGTTAGTGATAAGGAAGACAATAATTCAAGCGAAAAAAATTCAAATTATGTAGTAGTTTCAGTTAAAGATAATGGTGTAGGCATTCAGGAACAGGATATTAACAAGTTATTCAGAATAGACATAAACCATACTACATTGGGGACATCTAATGAAAAAGGAACAGGATTAGGTCTTATTCTTTGTAAGGAATTTATTGAAAAGCACAATGGACAAATATGGGCTGAAAGCAAGATTGATGACGGAGCTACTTTTTATTTCACACTTTTAAAAACTTAAAAATATGTATCTTGGTATTGATTTAGGAGGAACAAATTTAAAATTCGGTATTATTAATAGCGAATCACAGCTAATTTGTCAAACAACAAAACCAACAAATTCAAAAAAAGGACCTAATGAACTAATCAGATATATAATTTATGCAACGAAGCAATTGCTAGAAAAATATCCAGAAATTAAGTCAATAGGTATGGGCATACCCGGTATGGTTTCTAATGATAATTTAGTCCGTCTTGCACCAAATTTACCGGGATGGAAAGATATAGACATAAGAAGTAAATTCCTTAATGAGATTTCCATTCCTTTTGCTATAGAAAATGATTCCAATACTGCCTGCCTTGCTGAGCTTGAACTTGGTGCTGGAAAGAATATTGATAATTTTATTTATATAACGCTTGGGACTGGAGTTGGCGGAACTATTGTTATTAACAGAAAAATCTATCGCGGCCAAAACGGTTTTGCCGGCGAAATTGGTCATTTGATTATTGACTTAAATGCTAAAATAAATTTACAAAATCCTTATCGAACAGGGATATTAGAAGAATTTATAGGTAGAAAGCAAATTATCGACTATGCGAACAAAGAAATTGCCCGTAATCCAAGCTCTGCTTTACATTCTTATCCCAAGACAGACCCTTTCTTTGTTACTGAAGCTATTGAAAATCAAAATGATGTTACTGCCCGTCGCATTTTTGAAAGAATTGGAAATATTCTTGGTATTGGGCTTTGTTCTGCCATAAATATATTAGATATACCTGTTATTGTGATTGGTGGCGGAATTTCTCAAGCTCATAAATTGCTTTTTGATACTGCCTTAAAAACTATTCAGCAAAGAGTAATTCCAGCTTTATCAACTCAGGTAGAAATCCGCATTGCCCATTTTACAAAAGATGCTGGAGTAATTGGAGCTGCTTTGCTTGGCAAAAAATTAATTGATGCTTAATTGTTTAAAATTTATAAAAATGTTATATTTTAGAAGAATATTTTAATTCATTTTTGAATTAAGATAATTTGACAAAAAAACAGAACAAATATAGATGAGCCGAGCAAAAAAAGTAATAAAAAATCTTTTTTCACTGACAGTTGCTGAAATCGCTTCAAAAGGAATAATATTTATTACAACCGCATACCTTGCAAGAGTATTACAACCGGAAGGATTTGGAATTATCGGATATGCAAATTCTTTTATAGCTTATTTTTTAATAATCGTAAATCTTGGTTTTAACGTTTTTGGTGTCCGTGAAGTTTCAAAAAATCCTTATACTCAAAATATAAAGAACTATGTAAATAATATCGTATCAATAAGAAGTATATTTTCAATAATTTCATTTTTAATATACTTCATAATAATTTTGATTATAGATAAGCCGGTTGACGTCAAATTAGTACTTCTTGTTACCGGATTTAATCTTTTTTCTTATGCAGTAATGCTTGATTGGGTATTTGTCGGACTTGAAAGAATGGAAATACAGGCAATAAGGCAGTTGATTACCGGAATTTTAAATTTAGTAGGAATTTTTATTTTTGTTAACGATAGAACAGACACTGTCATTGCAGCTGCTATATTTTCTGCAGCCACTGCAATTAATAGTTGCTGGATTTTTCTTTATTACTTGAAATTATATAAAAACTTTAAATTTGAAAAAAATGCTATTCTATGGAAAAGTATTTTAAAATCCTCTTTACCAATTGGACTGACTAACCTATGTGTAATCCTTTATTCATCTTTTAGTATATTAATTTTAGGTTTTTTTAGGACATACTACGAAACAGGAGTTTATGATGCTGCTTTTCGCTTTTATAGTTTAACTATGATGCCGGTTGGTATTATTCAGGGTGCTTTTCTACCTTTGCTTTCAAGGTCAAACGAATTGAAAGACAAGCGTTTGGTAATGGATAAATTCAATACTTTACTGCTTATCGTTGGTGCTATAATATGTGGGATTATTTTTACTTTTTCCGAACCTTTTTCTAATATTGTTTTCGGTAGTAAATTTGTTGAAACTGGGTGGATTTTAAGATTTTTAATGTTTTCAGCAATGTTTGCTTACTTTAATCAGGGGCATTTGATTGCTCTTTCTGCTTGGAATAAAGAAAATTTAGTCCTAAAATGTATTGCGGTTTCAGGTGTTACAAGCGTTTTACTGAATTTAATCATTACTCCAAACTATGGCACTATAGGCGCTGCTTCAATTAGTATATTCAGTGAATTTTTGACTGTTGTGTTATTTGCTGTTTTTACTTTTAAATTGATTAAGACAACTTATGTGTTCAAAATGTTCAGATTAATGGCAATAGCTGCTGCTTCCTGCTTAATCGGGTATTTGACTTATGACTATGGACTGCATTATTTTTTATCAGCATTTTTGTCTTTTATTATTTATTCTGTTCTTGTTATCCAATTGAAAATAGTTAATATAAAAGAGATTATTTCATATTTTAAACCGAAGGAGAATGCGATTAATGAAATATGATTTTATGATTGTTGGTGCCGGATTTGCTGGTGCTGTGCTTGCTGAACGTATTGCAAGCCAACTTAATAAAAAAGTTTTAATAGTTGACAAAAGGAATCATATCGCAGGAAATTGCTATGATTACTACGATACTAACGGAGTATTAGTCCATAAATATGGACCTCATGCTTTTCATACTAATTTAAAAAAAGTATGGAATTACCTTTCCAAGTTTACTCAATGGCATTTCTATAATCATAAAGTACTTGCTGTTGTTGATGGGAAAAAAATTCCTATTCCGTTCAATTTTAACTCATTAGAAATATTATTTCCTAAAAATATTGCTGAAAAATACATTGATAAATTATTAAACTACTACGAATTTGGACTTAAAATTCCAATTCTTAAAATGCTTGAAAATCAAGATAGTGACATAAAATTCTTAGCAGATTATATATACAAAAACATTTTTTATTTTTACAACATTAAGCAGTGGGGGCTTAAGCCAGAAGAACTTGATTATTCAGTTTCTTCACGTGTTCCGATTTTACTTAGCAGAGACGACAGATATTTTCAGGATTTCTACCAGGCAATACCAAAATCCGGCTATACTTCATTATTTAAGAATTTACTATCATCAAAAAATATACATATTCTTTTAAACGCAGATTACCGTAGTCTTATTGACAATACCGATTTTGATAAGCTGATTTATACAGGAGAAATTGATGCTTTCTTCGATTATCTTCATGGGAAACTGCCTTATAGAAGTTTGAAATTCAATTTTGAGCAAAAAGAAATGGAATATTTTCAGGAACTATCGCAGGTGAATTATCCCAACGATTTTGATTTTACCCGAATTACTGAATTCAAACACTTTTTAAATCAACAAACATCAACAACCACTATTGCTCTTGAATATCCGGAAGAATACATTCAAGAAACAAACGAACCCTATTATCCTGTACCTGCAATAGAAAGCCAGGTCATTTTTGATAAATACAGGAAAGAAATGGAAAAACTTGCAGACAGCGTTATTTTCGTTGGTCGCCTTGCTGAATATAAATATTATAATATGGACCAAATTGTTAGCGTGGCTTTGCATACTTTTGAAAATAAAGCATGCTTATAGTTAATACGATAACAAATTTTAAATATGAAAAACTGTTATATTACATTCTTTTTTTGTTATTCTTATTATTTTTACTAATTTATATTTTAGTTATGATTTTATTAAATTATTAATTAATTATGGAAAAAATTGCTATTTATCCCGGAACATTCGACCCAATAACACTTGGACATATTGATGTTATTAATCGGGCTTCAAAAATATTTGACAGAATTATTGTTGCTATTGCAATAAATCAGAAGAAACAAACACTTTTTTCATTAGAAGAGCGCTTAGAACTTGCAACAGAAGCACTAAAAGATTACACTAATATTGAGGTAAAATTAGTAAGAGGACTAATAGTTGATTTTGCTATCGAAATGAAAGCTACTGCATTAATTCGAGGTTTAAGGGCTGTATCTGATTTTGAATATGAATTTCAAATTGCACTAATGAATAAAAAAATAGCTAATAAAATTGATACAGTATTTCTTATGCCAGACGAAAAATATACGTATTTAAATTCTTCAATTATTCGTGAATTATCGAGTTATGGTAAAGATGTAAGTGATTTTGTTCCAACAATCGTCTCAATTAAATTGAAAGAGAAATTTTTAAAAGGAAATGACAATAAGAGAAGCACATAATATTTTGAATGAACGAGAGCAGATGATTCTGCAAACATTAATTCAACTCTATATATTGAAGGCAAGCCCAATCGGTTCGCGAACTTTATCGAAATATTTAGAGCGTGAATTGAATTTAAGTCCAGCTACTCTTCGCAATATTATGTCCGATTTGGAAGAGATGGAATACATTGCCCATCCGCATACTTCCGCCGGAAGAATTCCAACTGACAAGGGCTATCGTTTCTATGTCGATTCTCTTATGAATATTCAGTATTTAACTGATAAGGAAATTTACTCTTTAGAACAGACTCTCAGCAATATTCCAAGCGATAACGTTTTAAAAGATGCTACAAAACTACTTGGTCTGATTTCAAAATATTTAGCTATCGTCCAAATTCCTACAATAACAAATCTTATTGTTCATAAAATTGAGTTGATTTCTATATCTTCTACCCGCTTACTTGTTATCATTGCTCTTGATTCAAATATTGTTAAAACAGCAACTTTAGAAGCAGATTTTGAGATAGGGACCCAGCATCTCGACGAGATTTCAACTCTAATTAATGAAAAAATTTCCGGAAAATCACTTAATTTCATCAAAGAAAATTTTTCTGCTTTAGTTTCAGATATTGATACTCCTAATCCAACTTTGCTTAGGTTCTTTGTTGATTCTGTTGATTTACTTTTCGATAAATACAGCAGTACAGAACGCATTCA
Organism: uncultured Hyphomicrobiales bacterium; assembly: GCA_964498585.1. Lineage (GTDB taxonomy): Bacteria > Bacteroidota > Ignavibacteria > Kapaibacteriales > UBA2268 > JAAYJM01. The sequence goes on from CAZCHH010000042.1 coordinate 12,478, forward strand.
TATTGCAGGAACTAAGCATTTACTAAATGAACCAGAGTTTGAAGATGTGGATAAAATTCGAGGTATAATGGAGCTAATCGAAAACGAAGACATTATTATTCATATTCTATCTCAATATGAAAACAAAGACAGTGATTTTCAAATTCTTATTGGAAAAGAAATGAATAATGAACTTCTTGATGACTATAGCTTAGTTCTTTCAAACTATCAAATTGGACATGCAACTGGTTCTATAGGGCTTATCGGACCTAAACGTATGAATTATTCCAAAATGGTTTCTCTTGTAAGCCAAATCTCAAAAATTATTTCAAGAAAAGAGTAATACCAAACCGCTTACAATAATATCAATATATTATGTCATTACGAGCGCAGCGAGAAATCTCACGTCATTGCTACCACGATACTTGAGATTCCTCACTTTGTTTAGGAATGACATTTTGATTTTGCACTTTTAGTTAGCGGTTTAGTGTTACTTCACTGAAAGCACTTCTACGGTGAAAGTGTGGTTTTCTGAAACTGTGATTTATTTGATTTTTATGATTAAGAAATGATAAGAAAAACAAACTCTTAATCATCTCGTTATCACATAAATCATAAAAATCATAGTTCAAAATATTGTCTGAACTGTGATTTATTTGATTTTTATGATTAAGAAATGATAAGAAAAACAAACTCTTAATCATCTCTTCATCATATAAATCACAAGAATCATAGTTCAAAAAGCAAATTTGTTAATACCTAAAATATCATTTCTCTTTCTTCTTTCCTAATTTTTCTACAAATTAAAACTTTCCTTTTTAAAAAGCAAATTTATTTAATAAAAATATTTAAAAAGATATTCCATATTTTCTTGTATATGTAATATCTAAAATTCAGGCATATACAGAATTTGGATTTTCGGGCATAATAGAAATTCTGTAACCATAATTAATTAACATATCTACAGCAAGTTCAGAAGCATAATGCCGCATATTAATTTCTTCGTCTTCATCCATATTTGCAATTACATTAATCCAAATATGTTCAGAATCGTCTGGAGAAACATCAAGATTTTTAAACTCTATTTCTGGATATTTACTTCTAACTTTATTAAATAGTTCATCAACAAGTTGCTTTTGTTTATAGTTGATTTTCATTGATTACTCCAAGAATTAGTGAACAAAATTCAGTAGAATCTTTTAGCTGTTGTTTAGCATTTTTTTTACTTGTTCCATTTTTATAGTCAGCGTCATTTCTTATGTCTTGTATATCACTCAAATATCTTTTATATTTAGCAGGAAACAACTTTCTTTTATTTATGAATGTATCAACAAACAATGCCTGAATAGTTCTATGGTCAATGCTGGGCTTAATTCCAGCTGCAAATAATAATGCAATAGCAAAATGGAATGCTGCATAATAAGCACGATTTGCGGAAGCATTGTATTTCCCTTTTTCAAATAGCAACTCTGCTGCCTCCAAATTCTCAACAGCTCTGTTTTTAAAAGAATCTTTCATTTAAGTTTAGCTTTATTAAAAAACCATAATTAAAGAAAGTAAGAACACAGTTAATAAATTTTTATAAAATGTGTTTATTCCTTTCTTCTTTCCTAATTTTCCTACAAATTAAAACTTTCCTTTTTAAAATGCAAATTATTTTTGATAATGTTAGGTATATGACAAATGGAAGTCATTTTTAATAAGCATTTCCATTTCTTTTATTCTTTTAAGAACTGTATTTGTACTTCTATTGTTTTTTATATCTTCTTTTAAAAGATTTAAATTCATTTCCAAATCAAATTTTAGTGATTCTTCAATGTATGCTTTTTTGAATGATTCTGATTGAGATAATTTATTGAAGTGTTCTTCTGCTATATTCATTTTTTATGCTCCTTATAATAATTCCAGATTTTAATTGCTTTTGATATTTCATATTTAGGAGTTGTTCTTGTTTTCTTAATAAATCCATTTGTGAAAATGATTTCTTTATTGTGTTCGTAAAAATAAAGATTACGAGATATTCTATTTTCAAAATTAACTCTTAATTCAAAAATTCCATCTGATATTTGTTTCGATAATCTTTCTGGTATTTTAATATTATTATTTTTAAATTCAATTAATTTATGTATGTAAAGATATATCTTTGCCTGTTCTTTTTCTGAAAGGGAATTAATAAAGTCTATTATCGGTACTCTATTGTTGTATTCTGCAAAGTTATAGGTAAATTCTGTTATATTTTTCATAAGCAATATTTATGAATATCACGCAATTTTAAAATATTATCATATATAACTTACTTACTATTAAAATATAAAAATTTTATTATTTTTACAAGTGATATTTAAAAAAAACTTGCCATTTCCAAAAAAATGCCTTTTTTTTGACACTTGACACTACCTCTAATGAACGAATTTAAGCTATCTTTAATTGAGGTTCTTCTGAAGCAGTTTCTTTTCTGTATTTAATATTGTATTCTTTCTTTATCTCATTGATTTCATTATTGATATAATCAACAATATTTTCATATTTACTGTTAATAAAATCATTATAAACAGCTTCTTTCATTTCCCAAACCTCCGTAAGCGAATCTTCATACTTATTCATAAATAACCTCCATCGGATTAAGTAATAATAATTGTTTCCTGTAACCATTAGCAATGCTTACAGTATTTACTTTTTCTTGTTTGTTTATGTTAGCTAAGTGCCTAAAATTCCAAGAAAGTAAAATATCAAACTCATAATAAACACAAAAATCAATATGAAGTGCATCTTCAATTTTTTTCGCTGGTATTATTCCTTTGTTTAGGTAAATCTGGGCTAAATCCGCAATACTATTGTTTAGCTTATTGTAAACTAAAAGATTATATTTATTTATTGCCTCAAACAATTTTGTTTTTTTACTTTCTTCTTTTGTTTTGCTTATTTCAGTAATAACTACTTCAGAAATATAAACATCATAAAAATCCAAAAATTTTTCAAAGAACTCAATAGTAATTTCCCTTTTTTCTAATGGTTGCTCTGAGTAAAGAAAATTGATTACAGAAGTATCTAAATAAACCTTTAGTTTTTTGTTCATAATTAAACAAATAATTTTATTTCTGCCAAATGGTAAATATAAAACTTTCCTTTTTAAATTGCAAATTTAATTTTGTCATAATTAAATATTTTAATCAATTTCCTCATTCCCAATGAAAATAATTGTTAATTGTTAATTATTAATTATTAATTGTTAATGGATTTTTCCTTTACCTAATAACCCAATAACCTAATAACCTAATAACCCAATAACTTAATAACCCAATAACCCTTTAATCATTAACAATTAACAATTAACAATTAACAATTAAAATTATTCGTATTTTTGTAAATGGAATCAATGCTAAAGTTGATTTGAAATTTGAAAAATATTAAAACTATGACAAATAAAACATTATATAAGTTAGTCTATCAAAACACTCAAAGTGGCTTACAAAATGAGCCGGTTACGGTAAATGAAATACTGACCCCGGAAAACCTTGTGGAATATGAGCTTCCAATATATCTTGAATCTGTGTCAGCTGGTTTCCCCTCTCCAGCAGAAGATTACGTTGAAGGGAAATTGGATTTAAATGAGCATTTAATCAAAAATCCCACTGCAACTTTTTTTGTGCGTGTAACAGGCAATTCAATGGAGGGAGCTGGCATTTATTCCGGCGATACTTTGATTGTGGACAGGTCAATTAACCCAAAAAACGGCAGCGTTATTATTGCAGCCCTTAATGGCGAGCTGACAGTAAAACGCCTTTCAAAGAAAAATAATAAACTAACTCTTTATCCCGAGAATACAAATTACAAACCCATTGAAATTACAATAGATATGGAATTTGAGGTGTGGGGAGTGGTTACAACAGTTATTCATTCAGTATTATAAATTATTATGAAAACAGAACTAATTCAAAAAGAACACGAAGCGATTTTTCAAACCTATAAACGCTTCCCGATTGTAGTTGATAGGGGAGAGGGCTGCTATATTTTTGATAGTGATGGAAACAAATATTTAGATTTCCTCGCTGGTATTGCAGTAAATTCAATGGGCTATGCACACCCAAAAATTATTGAAGCTATTACAAATCAACTGCATAAATATATGCACCTTTCAAATTACTTTTATCAGGAGCCACAAATTTTGCTTGCTGAAAAGTTATGTGAAATCAGCGGACTTAGCCGCGTATTTTTCTCAAATTCCGGAACAGAAGCAATTGAAGGAGCTATTAAACTCGTTCGCCGCTGGGGAAGTGCTTATGGGAAAAATGAACTTATTTCTTTCTCTGGTGGCTTCCACGGCAGAACGCTCGGCGCATTATCAATTATGGATAAACCCATTTACAAAGACAAGATGGGTCCTTTTATTGAAAACTGCAAAGTAGTTGAATACAATGACCCAGAAGAATTAAAAAAGCAGGTAACCGACAAAACCGCTGCTGTCTTCTTTGAATGTATTCAGGGAGAAGGCGGAATATCGGGTATTAGTGAAGAATTTGTTAAGGCAGTCAAAGAATTGAAGCAGAAATATAATTTCCTTGTTGTTGCTGATGAAGTTCAAACTGGCATTGGAAGAACAGGTAAATTCTTTGCATTCCAGCATTTTGATTTTATCCCCGATGTTGTAACTTCATCAAAAGCTATTGGTGGTGGTCTTCCGCTCGGAGTAATTTTAGCCGGCGAGCATTTAGCAGGTGTATGGGAAAAAACTATGCACGGAACTACAATGGGTGGCAATGCTGTAGCTTGTGCTGCAGGTCTGGCTACAATTACGGAACTGCAAAACAGCGTATTGGAAAACGTCAATAAAGTTGGCGATTATCTAAAAAGCAAACTCACTGATTTGCAAAAGAAATACAGCAATCAAATATTGGAAGTTCGTGGTAAAGGGCTTATGCAGGGATTGCTCTTGAGCTTTGATGCTGCTAAATTGGTCAGTGCCTTAATTGAAAAGCATAGAGTAATAACTAATGCTGCTTCCGGGAAAGTATTGCGTCTTGTTCCACCACTTATTATCTCAACAAAAGAAGTAGATTTGCTTGCAGAAGCAATAGGCAAATGCTTAGAAGAAGATTAGAAAGATTAGAAGGTTTAGAAAGTTTAGATATTCAGAACTCCTGACCCCATAACGAAAATATAGGAGTTGGGAGATTTGCCTTGTAAAGAATAATTTAGCATATTATTGCAAAAATGTATCATTCTGACGAATGTCAGAATCCATCTTGGGAAAGCAAGTGAGCTTGCTCACTTTCTAGTTACATTTAGGCAAGCTCAAATGCTTCATTGAAATAGCTAAAATCCGATAGCGTTGAACAATAATTAGATGGATTCTGGCATACGCCAGAATGACACATTTAGTTATGTTATCTTTATTATAATAAAGCATTTACTTTATTAGGGGATTCAGAATGACAAGTAGAGATTTTACACGATTTCTTGTTTCTTCAAAATAAACCACAAATTAAACAGCTAAACAGAAATTCTATGCAAATTATAACTGATAATATTGAAATTGCAAAAAAGTATATTGGAAATCAATTATCATTTTCGCTCTTAAAATCTGATTTGCTTAACGATTCGGTTGATAAATTGTTAAAACTATTGTCTGATAAAAAGTTAATATACATAGCAAAAGATGAAGAAGAGGACTTTTTTCAGTATATGTTTATAATTGAGTATGCTCTTGATTCTCAATATGATGCAATACAAGACTTCTCAATCAGAAATGATGATTACGTTTTTCCAACAATTCTTATTGCTCATCAAGGCGAAAAATTCCACGGGCAAAACAATCGCAAATGGGAAGCTATAGAAGGTAATCTTCATCTAACACTTTTTTTAAATCCCAATGTCGAAATCAGTAACAACTCATCAACTTCATTTAATATCATATCTTCAGTTTCTGTAATCGAAGCTCTTGATGAAATAAGAGGATTGGAAAACTTTTCTCAAACGAAATGGATAAATGATGTTTTAATTGAAGGAGCGAAAGTAGCTGGGTGCATTGCTCAAAGTCAAATACAAGCAAACCTTATTCAAAATATCATTCTTGGAATTGGTTTAAATGTTGAGCAATCACCAGAACTACCAAACTCTTTGATTGTCCGCAATACAACGAATTTAAGGAAATATCAAAATAATACTAAAATTTGCAATTTGAAAATAGTATTAAAATTACTTTTAGAAAAAATTAAGAAGAATTATTTGCATATTTTAAATGATAATATTAGCGAGATGCTTGATTTATATAAGAAAAGGAGTGCTGTCATTGGGAAAAAAGTGGTTATATATCCGGATTTAAATGAAAGCGACAGAATAAAAGCCGGAACATCAATAAGAATTGGAGATAACTTAGAATTATACTTGGATAGCGAATCAGAGCCAATTTCTGCAGGAAGATTGGTGATATTGGATTGATGAGGTTTCAAATAATTCAATTTTAACTTTCATTCTGAGCGCAGTGAATAATCTCAAATATTGTGTTGGCAATGACTTGTGAGATTCCTCACTTCGTTTCGGAATGACAAGACTGCGAAATAGCAAACTACGAGGCATCAGGAGTTCTGAACCTAATAACTTAATAACCCAATAACCCAATAACCAATAACCAATAACCCAATAACCCAATAACCCAATTCCTAATTCCTAATTCCTAATTCCTAATAACCTATTATACATGAATTTACTTCAATACTTCACCGGTTTCAGATGCCCAGAAAAGCAAATCTAATTCATCAATAGGTATTTGTATATGATTTGCAAATTGAAGGAATTTTTGCTCTATATCGAAATAAATTTTTCTTGATAAAGTTTTTGGAATTTCATTTATTACCTGATGCTTTAACAAATGCTTTAAAATATGCCTGTCTAAAATTGCTAAACTTTGAAAGCCAATATTCCTCAAGAAATGAGAGCTTTCCTTTAAGCCAAAGCCATTCACTATATCAGAAATTTTATTCCTTTTTTCAAAATTGTCAGGATTGCTTCTAATTGTTTCTAAAACTACTGGAAAAGTATGAATTGCATTTAAAAGCTTTTTTGCTTTTGTATTGTGAAACCGAATATAATGAGTTGGATTATTTAGAACAGAAGCACAATTGAAAGGATTGTTCTGAAAATCTTTTTCTTTCAGTATTTCAATTGCTTTAATAGCATTTTTTGCTTTAGATTGTGGAGTAAGTAAACAAAAGCACATTTCATAAAAATAATCACATTCAGCAACTTTTTTAAATTCTTTTAGCCGGTTTTGAATAGTTGATTTGTAAAGATTATATGATGAAAAAAGCTCATTTTCCATACTAAATATAGGGTAAATTTAATAAAGCAGCAAAATAATTTCCAATCCAAAGCACTATGCCAATACTAAGTGGTATCGTTAAGTTGTCATCAATTTTAATTACTGAAGCAGATAATGCTTCGACAATAGTGCCAACCAAAACAGCGACAGCACCAAATGTGTAGAAAGTCCAGGGCATATCGTTTGTAAAAGCAATATAAAAAACAGTAATCAGCCCAGCTATAAAGAAAGCAAATGAACCTTCATAACTTTTATGATAGAATTTGTGCTTTCCGTATATGCGACCAAAGATAGCAGCAGACGAATCTGACAGAATTAATACCGCAAAACCGGTTACAACGAGTAGTTTGGGGAAAATTAAGATACAAAGCAGTGCTGAAAGTAAAACCCAGGAAGCTCCATTTAATACAAATCTATCCTCAACTTCATGGGGACGCAGCATTTTCCCAAAATAAGTATGTAATAATTTTCCTATTATTGTTTTCTTACGTCCAAAAATATCTATGATTAGAAACAATATAGTGACTGGAATTAAAATCATAAATGCAAGTTCTTTTGTTGCATAATAATATCCAATCGGAATAGAAATTGAGATAAGATGTACGCCTTTGCGAAGCAGTTCTTGAGAAAATGGTATGTCGGGAGAAACTTGCTTTGTGTTGTTGATTAAAGTATTATTTCTATTCTTCGTTTTTAATTTATTTTCGCTTTTTATTGTTGTCAACTCTTCGTGCTTTCCTTTAGCAATAAATTCATAATTTAATTTTTAATAAATCATTTCAATTAATTTAAAATTACTATTTACTTTCCTATTATCAAAATTAAAATTAATATTTGATGAATTTTGTGTTAAAATTTATACTTATTGAAATTTATAATAGATTTAAAATCATAACCCCGCAAAGAAAAAAATGAGTGATGAGATTTATCTCCTAAATATTGATTTAGAAATTAAATTTATGAGTATTCAAAGTAGTGAATATATTTATCAAAGTAGTAATTATAACAATAAATGTAGTGATTTATATAATTAAAGTAGTAATTTAAACATTTAAAGTAGTGATTATATTTATCAAAGTAATAATTTAAACAATTAAAGTAGTGATTCCTTTATTCAAAGTAGTAATTTAAACATTCAAAGTAGTGATATATTTATATAAAGAAGTAATATAATTATTTAAGGATTATAATCTTTTATAATTTAAATTACTACTATAATAAAAATTATTTATATATTCATCAGAATAATTAATACTTTTAATAATTTAATGAATTAATTAATTGAAATCATTAGAATATTATTAGTAAAATTATAATCTATTATAAAGGATAAATAGTATTTGAATTAAATAATACCTATAATTTAAAAAAAAATACTGGTAATAATTGTAAAATAAGAGGAATATAATAGTTTAGTTGAATTTTTTTTTTCTTTTCTCATACTTAAAACCACGATAAAGTATTTGCTTTATTATAGTGGTTACCAACGGCATCTTTAAATTTGTCTGTCATTTCGAACCCTCTTAGAAAAATGAGAATTTTTGTTTAAATAGAAATGACATAGTTACTAAAAAGTATTTTTTCAGTCATACTATCAACAAGTTGATAGTATGACTTTAAATCTTTTTTGTCATGCTATCAGCTTGCTGATAGTATGACTGAGAAAAGATGTTATTGGTAAACGAAGTGAGAAATCTCAAAGTCTGTGTTAGAAAGGAGTTGTGAGATTCTTCGCTGCGCTTCAGAATGACAGATTATATTACTATCTCACCTTACGCAATTTCTCTTTTGAGAAATGAAAAAGTGTAGTGTTGATAAATTTTTTTTTAATCCACTTTTCTTATTCCCCTCTTGAGAGGGGTAGGGGTGTGTTCTTTGTTGTTATAACCAACCAATTCTGTTTTAAAGTATGATAGTTGTATTAGTATGGTTCTTATTTCACTAAATTCGTTTTAATCAAATAAGCCACATATATCGTTGTTTAAAGGATTACTTCTTATTCCCAAATTAAATATTGAAAAAAGGAATAAGAACACACCCCTGCCCCTCTCAAGAGGGGAATGCGTAAGGTGAGTTACTATTATTGTTAGCGGTTTGGTATTAATTCATTAACTATTTAACTTTAATACAATATCATTTATTTTCACATTCAAATAATCTGCAATTACAGGGCATTTCGCTTTTAGCAAAAAAAAGACTTTATCTTTTGTGTCAGACAATCCTTCATAATTACCTTGTCCCTTGCTTATAATTAGTTTAGACGAATGATATTCATTTAAAAATTCATCACTGCATCTTTCAAGCAAGGTTGAAGGAGCAGAACAACCGGAAGAAATGATTTTTGAAAATTTTTCTAAACCAGAAGCTATTGCATCATCGAAAGTAACATCATTAATTACAGCTTCGTCTCTAACGGCATAGATAACTGGTTTTCCAAGCTGTTCAATTAAAATTTTGTCAAAAACTGATTCTCCTGCATTATCACCTATATACAGGATTTTCTCTGTTTGATTTAAATATTCTTTAAACTCTTCATAGTGAAAAATAGCAAAGTCCTGCTTCAGTATTTGATTTACATCTCTTCTTAAGTCGAAATTGACATTTGCTCCTAAGTCAATCACATTTCCGGCAATAGCAATACGTATGGCAGTAAGCAGTTTGTCATCGGAATTTTCAACAATTTGTTTTAATTCTGGTTCAAATCTCAATGCTTCTTCTATGTTTTGCTTTTTCTTTTTTGAAAAGGGGTCGTTATTTTTTGTTATTTTTTTTATTTCCTTGTAAATTAAATCCGCAATTTCCGGGGTTGATTTATTTAATGAAAAATCTTTTACCATACCGCATATTCTATCAAGAATGGATTTGAGAAATATTTCGTCGTTCGATATTTCTTTTCCAGCACGAAGTGCCTGAGAAATAAAACAAGGAATGCAATCTAAATGTGTTTTCATAATGTATTTTCAATCAATAGAATTTGAAATAAATAATATACAAAAATACTAAAATAAACTGTTATCAATGCTTCCATCTGGAAGCATATTGTTTGGATGTGGAATATGAAGCTCTTCCTGCTTAAAGCGAATACATTCATTCCAGTTCTTTTTGCAGTAATAATCAATCCATTTTTTATCTAACTTTCCGTCCATAAAAAAGAATTTCATTGGGCATACAGCATACCATTTACATTCAATTTGTTTCATTGTTTTTTAATGTTTTATATTTATGAATTATACATTTTAGTAACTCACCTTACGCAATTCCATTTTAAGATTTTATACAAGTTAAGCAGATGCAACATTTTCTTTTTAACACAAGTACCATTCTTCTCTTGAGAGGGACAGAGGGCTGATACGTTCTTTGTTCCACTTTTCTTATTCCCCTCTTGAGAGGGGATAAAAGGGGTGTGTTCTTTTTTCCTTTATACAAAAAACTCTTTATGAATTAAGAGAAAACAATATCTTAAAATCGTTTATCTCATAGAAAATGCTTCAGTTACAAAAAGTAAGAAAGAACACACCCCTTTGTCCCAAGGCTGATACGTTCTTTTAAAAAGTGTTAGAATACATTATGATTTTATTCTTATTACTCCGTAGGAGTAAAATATTGGTAGAAATTGCATCTAATTTTTGTTTTACAACTCCGTAGGAGTTGAATATTAATCAAGAATTTTTAAATATTTAACTCCTACGGAGTTACAACAATCAATTCAGTAATTTTTCTACCAATATTAAATTCCTAACGGAATTTTCTTAAAAATGAGAATTGTTTCTAACCTTTATAAAAAATACAATAATTTTAAAGAACGTATCAGCCCTGACCCTCTCAAGAGGGGAATTGGATTTGTGGTAAAAATTAAAGAACGTATCAGCCCTGACCCTCTCAAGAGGGGGAATTTGTAGGTGAATTAATAAATTAATAATTCTTATAAAATTTTCTTAAATTTGAATTTTTAAATCAAGAACACTTTAAATTATTAACAAATCTAATTATTATTGACAATATTTCATAATTATTTAAATAAAAAAATAGAATATGGGACTAATCTTAAAAGAATTAAAGGACAAAGTAGGTACAATAACTTTTAACAATGATGAAAAGCGTAATTGCTTATCAAAACAGTTGTTATTGGAATTTATTGATGCTTTGGAAGAGCTAAAGCGAGATAAGGCAAGAGTAGTAATCATTCGGGCAAAAAGAGGAGCAAGAGTGTGGTCTGCTGGATTTGACATATCGGAGCTTCCAGAACCGGGGCGAGACCCGCTTTCTTATAACGACCCATTGGAAATTGCATTAAGAGCAGTTCAGGATTTTCCTGCTCCTGTGATTGCAATGATTGAAGGAAGTGTTTGGGGTGGTGCCTGTGATTTAGCTTTTTGTTGCGATATATTAATAGGTACTCATACGGCATCTTTTGCAATCACTCCTGCAAAAATCGGTGTTCCATACAACCCAAGTGGAATTATGCACTTTATTAGTATGGCTGGACCTCATTTAGCAAAGGAAATGTTTTTCACTGCTTTACCAATTAACGCTCTTCAGGCAAAGCATCACGGCATATTAAACCATTATGTGCCAAATATTGAAGAGCTTGAGGAATTTACAATGTTCACTGCAAACCAAATAAAGCTAAATTCTCCTTTAAGCATTGCAGTTATTAAAGAACAATTAAGGATTCTTATCAGTTCTCAGGCATTAAGTCCGGAAACATTTGAAAGAATTCAGGGATTGAGAAGAAAAGTTTATGATAGCAACGATTACAAAGAAGGAATCAAGGCATTTAAAGAAAAAAGAGCACCAAATTTCGATGATTAAGAGTAACACTAGTTTGTTTAATTATTCGAGTTTTAATTTCATTTCGAACCCCACGATAAAACAAAAGTTTTATTTAAATAAGGTTTAGAAAGATTAGAAGGTATAGATGGTTTAGATTTTTTAACTTTCGCAAAGTGAAAGAAAATGGAATAAAAGAAATATAAAATCATATTTATTATTTTAAATGATTATTTTTTTTTAATTTATAATAATTATTTAAAAACATTTAAAAATAAAAAGGTTTATGAAAAAGATAGTTTCTTGGTTTGTTTTAGCATCAGTTATCATTCTAATTTTTCTATTCTTATTTTTAGGGAAAGAAGAAAAGAATGTAGAAAACCATAGTTCTTTAATAGGAGATATTCCTGTAACTGTAATTGAAGTAAAGAAGGTAACACTTTCCTCAGATTTTTCACTAGTTGGGGTAATTAATCCATTTAATGATATAATAGTAGTTTCACAATCGCATGGAATTATACTTCAGGACTATACTACAGTTGGAAAACGAGTCGTAGCTAATGAAGTGATTGCAAAGATTGACGATATATTATTACAGTCAAATTTAGCAAAAGAGGAAATAAATTACCTTAAATCAAAACGAGACTTTGAAAGAAATCAGTTGCAATATGAGCAGAACTCAATTTCTGCTGCGCAACTTGATTTATCTCGACTTGATATGAAATCGGCTGAAAATCAATTAACAATAGCAAAAAAAGAACTTGAGGATACAAAAATCAAGACTCCCATATCCGGGATTATTAATTATGACTATATTGATGTTGGGACTATGGTAAACGAAGGGACTCAGATAGCTAATGTAGTTGATGTTTCCAAATTAAAAGTTATTGTTAACATTTCAGAAAAAGAAGTCTTTCAACTAAATGTTGGTGAAGAAGTTGAAATCCAGACAGATATATATCCCGGAATAATATTCAAAGGAATCATTGCTAATATAGCTTCTAAAGCTGATGAAGGTCATACTTACCGTGTTTCAATCCACATGGATAATAGCACCGAAAATCCACTTAAAGGAGGAATGTTTGCAAGGGTTTATTTTAATAGTATTAAATCTTCAGATATTCTTGCTATACCAAGAGAATCATTAATTGGGAGTGTAAAAGATGCAAAATGTTATGTAATAGTTAATGGGGTTGCATATCTAAAGAAAATAGTTATAGGCAAAGAATCTTCTCAGATGCTTGAAGTAATTGACGGATTAAATGAAGGCGATTTGGTGGTTAATTCAGGACAAAATAATTTAAGCGACAGTGTTAAAGTTACTATCAGTAAATAGAGAGTATAAAAATGACAATAACAGAATTAGCAATAAAAAGACCCTCGTTTGTAATAGTAATTTTCCTTAGTCTTGCTTTACTTGCAATATTTGGTTACACCAAATTAAGCTATGAACTGCTACCAAATATAAATACACCTTATGTAGTAGTTTCAACAGTTTATATGGGAGCTTCACCTCCTGAAGTTGAAAGCACTGTTACCCGCAAAATAGAAGATGTACTTTCTGGTATAGATAATATAAAAACAATTACATCAACATCGTATGAGGGATTATCGGTAATTGTAATTGAATTTAGTCGTACAGCAAACGTTGATTTTGCTTTGCAGGATGTTCAAAGAAAAGTAAATTCTATAATTTCAGATTTACCAAAAACTACAAAAACTCCATCTCTTTCAAAATATTCATTAAATGAAATGCCAGTTCTGAAATTAATTGCTGATTCAAAAATCAAACCAACTGATTTTCATACAATAATGAATGATAAAATAATACCTGAAATTTCACGTATTGACGGTGTCGGACAGGTTAATCTGGTCGGTAGTGAAGAAAGAGAGATAAAAATTAATATTGATGCCCAAAAGGTTAGTTCATTTGGTCTTTCAATGGAAAATGTCGTTGCTGCTGTTAATATGGCAAATATGGATTTCCCTACAGGAAAACTAAAAAAACAAAAAGAGCAATTTGTAGTTAGAGTAGCAGGGAAATTTTCTTCTGTTGATGAAATGAACAATTTAGTTGTAGGCCGCTCTTCCCAAGGTGGTGATATTATGCTAAAAGATATTTCTGAAATAGAAGACGGCAAAAAAGATATAACTACTATTACCCGTTACAATGGAGTAAATGCTGTTGGAGTTGAGGTTTTAAAGCAAACTACCGCTAATGTAGTAAAAGTCAGCAGAGAAGTAAAAGAAGCACTCAAATTTATTGAAGAAGAATATCAAAGTATTAACTTACATTTTGAAGTTGCAAACGACCAATCTGAATTTACTATTGAAGCTGCTAATGCTGTAATGGATGACTTAATGCTCGCTATTATTTTGGTAGCATTAGTTATGTTTATATTCCTTCATAGCATAAGGACTTCACTTGTTGTGATGGTTTCTATTCCCTGTTCGCTTACTACAGCTTTTGTTGTAATGTGGATTGCAGGATACTCGCTTAATTTATTTACACTATTAGCCCTGTCTCTGGTAATTGGTATTTTGGTTGATGATTCTATTGTGGTTATTGAAAATATTTATCATCATTTGGAAAAAGGAGAAGATAAGCTGAATGCCTCAATAAAAGGAAGGAATGAAATTGGCTTTGCTGCTGTTTCAATCACTTTTGTTGATGTTGTAGTATTTGTGCCATTAGCTTTAGTTTCCGGTTTAATTGGTGATATAATTCATGAGTTTGCTGTAGTAGTGCTTGTTTCTACTTTAACAAGCTTATTTGTTTCTTTTACTGTTACTCCGGCTTTAGCTTCCCGATTTGCGAAACTTGAAGATATTAGTTCTCGGTCATTTGTAAATCTTTTTGGAAAAGTATTTGAAAAAGCTTTCAAGTGGATAACGAATATATATTTAAAATTACTTGACTGGGCTTTACATAATCAGTGGAAATCATTGATTTTTGCATTTTCATTGCTTATTGCTTCGTTTTGCTTGCCAATACTTGGATATATAGGAACCGAATTTATGAAACAAAGCGATAGAAGCCAATTCTCTGTTTCTTTAGAATTAGCTCCCGGAACCACTTTAGAGCAAACCAACAAAGTATCTCAGGAAATTGAGCGAATCATTGCAAAAGTACCAGATGTGATTAATATTTTAACAAATGTCGGTGTTGGGCATAATCAAAACAATGCAGATAATGAAGCTCAATTTGTTGTTTCATTAACAAATAAAGAAGAAAGAAAAAAAAGCACAACCGAAATTGGAAATGAAGTAAAAAAAATGTTGCAACAAATTCCCGGAGCAATGATATTTGTTAATCAAATTGGATTTACCGGAGACGCTGGCGGAGCTCCGATACAAATTGAAATTACTGGAACAAGTATGGACTCATTGCAAAAAACAGCCGATTATGTTGCAGATGCTCTCAGAAAAACACCGGGAATTATTCAATTAAAATTTTCTTCATCTTTAGGAAACCCAGAAACTAAAGTTGAAATTGACCGTCAGAAAATGGCAAGTTTCGGCTTAACTGTAAATGATATCGGTACAATACTTGGTATCGCTTTAACAGGTAATGATGATTCCAAATACAGAGAAGGTTCAAATGAATATCCAATTAGAATACAGCTTGATGAATTTGATAGAACTAATCCAGATGATTTAGCTCATCTGACTTTTTTTGGTGCTAATGGTAAAGCAGTTGAACTACAGCAATTTGCAAAAATTTACCAAGGTGTGGGACCAACAAAACTTGAAAGAAAAGATAAAAATTCTTTAACTTCAGTTTTCGCTTATACTGATGGGTCGCCTTCCGGTTCAGTTTTAGCTTCATTTAATCAAATACTAAAGGATAAAAGAGCTGAAGGTACTAAAATTGGATTTGGTGGAGACCAAAAAGAAATGATTGAGAGTTTTATTAATCTATTTATAGCTCTATTGACTGGTATTATAGCTATTTATTTCGTTATGGTTTTGCTCTATAATTCATTTGCATATCCTTTTGTTGTATTATTTTCAATACCACTGGCTTTAATTGGAGCATTATCTGCTCTTGCGTTAACTAATAATACCATAAATGTTTTTTCAATAATCGGTATGATTATGATGACTGGTTTGGTTGCAAAAAATGCTATCTTAATTGTCGATAGAGCAAATGAAAAAAGAGCTCACGGATTAGATATAAAAGAATCACTTATTGAAGCAGGTGAATCACGGATTAGACCAATTATGATGACTACAATGGCAATGGTTATAGGAATGCTCCCTATTGCGACTGCATCGGGAGCTGGCGCTGAATGGAAAAATGGTCTTGCCTGGGCTTTAATTGGCGGACTTTTAAGCTCTATGTTCCTTACTCTTATTATTGTTCCTATTATCTATAATAATATGGCATTATTCCTTGTAAAATTTAAAAAAGAGAATAAATAATGAAATTTATTAAATTTATATTAGTATTAGTAGTTTTTCTTAATTTTGTAAAACTTACTTCCCAGCAAAATGATTTACTTCCTCTTAAAGATATTAGTATTGCTATTGTTAAAGATGGTCCGGCAAGTAGAAATTTTGAATTAGAATCCCAGTTAAAAAATGAAATTATTTCCTTGCTTTCAGGACAGGCAAATGCATCTTTTTTCGATGAATCTGAAATAACTGGTAATTGGACGATGCAATCTGTTAGTAAAATAATTGATAAATTGCTAATTAACGATAAGGTCGATATTATTATTACTCTCGGAGCAATTTCAAGCCAAAATATTTGTTTGAGAAAGAAAATTGATAAACCTGTTATTGCTGCTTTTGTCTCAGATTATAAACTGCAAAATATTCCCTTTGTTAATGGCAGAAGTGGCAAAGATAATCTTTCTTATATTATTATTCCACAAAGAGTTGAAAGTGATTTGAATTTCTATTCCAAACTTGTAAAATTCAAAAATGTTTCTATTGTTTTAAGTAAAATATATTTAAAAGAAATGCTTGGATTGACCTCACTTGAAAGCAAAAAAGATTCATTATCTGGAATAAGAATTGACTATATTATGGCTGATTCTAGTGCTGCCGGTGTTTTAGAGTTGCTTCCTGAAGATTGTGAGGCAGTTTATTTCAGCAATATGCTTAATTTTTCTAATATTGAGTTAAAAAAGTTTATTGATGAAATAAACCTAAAGAAAATTCCAAGTTTTGGTTCAAATCTAAATCAAGTGAAACTTGGTTTTTTAACATCTCTTTATACTGATATTCAAGACCGCCTTTTGAGGCGAATCGCTATGAATATTCAACAAATTATTTTAGGTGAAAAGCCAGCTGAATTTCCAGTGGAGATTTTTACTAATACAGAAATGTCTCTTAATTTAAAGACATTCGAATTAATCGGTAAAATGGTTCTTAACTGGGATATTATTACTAATGCTGATATTGTGGAAAGTGGCATAAATGATAAAGATGCTAAACTTTTTGATATTAGTGAAATTATTCAAATTGCAATTGATAGTAATCTGGATTTAATAGCAAAAGACTTTGAAACTAAATCAATTGAAAAGAATATTGATATTACACGCTCATATTTACTTCCTTCCTTAAATTTAGATGTACAAGGACAAAAGAATGGCAATTCTAATCCAGAAGAAACAGTTCAGTTACAACTTTCTGCAAATCAATTAATTTATTCCCAATCGCTTTCGTCAGACTTAGAAGTTAGCAAATATATGTTTGAAGCTAAACAGAACGAACTCTTAGCCACTCAACTTGACTTAATTAAAACTACTTCTGAATATTATTTAAATGTAATGAAATCAAGAAAAGATTTTTTAATTTTATGGGAAAATTTAAGGAATTCCAGGAAAAATCTTACAATAGCAAAGCAAAAATTTGATGCCGGAGCTGTAGATAAATCTGAGGTTATTCGTTGGGAAAGTCAGGTCGCATCAGCAAAGAAAAGTGCTGTCAGTGGATATGCAGTTTTAATGCAAGATTTGCTTCAGCTTTTTCAAGTATTAAATACTAAAAATTTAAGTAATTATGACATTGCCAACCTTACTCTTGATGACCCATTATTGCTCACTTCAAGAAAAAGTTTTATTGAGGTTTTAGAAAATCCTATGAAATTTGATAAACTAAGTCAGTTCTTTATTGATGAAGCAATTAAAAACTCTCCTGAAATCAAGCAGATTGATTACTATTTGACTGCAAAGAAAGAACATTCAGGTTCTCTTCAAAAATCTCATTTTATTCCAGAGTTTTATGGATATGGAACTTATTATAATTATTTATATCAGAATGAGACGAATTTGTATATGCCCAAAAATGACTGGACTTTAGGAGTAAAAATGTCTTTACCTCTTTTAAAAGGTTTCTCTGTTGTTAATTCTATCGAACAAACAGAAATTGATATTCAGCAATTAAATACTCAAAGAAACTCTACTATTATGAAAATTGAGCAATCAGTCAAAACATCTTTAAATTATTTAGAAACAACTTATTTCAATATCCAACAATCTATAGTTGCCGAAAAGTCAGCTGAGGAAAACCTACAACTTGTAAATAATTCTTATTTGCTGGGAGATGCCTCATTCTTACTGCTGTTAGATGCACAAACCCAGTTATTTTCTGCACAACTTGAAGCTAACGACTCATATATTACTTTTTTAAAAACATATTTCGATTTACAACGACTAATAGGCAATTTTGACCCACTTCTTTCCCAAACTGAACTTGATAGCTTTTTAAATCGACTTTTAGAATTTGTGAATATTGAGGAATAAATAGCTGGACACACTTGGTTTCTATGTTATTTTTACACTTTTCTGCTTCAAATTCACTAAGAGAAATAAGCAATGGTCTGATGTCTGCCACTGGAAATCTTAATCATCCTGGAGTAAGCAAAGCCCCAAGCAAAAGTAGTTTATCTTAAGGGGAGTTCTAAAAATTCATAATTTGTCATATATTTTTAACGAATAAAACATCTC
>CAZCHH010000043.1:0-30319 GCA_964498585.1 uncultured Hyphomicrobiales bacterium
CTCTGCCAGAAATACATTTCACTCTGCCAGAAATACATTTCACTCTGCCAGAAACACATTTCACTCCGTTAGAAATTCGTTTTTGGAAGGAAGATATTGATAAATACTTCCTCAAAAATAATATTGTCCAAATTTTTTTTTATAACTCGCCTTACGCAATTCCCTCTCAAGAGGGGAATGCATAAGGTGAATTGAAATCTTTTAAAACAATTTTCATATTTGAAAAATATTTATTATTTTTATAAAAATAATAAATAATGAGGATAATAATGAAAAATTTTATTTACTTTATTTCTATATTGATATTACTGATAAATATCAATGCTTTCGCAGCCATTGAGAAAACAGATGTAATGTCTGGAATAAAATCCGGGAAAATTGATATTAGTATGTCTTCAGATTTCGATTACGGGCTTTTAAATAATATTTTCGATGGGAATCCAAATACTTATGCAACATTTAAGCGTGGCGATACATTTGCAATTACATTGGAATTTTTTTATGCCACTCCACTTGTTAAATCGAAACTTTTTACTAAAAGCTTAAATGCAAACTGGACATTTGAAGCTGCCGGCTCAATGTTTGAGCTTAATTATCAACAGGGTGAATATATAAAATCTGCTGATAAAAAAGCAATTAATCAAAATGTCTGGGATTCAATTGAATTTGAAGAGCGTAATTATTATGTATGCAAGCTAACATTGGAAGCAGATTCCGGTGATGTTACTATTAATGAATGGGAACTCTTTTCTAATATGGAAATTCTTGAAATAAATTTATCCCCTAAACAAATTGAAATCTATCCAACCTGGCAAAAGACTCTTAAGCTTTTTATTACTACGAATATTGGAACTTTTCAAATGAAAATAGATGAATCATCTTTGATAAGTAATGATAATGAAATTGTAAGAATACTTACTAATAATCTTCTTGTTGGAGTTGCACCCGGTGAAACGGAAATCATTGTTAATTTCAGTGGTTTCATTGATACCTGTAAAGTAACGGTTAAAGAAGGAAAACGTAGTTCAGAGCCCGGAGATTTAGCAGTTCAGTTCATTAAACGATTGCCAACACTGAATTTCGTATGGGGAAGTGAAAATCCAAAAGTAGATGGCTGGCCCTTGATTGGTCAGGAAATCAAATGGCTTGCTTCAATCAAAAACTTTTCTAAAATTGATAGATTTAATGTTCCTTACCGATGGTTCTTAAATGATGAACTTCTTTTTTCCGGAACAGTTGACATACCTGCTTTTTCAACAACAGAAGTTCTTCTAAGTGATAATTGGACTGAACAGCGTCAGGTAATTAAATTTGTTCTTGACCCTGCAAATACAATAGATGAAGAAGAAAAGGCAAATAACCAAATAGAAATAATAAGTGATGCACTGTCGGTGGGCTTTTACGTTGAAGAATCTGTATATAATTATTTTCGGGAAAATCAGCATTTGCTCGGAGTTGGCTCGAATTGTTGGGAAGACTGGGCAAAAAGACATTTGAATTTATGGAACGAGATGTTTGAAAATGCAATTTATCCTGAAACACCGAATGGAGTATTAGACAGATTACGTCTAGATAACATTACATTAGTTCCGGATAGTACTTTGCCAATTGCAGGAGGTTATTCTACAAATACTCCTAATTTATTTGACAGAACAGTCGATTTAATTTGGGGCTTTCCGGCAGAAATGAATATTTCTGAATACTATGGAGACCTTTATAGCGTTAGTATGGAAAATCCTTTTTACTTTGAAGGTTCTCTGCTGCACGAGCTTGGGCATGCCCGCTATCTAATAGATATTTATGGATTTAATGTCCATGATGATGGGAACGGCAACACAATAGCCATAAAAGAAAATGACGAAATGATTGTCGGCACTAAATATATGCCGTTTCTTGCCTGGGATGCTGTCCATTATACACCGATTAAAGGACTTATGAACTCTCAATTTACTTTTATTGATGAATACAGCGCTAAAGCACTGAATTTAATCGAACATCACCGGGCAACTTATGGCAATTACAATGCTCCCGGCAATATAGGTGTATTTTTAAATGACTTACCAACACAAAATTGTCTTATTATCAAAGATTCTCTTGGTAATATATTAGATAATGCTGAAATTAGAATTTATCGGGCTGAACCACAACACAATGTCTGGTATGGTAAATTCTTCGATAATCAACCTGATACTATTTTTGTTACTGATGAATTTGGCAGAATTAATCCCGGAAATATTCTTTTTAACGCAGAAGTTCATATAAAACATACCTACGGCTGGTCTAACGGAACAATAATTTTAAGAGCCGAGCATAATGGAAAAGTTGGTTATACATTCTTTGAATCTACTTTGTGCAATTTGAAATACTGGCAGGGAAATACAGAATTTGCTGAATATGAAATAATGTTCCCTCTTTTCGATATTAGTTCAGTTGAATCAAACGAAGTAGAAACATCGCATTTCCTTTCACCAAATCCAGCTGAAAATTCTTCGATTTTATATTTTTATACGAATAATCTAAACAATTGCAAAATAAAAATATTTGATGAGTTCGGTAAAATAATTGATAAGTATGATTACAATCCAACAAATATTGGTAAGCAAAGGTTCTTACTTAATTTCAATCAATATTCTTCAGGCAATTACTTCTATACTATCCAAAATGAAAAAACAAATTTATTTGGTAAATTTATTATTTTAAAATAATGGATGAAATTACAAAAGACATAACAATAGAAGATTTGACAAGCTTAATTCCAGAATCAGTGAAATACTTAATGGATGAAGGAATACGCTGTATTCGATGCGGCGAGCCGATTTGGGGAACTCTTGAAAGTGCTGCTCAGGAAAAAGGTTTTAGCAAGCAGGACATAGAAAGATTTGTCAAAGAAATTAATGCTTTAAATAAGAATTAGTTTGAATTATAAAAATTAACATTAAAGTAAAATAATTACTATATATTCATTCACAAGTTGCTAATGACATCTTTTCTTGTCACACTGACAGACAAACGTAAAGATGTCATTTCGAAAGTTAGCAATGCAACTTAGTATTTTTTTACGCAATTAAAAACTGAATTTGGCTTTAAACTATCCAAACAAAAGTATTCTTCATTTTTGCAGGTTGGACTGAAAAAGCATTTACATTCCTTTTCCGGCATTATAATTTCACCTCTGCCATAAAGTTCAAATTCATTTGGATTGAAGATGTTGTTCATTAAAATTACCTGTTTTTTTAAGCCAATAGCTATGTGAAGAGCCATAGTAACAGCAGTAACAACAATGTCACATTGATTGACCAATGAAATAAACTGGTTCAAACCGAAATGACCTAAATAAAGGCAATTAGTTTTTTCCGAAATTGATAAATTCCTTTGATGTTCCTGTTCGCCACCTAACAAAAGTGGAAAGTAATTATTTTTTTGAAGGAGTTTAACGAGTTCCACCCAGTATTCTTCTTTCCAAAGTCTTGAAGTCCAGCGGCTGCCGCAACCGGTGTTTAAACCAACAATTTTTTTCCCGTTTGATTTTATATCCCAAATGTAGCTATTATCAACTTCTAAAATGTATTCTTCGTTACTAAATTTCCAACTGCATATCTCAAACATTTCTTCAAGATAAGATTTTTTATTTTCCTTATTAGCATCGTCAAAAATACCTGTAACAAATTTCTCTTCAGATAATGAGTTAGCTGGAGCTGGTTTCCCCTTTTTTAAAATAAATCCGTATTTCTCTTCAGCTTTAATTTTTTTTGCTAAAGCACAGGCAAAATTATCTTTATCAAGATTGATTACAATATTGAATTTAGTTGCATCTATGAGTAAAGTATTTTCTAAATTGAATTTCAATTTTTTATCGACAGAATCTGGTAATACGTCAGTCGTAAGAGTGAGCCACCAGATAGAATAATCGGGGTATTCAATTTTTATTTTATGAAGAAGAGGAGTAGTTCTAATCACATCACCAATAGCACCAAGCTTGATAATTAAGATTTTTCCACTTTCTTTCTGGTAGAAATCACAGTCAGCGCAATGGACATTAAACTCTTTATGCTGCCGGCAAGGAATATCTCCTCTGAAAAACTTACAATCTCTTTTATAAATGTATTTTGTAATTTCCATTTAATTAAAGTTTATACTGCAACATTAATGAAAAATAGGAATTATAAATTATAGATTCTGTGGTTTCGAAATTGAAATCAGGATCCAAAGAGCCCGGAGTAAGCAATTCACCTCTTTTGTCATTTCTTCCGGTTAGATTCATTATCCCAAGCCCAAAACTTGTATTAATAAAAATTGGTGGAACAATTTCGCCTTTAATTCCTAATTTGACTTGTCCGCCTATGCGGAAAGTAGCATCTTTGGTTTTTCTATTATTAATATCAACTTCGTTTGATTCTTTATATTCAATTTTAGAATATAAATTTCCTTCTGGAATAAAATTAGCTCTTCCTTCTATTCCGGCATAAATACCAACTTTAGAAAAAGAAGTCTTAATAAATTCATAGTTAAGTCCGAAAGTCAATGTAGAAACATTAACAGTATGCTTGTACCATGCAGTTATAGATTTAGTAACAGGGACACGCTCTCTGCCATCAAACATAGTGTATTCAAAGCCAATCGGTATGCTAATAGGAATTTCATCACCAAAATCTAGCTCTAATAAAATCGAAAATCCGGGTTGAACTCCGTTAAAACTACCTCCGAAAGAATAATCTTTTGATGTATCATTATCGTGAGAAATCATCTCGGCAGAATTTGGGCTGTCGCCAAGAATTTGAGTTGTGGTTAATCCGCCGGAAACAGATAAATTTATTTGTGAAAAGCTATTTGTATTTGTTAATAAAATAGCTAAAATCAAATAAAAATAGAAATACTTTAGTTTAATATTCATTTTCATAAGAAAAAACCTAATTTAATTTTTCTTTAATAATATAATTTATTTTGTCCTTGCTATTTTTTACAATTAATTCTCCGAGCAATCCAAATGAAAAGAACTGGACACCAACAATAATTAGAGCAATTGCAAAAAGTGTCAAAGGTCTTTCGCTCAGATATGTCAATCCGAGGAACCATTGAATAATTAAGTAAATATTAATTGCAATTCCAATAAAAGTAAACAAAGTACCAATAGTCCCAAAAAAGTGCATTGGACGTTTGAAGAATTTATTTGTAAATAAAATAGTTACCAAATCAAGAAAACCTTTTATGAAACGAGAAGAGCCAAATTTTGTTTTTCCGTGCTTCCTCGGATGATGTTTTACTGGAACTTCAGTTACCTTAAAGCCATTCCAATGAGCAAGAACTGGAAGGTATCTGTGCAACTCGCCGTAGCATTCCAAAGATTTTACCACTTCGCGTCTGTATGCTTTCAAACCGCAGTTAAAATCGTGAAGTTTAATTCCACTTAAAATGGAAGTAATAAAATTAAAGAACTTAGAAGGAATCGTTTTTGTTATTGGGTCATATCTTTTAGCTTTCCAGCCGGAAACTAAGTCATAACCTTCTTTTAATTTAGAGATAAGATGTGATATTTCTTTTGGGTCATCCTGTAAATCAGAGTCCATAGTAATGACTATAACTCCTCTAGCTTCAGCAAAGCCAGCAGCAAGAGCAGCAGATTTACCGAAATTACCACTAAAACGTATTGCTTTAAATTTTCTATTTCTTTTACAAATCCTTGTGATTATTTCAAAAGATTGGTCGGTTGAGCCATCATCAATATATATTACTTCGTATCTGCCTTTTGCTGTTTTATTTAATTCCTCTTCGAGCAAACTTGATAATTCATAAATTGAATCTTCTTCATTATAAAGAGGAATAACAACCGATATTATAGATTGATTAAAATCTGGACTGGCGACTTGAATATGTTTTTCCTGTTTTAACTGATTTTGTTTCTGTTGTATTTGTTGTACTTTTTGAACATTTTCTTGTTTAAACTGGGTATTATTAACTTTTGGTTTATTGTCCAAATTTGGTTTTGCATCGGGCTTGTTTGGTTTGTTCTCTAAAATTTGCTTATTATCAATTTTATTTTTTTCAATATTCTGTTCGATTTTAGCTTTTTCTCTACTAACTACATTTTTATCTACATTTTTTTTGAAATAGTAGTTATGCTTTTGTTTAGAAGTTTCAATTTTCCTATCCTGCTTATTCTCGCTACCTTTTTTTTCATTTATTTCATTTGCCACTTGTTTTGCTCCTTAAAATTAATTTTTCATTATTTTTAAAAATTCTAATTTATTGCTATTTACAGTTTCTAATTTTACAAAATACAAACCCTTAGGTAAATTTCCAAAATATAATTTATTATCACCTTCTGCCAGTTGATTATTTAATAATTCTTCACCAAGCTGATTGTAAATTGTAATAATATCAAAATTAGAAACATTATTAATTGTAATGAAATCAAAGAAAGGATTAGGATAAATTAATGTAGCTTCCCGGTTTATATCTTCATTAACGGAAACAAGATGGGGATTTTTAAACCAGATATGGAGAAAAAAGCGATTAATATATTCATTTTCAACAACGCAAGAAGTATTCGATTTCATATCAAATTTTAATAAATCTCCGGTTAAGCCATCAGTTAAATATGCAGAATCTATAATACCGCCAAGTTTACCCCATTCAAATGTTCGTTCCTGAAATTGAATTTGCTTTACATCGAAAAAATAGCGAACATAAAAATGTGCAGAATCTTTAAGTGGTCGCATATCTATATAGCTTTTTACTGTTTCTTCATTTGTAGAATCATAGATGAAAAAATAAGCATGTAGTTCATCTCCGGGTGGGTGTCCGGGCAAATCATAGTTTTCTCCAAGCTCTTCATCAATCCCTTCAGTAGCTGTATCGTCAATGCCAAATTTTAGCAGGTTGAATTCACTATTAAAATTATTTCTGATTTTAATTTGCTTTTGCCAACTGAAATTTTCCTGTGCGTAAGCTGTTGATATTAAAAATAATGTACTTATAATGTAAATTATTATTCTTTTCATTTGTAAAAGATATATTTATTAAAAAATTTAATATTGCTAAGAAAAAATCAATTCTTAAAAACTCAATTTAATAAAAAAATCTAAATAAATTGATTAATGATTTATTAAATTATTCTGTTTTTTGTAATTTCACTAATGTTTAATTGTCATAATGCTCAAACTGATTGTTGCTACTTACTTTTAAAACTGAGAATAAATCATTGTATAGTCGTAATTTGTAAGATGCTAAAGCAATTAAAGTATTCTACCAATAAAAAATAAAGTTATTTTAAACCACATTATTTAATCTTTTAAAAGTGCTTCAATATCTTTTTCAAAACTTTTCGGTTCAGTTTGAGGTGCAAAACGTTTTACTGGCTTTCCTTCTTTATCAATTAAAAATTTAGTAAAATTCCATTTGATAGAATCTCCAAAGGTTCCGGTTACTTTTTTAGTTAAAAATTTGTATAAAGGATGTGCATTAGCGCCATTAACATCAATTTTTTCAAATAAATCGAATGTTACACCGAAATTTAGAGAACAAAACTCCTTTATTTCTGCATTAGTTCCGGGTTCCTGATTTTTAAACTGATTACATGGAAAACCAAGCACAGTAAAACCTTTATCTTTATACTTATTGTATAATTCTTCCAAGCCGGCATATTGCTTAGTAAAGCCGCATTTACTTGCGACATTGACAATTAGAATGACTTTGCCTTTATATTCCGATAAAGATACATTCCTGCCATCTATGTTTACAGCTTCAAAGCCGTATATGTTTTCGTTATTCATATCTTCTCCTTGAATTTTAAGATGAGATACTGAAATTATAGCTATTAATGTAACTATTATTATAATTATTTGTCTCATATATTAAATAGTATAATTTAAAAAAAAATTTATTATTTTTGTCAAAAAAATATATAAAAATTATTATGAAAAAATTCAACCTCTTAATTGTTTTGCTTTTAATTTACACTCCTCTAATAGCAAATGAGGAAAATTTTACAAAAAGAATAATTGTAAAATTCAGTGAAAACAGTAAATATTTAAATTTACTAAACGATAAAAACGAAAATCAATTAGAAGAATTTTATATTTTTTTTAAAAATCATAAAGTTAAACCGTTGATTTCCGAAAATACTATGACTGCTTTATATAAGAAAGCAAATGAGCGGGAAAAAAACAATAATCATATTCAAGCTACTCAAAATCAAATATATTCTAAATTGATGTCAATTTTCCGGATTTTCCTGATTGAATATAGTTCGAACGTAGATGAAAGTATTATTATAGGAAAATTAATGAATAATCCGGAAATAGAGTATGCAGAATTAGTTCCAGAACGTAAATTATTATATACTCCAAATGATGCTGAGATTGATAAGCAGTATTATTTAAACCTAACTAAATGCTACTATGCCTGGGATATAATCAATAATTCTTCAATTCCTCTTGTTGCTATTGTGGATACTGGTATAGATTATAATCATGAAGATTTAGCAGCAAATATTTATATAAATTCAGGCGAAACCGGTATAGACAAAAGTGGTGTTGATAAAAGAGTAAATAAGATTGATGACGATGAAAATGGGTTTATTGATGATTATCGTGGTTGGGATTTCGCAAGCAGCGATTCTGAAGATGGAGATAACGACCCCAAGCCGGGCAATCCGCATGGAACCCATGTTGCCGGGATTGTAGGTGGGATTGTAAATAATGGAATTGGAATTGCAGGGACAGGTTTTAATGTAAAACTATTGCCGGTTAAAATTGGCTCTGACAACTCATCTTCTACAGTCACAGATAAAAGTTTTGAAGCTATTCTTTATGCCGCATCTTTTGGAGCAGATATAATAAATTGTTCATGGGGAGGCCCTGTCCGCTCTTATGCCGAAAACGAAATGATTGAAACTGCTACTATGCTCGGCTCCCTTGTTGTTGCTGCTGCTGGTAATGACAATTCTGAAGTGTATTATTATCCGGCTTCCTACTATGGCGTTCTTTCTGTTGCCTCAACTGATGAAGAAGATTATCGTTCCTTATTTTCTAATTATAATTATTCTGTTGATGTTACTGCGCCCGGTAGTTCTGTATATTCTACTTTTCCAAATAATTCTTATGGCTACTCAGATGGTACTTCAATGGCTGCACCAATTGTTTCCGGTATTGCAGCTATGCTTCGTAATAAACATAATGAGCTTACTCCTCTTCAGGTAATTGAGCATATAAAAAATAATGCTGACAATATTGACGACCTAAATCCTTTCTATAAAGGAGTTTTGGGAACTGGCAGAGTAAACGCTTTTAAAACATTAGATAATGATATTCAGAAATCAATTATTATAAAAGGATTCTACGCTGTCGATAACACTAACGATAGCGTGCTTTTACCTAATGAACAGGTTAATGTATATTTTACTTTTCTTAATGTTTTAAAAGCAGTTGGAGATGCAAGAGTTGAAGCAACTGCTGTTTCTTTTTATCCAGTCGAATTTGTTAATACAAATCTTGAACTTGGTTCTTTAATGAGTTTAGAAGAGAAAAGTTATTCTAATCCAATTTCATTTGTTATCCCTAATGATGTCGCCTTTAATTATGTTATTTATTTAAAATTAAAAATATATGAATACGAACAATTAATCAATACTGAATATATTCCATTAACGGTAAATCCTAATTACGTTACAATGAATGGAAACAACATTAGTGTTACTTTTAATAGTATCGGCAATCTTGCTTATAATGATTATCCTACCAACAAGCAGGGAGATGGTTTTAATTATAAAAACATAAGAGATTTGCTGTATGAAGGCAGTTTAATGGTTGCCCGTTCAAAGAAAAGGATTTCTAATGTTGCCCGTGGCGATAATCCCAATTATAAAGATAAATCATTTGAAACTTATGAGCGTTTTATTATTAAAAATCCCGGTGACACAGCTGCTTTCGAAGGAAGGGCTTTCTTTAAGGATAAAAAAGCAGATGAAGATGCCGGAGTTGATATTCTTCAAAAAGTATATCAATTTGATGAAGAAGGGAAAAAAGATTTTATAATTTTAAGCTATGATATAATAAACAACTCTGAAAGCAATAGTGATTCAATTTATGTTGGTCTTTTTTTCGATTGGGATATTGGTCCCAGTGGACTTTATAATTTCGTTAACTTCGATTCTTATTATGGTTTTGGTTATATTCGAAATGTTAGATATTCTCTTCCTTGGATTGGAGTTAACCTTCTTTCCTCAAATAATCTTAATTTTTTTGCTATAGATAATGATGGCTGGATACCCGGCAATCCTGGTATTTATGATGGTTTCTCCAATAGTGAGAAATGGATTATGATGACTGACGGAATTTCACGAAGACAATCTGAGGTTACTGATGCTTCGATGGTTTTAAGCGCCGGACCTATTAAACTGAAGGTAGGTGATACTGCTAAAGTTGCTTTCAGTATATTTTGCGGAAATAATTTAGATGAACTCAGATATTTTGATACCATTGCAAGACGAACTGCTATTGAATACAATATTGCTGATGGTTCTTTTGCCCCTCTACCTCGTAAATTAATTATCAGTTCTGTTGCTCCTAATCCTGTTCAGGATGGTATCATCAACATTAATTACGAAATTAATAACAATGCTTATATTAATCTGGATATTTATGATTCTTTTGGTAATTTGGTAACTAATATTTTTTCTTGGAATTATCAAAGGATTGGGAGATACAAGTATCAGTTCAACACTGATTACTTAAGTCAG
Source organism: uncultured Hyphomicrobiales bacterium (assembly GCA_964498585.1). Classification (GTDB taxonomy): domain Bacteria; phylum Bacteroidota; class Ignavibacteria; order Kapaibacteriales; family UBA2268; genus JAAYJM01. The sequence goes on from CAZCHH010000043.1 coordinate 10,736, forward strand.
GGCGCATATTTCGTTGTTTTAAGAAACGCCTTTACTAGTACTACGTATTCCTTTATTAAATGTAAGTAGTGCTTGACAACTATATGTGAGAATATTCACTTCGTTGCCAATGATATCTTTACATTTGTCTGACATTCCGAATCCCAATATGAAGTAAGACTTTTATTTAAATGGAGATGACATCGTAATTTCTTGCAAACCATTTATGTTTATTTGTGGATAATATTTCTTCCACAAATTAACACAATTTTTTATAAATCATAATAGAAAGATATTTCATTCAAATAATTGTTTATGAATTTGGTTAGCAATTAATTCAGAAGAATCGGGTAAAACAGCTGCAATTAATGAATTATTTGTAAAACCAATAAAGCTACAATTTTCATTTTTGAGCAGCAAATCATTAAAAATTATTTTATATTTTTCCTTTTCAGATTTTAAAATATCATTGCCGCAAATCACAAGTAAATTAACTTCAACTAATTTATAATTTAATTTGCTTGGTATTTGTTCAATTAAAAAATTAATATCTGAATGTTTTTCTAATAAAAATGTAATACGGGAAACGGAAAAAGATTGAAAGTAAATTTTAATTTCTCTTCTTTTAAAAAATTTGAGAAATTTATTTAAATACAAATGCATATTATTTTTTGCATTAAATTTTATATCGAATAATAGACAATCTTTTTTTAAAACAATAGATTTGAACTCAGATTTATTTATATTACTTTCAGAACAAATCAATGTACCCCGAGAGTTTGTATTAAAAGTATTTAAAATGCGAACTGGAATATTTTTTACTAACGCTGGATAAATTGTGTCTGGATGAACTACTTTTGCTCCAAAAAATGAAAGCTCTTTAACTTCATCAAAAGAAATCTTATTAATTAATTTCCAATTTTTAATAATTTTTGGGTCTGATGTTAGAATGCCATCAACGTCAGTATAAATTCGAATTTCATTTGCATTAATACAAGAGCCAAGAATAGCAGCGGACAAATCAGAACCACCGCGACCAAGAGTAGTAGTTTTGTTTAAGAGGTTCGAAGCAATAAATCCTTGTGTTATAACTAATTTTGTTTTTTTGTTAGCTTTTATTTCTTTGTCAAAATTTTCGTATTGAAAACTAATATTAGATTCTAATGCCTTTTGATGATTGGCATTTGCAAACTGTAGATTTTCTTTCTGCAAATTAATTCCCAATTCAGTCCCAATAATTTTTATTGCATTTCTTTTGGTAGGTTTCATTAAAACTTTAGCAGAAGTAAAATTACTATCAGTTTTTATTACTTTTCTAGCATCAATTAAAATCGGTTTTAAAGAATTTTCGAGACATAAAAAGTGAAATATAGTTGTTGAAAGTAATTCACCAAAACTCGCAGCCCTATCTAAAGAACGGGAACTACACTCTTTTAAAAGACGCACCCCATCAGCAATTTTGCGCAATTCATTGCAGTATCTTTGAATTAGAACAGTACAATAATTGCGAAATTGTTCGTTGCGATGTAATTGGCAACATAAATTTATATGATAATTCTCTATTTCATCAATTGCTTTGCTGGGAAATTCAGTATTCGTATTTGCAGCATCTTTTATTAAGCCAACTAATTTATCTGTAACGCCAGAACATGCTGAAAGTAAAACGACCTTTTCTTCATCTGTATTTCTAACAATTTTCAATACCTCACGCATTGAATTAGCATCCTTAACTGAGGTACCGCCGAATTTCATTATTATCATAAAATTTTATATAATTTGATTTGTTTGGCTTTTATCTGATTGAAACAAAAATCTTAATGTTAAATAAATTAGTAAAAAAGAAATAAGAATGATTACTCCTCCCCAGAACCAATAAGGTAATAAAAGATATTGTGAAATAACATAAGTATCTGAAGAAAAAACCTGTCCATTGACTGTGCCACCGCCAGTAAACAAATAGCCAATATTCATATACAAACTTGCAAATGCCTGCACTCCAAGGAAACGTAATGTATATAGCTGCCAGGTATCATTTGCTTTAATACTGATGAAAAATAAGATGATTGCAAAAAGCAATACTATTCCGATACCAAACCAAGAGCGAACCCATAAAATAACTGAAATAACAAAAACTATGCTTAAAAGCAAAATCACCAATCTTGAACGTTTAGCAGATTTAGAAAGCAAAATTAGAAATGTTCCGGCTATTGTAGGTCCAAGAGGTCCGGAAGCAGCAACAAACGCATTGGAAAGGCCGCCAAAATATAAAGGACCAGAAAATGAAGCTAAGCCGGAACCATTTTCATAAATTTCTAAACTATGAAAATTGCCACCCATTATTAGTGCTGCTATTCCATGTCCCATTTCATGAAACCAGGTACCAAGAATTGTAAAAGGATAAAGTATTATTTTCCCGAAATCAAATTGCCAGATTACTGCGGTAATAACAGCAAAACCATATATAATAATGATTGAAAGTTGATTCTTGTTTTCTGTCTGTGTTGTCATTTGTTTTAAATTAGAATTCTATAGTAATAATATTTGTTTCGGAATTAAAATGTGTAGGAAATTGTTTAAGTGGTTTTTCTGCAGGACCAGTTATTACTGCACCATTATTATATGGGTCGAAAGAAGAGCCATGGCAATTACATTTAATTCTTTTAAAAATTTCGTCAAATGTTCCTGCCGGTAATTCGGTAATGTAATCTCTCATTATGCAATGCTCGTGTGTGCACATTGCAGAATAAGTAACAAAAGTATTTTCTTCGATTCTAATAACAATTACTGGTATTCCATAGTTTAATTTTTCAAAATATTTTAGGATACCATAACCAATTCTATTGAGTCTTTTCTTGTTTTCATCATCTTCATCGTCAATGCAAAATTCCCTTGTTACTCCAGATGAAGTTGGCTGCTTTTGCAAAAATTCCTCACAAGATGATAACGCAGATAGCATCGCACCAGAGCCAATTCCAATTCCAAGTAACCCAATGTTGTCTTTTAAAAAATCTCGCCTTGATTTTTTCATTTTTATATTTCAGAATTAAATTTACTTGTAAAATAATTATTTCTTTATTTTATTAACGAATTAGTAATTAATTATTTCTTTATACGAAATTAAAAAAAAAATGCCTCTTTTTATACTTTTTTTTGACAAATTGCTTTTACTAGTATCATTCAATTTTTATTAATTTTCAGTAGTAACTGATAATAAATGAGTTAAAGGGAAGTCAAAATATTAACATGTTGCTCGTATGACTGGATAGAAAGCACTGGACTTCTGAAATCAATTTAAAAAAAATCATAAATTGATTTTATTGCTGTTTTATTTTTTAAAAAAATATTAATTTAAATTATAAATTAAGCAAATTTAAAAAAAGGAGCTAAAATGTCAAATTCTTATAAAATTTCAGGTAATTTGGTTGATATTATTAATAAAAAGATTGAGCCATCAACTATAAGTGTAGAAAATGGTAAAATCGCATCAATCGAAAAATCAGATAGAGAATTAGGCAATTACATTATGCCCGGATTTGTTGATTCTCATATTCACATAGAAAGCTCAATGCTTGTTCCAAGTGAATTTGCTCGCTTTGCTGTAATTCACGGGACTGTTGCCACTTGCTCAGACCCGCATGAAATAGCAAATGTTCTCGGAATTAAAGGAGTGGAATTTATGCTTGAAAATGCAGCTAAAGTTCATTTTAAATTCTATTTTGGTGCCTCGCCTTGTGTTCCTGCCACTACTTTTGAAAGTGCAGGAGCAAGCATATCTGCTGATGATATTCGCTATTTATTTAAAGAAAAAGGTTTAAAATATTTAAGCGAAATGATGAATTTTCCCGGAGTAATTTACGATTTTCCCGATGTAATAGAAAAATTGAATATTGCAAAGGACTTTGTAAAGCCGATTGATGGACACTGCCCCGCTCTAAAAGGTGATGATTTAAAAAAATATGTTTCTGCAGGAATTTCAACAGACCACGAATGTTTTACTCTTGAGGAAGCATTGGAAAAAATCAATTTAGGTATGAAAATACTTATTCGCGAAGGGTCTGCTGCTAAAAATTACGATACATTATCATTTTTGCTCGAAACTCATCCTGAAATGTGTATGCTATGTAGCGATGACAAGCATCCAAATGATTTATTGGAAGGGCATATTAATCTTGTTGTAAAAAAAGCTGTTGCTCAAGGTTATGATTTATTTAATGTTTTAAGGGCTGCTATCTTAAATCCAACAGAACATTATAAATTAGATGTCGGTTTATTGAGACCGGGTGATGATGCAGATTTCATTGTTGTTGATAATCTTTCTGATTTTAATGTAAAACAAACTTATATTCAAGGAAATTTAGTTGCTGAGAACAAAAAGTCATTACTTCAACCAGTTGAAATTGATTTAGTAAATAATTTTAATATAAAAGAAAAGAAAGTATCAGATTTTGAAGTAAAAGCAGAAAAAGAAAAAATAAGAGTTATTGAAGCAATAGAAGGACAGTTGATTACAAATGAGTTAATTGAAGAAGTAAAGATAGAAGACGGGAAAATTGTTTCAAACGTAGAAAAAGATATTTTAAAACTCACTGTAGTTAATCGATATAACGAATCAAATCCAGCTGTTGCATTCATTAAAAATTTTGGCTTAAAAAGAGGTGCTATTGCAACAAGTGTTGCCCACGACTCACATAATATAATTGCAATAGGAACTAATGACGAAGTTCTGTGCAAAGCAGTAAATACTGTTATTCAGAACAAAGGTGGACTTGCGGTTGTAAATAATGGGAATGCCTTATCTCTTCCGATGCCAATAGGCGGAATAATGAGTAATGAAGATGCAACAACAGTAGCAAATAAATACACTCAATTAGATGAAGCAGCGAAAAAATTAGGATGCACTCTTTCGGCTCCTTTTATGGCGCTTTCCTTTATCGCATTACTGGTGATACCCAAAATCAAGTTAAGCGATAAAGGACTTTTTAATGGTGAATCTTTTCAATTTATTGATTTGCAAGTGTAATTACTTATTTATCAAGAACTTCATAGTAAGCTGACGTCCATTATCTGAGAAAATAGCTTCGTCAGAAAGTTGTTGAATCAGAAATACACCCCGCCCTCCTTCACGTAATAAGTTTCTCGGGTCGCGTGGGTCGGGTATAATTTCTGGATTAAAACCTCTCCCCTCATCAATAACAACAAAAATGATTTCATTATCAAGCACTCTTATTGAAAAATCAACTTTCTTTGTTGCATCATATTTATTGCCATGACTAACGGCATTGTTAACAGCTTCGGTAACAGCAATTAAAATATTATAAATTCTTTCATCAGATAAGGATAAAGTATTTTTCATATCCCAAATTAATGGCTCTATTATTTTAACGGCATTTTTATCGCTTGCCAGCGTTTTATGAATATAAATTAATTCTTCCATTTGACTAAAGATTTAACATTGTAAAAAGATATAAACTTGGAACAAGCCGTGGCGCTAAATTGTTTATGTATTGATATTCCAACCAACCTGATAAATATGCTTCACTGAAACTATTAAACTTATAATTAAATAATGCTTCCGGTCCAATTGAATGCTGCTTGTATTTAGCTAATGTAAGTGAACTTGTTTTCTTAGCTAATGATTTCTGAGCTATCGAATAATACCTTATCCCACTTGCCAAGGTTATTTTTTCAGATACATTATAACATATTAAAGATTTAATAAATATTTCCGTTATTCCGTTTTGAGGAGATTCAGAAAAACTACTCCAATTTAAAATTCCTCGTTCAGAATATTTATATATGTTAGAAAATTGCAAGCTTAAATTTTTATTCAAATAAATAAAAATAGAGTCTTTGTAACCCATTTGCCTAAAACTAAATGATTTGACCTGAGTTTTTACGTCTTCGTAATCGTAAGCAGTATAATTAGCAAGCACTTCAAATTGAGGGGCTATTGTAAATAAATCAGTTCGCCATAAAAAAGAAGGTGCTAAACGAATTATTCTATTCCAGTTATTCTGTCCACTTCTTTGTTGCTTTAGAAATACAAGATGATTATGTTGAGTTTCGAATGATATGGCAGTTGAAAAATTATTATTGAAAAAATGAGAATAAGATAGATTAAATATTATATTAAATTCATCTCTGTCATCATAATTTAAACTACTAGGAGTGTCGTATTGATAAAGCGAGATATTAACACTTGAACTAATTGTATCTTTTGAACTTGGATAATATTTTAAATTTGAAAATAGCCGGGTTCTGTTAGAAGAATTATCTCTTTGATTTTCAAGAGCTTTTATTAAATCTTCATCTGTTTTGCTTATTTCAAATTTATTATCAATAGAATTAATTTCATTTCTAACGTTGAAACTAACCCCAATTTTATGGAAATAATTTTTTAGTAGTAATTTTGTAGCAAAATAAAAAGAAAGCTGTATGTCCTGCAAATCGCGTATTACTTTTGTTTGAGATTCACCTGATATGCTAAAATTATAATCCCTTGAAACCAGTATATTGTTTGAAGATAAATTCATTTCTGAATGTAAAAAATCCGTTAGTGCGAAATTAAATTCAATATTTGCCTGTAGTCGGTTTTCTAAGCGATTTTCTATTAGTGGACTTCCTAATGATATTGCATTTAATGGAGATATGTAAGCCCTATTTAGCATTTTGTATTGCAAGTTAAATATTATTTTATTGTCATTATCAAAATTTCTAAAAATATTAGAAAATATATCAAAATTATAATTTTTTCTATCAAAATTCAAGCCCAAATATTCTCCATTAAATTTTGTATTGAAATAATAGTCGCTTATTTGATAATTAACAAATTCTCCATCTAATTTAAACAATGAACCATCAGAGCTAATATCAAGTTGAGTATTTTTCTCAAAACCGGCACTAAACTGTATATAATCTTTTTTATTAAAATCGAATCTAAAACCAAGGTTAGTATTTATTCGCTCTAATTTATTTAAACCGATTGAGCGGGAATCTGAAGAAATGTTCGCTGTATTTAAAGAATAAATTAAAAATAAGCTTGAGAGAGGGTAATTATATTTTACTGCAAGATTTTCATCATCTCTGAAACTACCTGAAGTACTGCTAAAATACGTTCCTTTGTATTGATTGAATAATTCTAATTTTCCACCATATATATCAACAGAATAATTACCATTTAATTTAAAAATATAGGTATTAGCAATTTTATCCAATCCATATAACAATTGATTTCCCTTTTCTTGCATTATTTTAGATTCATTTAAATCCAGAGCTTTTATTTTATCAGTAAAAACAATAATAAATACTAACAAAATAATCAAACTATTTAATAATTTTAATTTAAATAAAATTTCATAGAAAAAAAAGAATTTTTGATATTTCTCTTTTAGAATTGTTTGAAATCTAAATAAAATATATTTTAAAAAGTAACTAGTAACTTTGAACCTCTCAAAATGAATACAATTCTTCATATTATTTTGTATAATTACGCAAGATATTATTCTGAATACACCATAAAAGATTAAAATTTTTAAAATGAAAATGATAAAAACTCATTCTGTCTTTCCGAACCCACTTATAAAGTAAATGCTTTATTTCAATGGAGATGATATAATTTTATACTGTCATTCTGAACGCAGTGAAGAATCTCAAACTCTGTGGTTACAATGACTTGTGAGATTCCTCACTTCGTTTCGGAATGACATTTTGATTTTGCACTTTTAGTTAGCGGTTTGGTATCAGTCATACGAAAAACTTCTTTGATAGAAAGATTTTGTTTTTTTCTACTTTTTTAAAAAATCACCTCGTTACAATAAGCTGCTTCACTGCCTTTGTGCTATTTGACTGAAATACTAAAATATATGCACCTACTGAATATTTATCTGGATTAAACTCAACAGAATTTGAATAAATATTTAATAATCCGTCAAACAAAATATCAATAAGTTCGCCCATCGGATTGTATAAAAGCAATTTTCCCTGTTCAATCCGGTTTGATTCAATTCCAAATTCGATTTGAATTGGTTTGCTAACTGGATTTTCCTGCAAATGAATAAAACTGATTGGCAATGGGAGGTTTTCATAAACAGACTCTGGGTCAATTCCCTTTCCGGTTAATTTTATTTGATTTGACGGCGTAACAGGGTCATTTGTTGAAATGCTAATTGATGATTCGACATAACCTGTTTTTGCAGGTAAAAAGGAAACGAAAACCTGCATTTTCTCGCTTTGGTTCAAAAAGACGCTGTCCGTAAATTCAGGAATTGTTTTAATAAGCGAAAATCCTTTTTTCCCAATCATATTAAGTTTAACTTCATAAATCATTGTTCCTAAGCTGTTTGCAGGTTCAATTTCCATCATTAATTGTTTTTCCTCGTTAAGATTCACATCACCAAAACTTAATGTATCTTCGCTAATTAAAATTTTGGGAGTAGGACCGGTTTGAAATTGCAAAAATAGTTCTGTTCCGAAATCCGAATTAAATCTTGCAAGTGAATTGCTTTTTTCGTCAAAAATGTTCATAGCACCGCTTCCTGCTTCTGAAAAATACTGCCAGTATAGCCCATTCTTTGCTAAATCGTATAGCTTAAATTCATAGTAGCCATCAGGCAAATTCAGGGTATCTCGGTAGTATGTATTGTTTTGCAAATTATTACGCTGATGCACAATGTTTGAATTTGCATCTTTTATTTCGTAGTAATTTTCGTAAGCATAGTTATTTGTAAGCAATTCAAAAATTAGTTTGTTGGGGAAAAATTTCACTGGTTTTATATCGCTTAAAATAATGTTATCAACAAGATTTTCATCTTCAGCATTATTTGGTTTTGAAATTTGAACCTGAAAACTAAAATCATCTTGCGTCAATGGATAATTTGGTAAAACTACATTGATTTTTTCGTTAAATTTTAAGTTACCATTCCATACGAATTTTTGCATTTCCTTGTTTGGAACGCCATATTCAATTTCCAAATAAGTAAGTGGAGCAGTTCCAAGATTTGAAATAATGATTTCAGGACTCAAGCAACTTGGATTTTTTCTGTTATGTTCCCATTTAATACTTGGTGAAACGACATCTTCAAGTGCTGCATTGTTTGTGAAATTAAAATCTTCGTATAAAATTAAATTTGAAGAGAAATAATAGGCACAGTTGTTATTCCCCTGATTTATAAAATGAGTAAAATCAAATGAGAATAAATGTTCATATCCGGGCTTAATAAATTCACTTATGTCATTAACAAATGGCACAACAGGTAATCCGGGACACCAGTTTGCTCTGTCATAAAGCCAAGTTCCGGGCTGAGGATAATGTGGGTTCAATCCGCAATCACCTTTCCAAACGTGATTTGTTGCTGCTAAATTATCATTTACATATATAAAATTATCCTTTTCGCAAAATTCAGCGCAGTTCTCATTTCCACCAAATCCGTGTCCGGTAATAATAGTTCTGAGAGCAGCACTTTTAGTTTTTTCATCAATATTTGCTAACTTTTCTCCTATTAAAGTTCCAATGGGATTATTTTCATCGCCATAAGCAAAACTTCCATAAACTAATTTTTCTACTTTAAATGGCTTTCTTGCTGGCGTTCCTTTAATAAAAGTAAAATCAACAGTAGCAGTGAAACCATCAGTCCAGCCGTCATAAAAAATATCAAGTTTAGCTGAATCAGTTAAAAGAGGTGCGTAATCAGTTACATCATAGCGGTAAGTTCGCGACCATGTAGAATTAAGATTGCCGCTATACGCAGTTATATATCTGGCAAGTTCGTAATTAATTGAAGTATCGGCAACTTTCTTTTCCAAAAGCAGACAAACGGTGTAATCCCAAGGACTGCAGCCGCCATCAGGACAACCAATAGTCAAATCAAGCCAGATACGGCGGAAAGTTTCGCCGGCAGTTGGAAAATAAGTATCCCGGACAAAATGCCCATTCCAATTTAAATGTTCCTTATCCTGAGTGCGAATTTTTATTGTATCTTCTGAAGCAAGAGCAGAAGCAGCACTTAATATAAAAATGCTTAGTATTATTAGTATTTGATTTTTCATATTTTTCTATATTTATTTAAAAATTTACCAATTAATAAACTAATGCAATATAGTAATTTATTTTGAAATATAAGGAAATTGGTATTTGAAATTGCTATTTACCAAAAAGATTTGGATTTTCTTTTTTGTATTCTGAAATAACTTTTTCAATGCTAATAAGTAAGGCAGGAAGTTTATTTTCTATAACAAATCCCTTTTCATAAATATATTACCTCTGACATTATTTGATTTTTGATTTCTGGTCTTAAAGCATCTTCAGTAACTAAATCGACTTTTCTTTTTAACTTTTTCTTTAGATAATTAATAATTTCAATATAAGTAAATAAGTCTGGATTTGTGCTAAATTCAACCAATAAGTCAATATCACTGTTTTTAGTATTTTCTTCTCTGGCAAAAGAGCCAAACAAACCAATTCCAGAAATATTATATTTCCTTTTCAAGAAATCTTTTTCCTGTTGGATAGTGCGGGTTATTTCTTTGTGGGTCATAGTAAAAGTATTTATATTCCTTTGTTTTATTTCAAAGATAAGAAAAAATTCAATTTTAACCAAAATCTTTTATAATCAGTATAAAAGTTGATAGATTTAACATACAAGAAATGAGAAATCTATTTTTTTCTTTTCATTTTTATAGTTTTGTTTTTGCTATACTCTTTTAAATTCTTTTTATAATAGTTTTCCAAGTCTTTTATCAATTCAAAGTAATCAGCAAATAATGAATTTAGAAAAGAAATGTCAGAACTGATAATTGGTATAGTAAGAAGAGACGAAATATGAAAATAATATCCACAATCTTCTATTCTTGCTAATTTATAAATAAACTCCGAATCTAAGTATTGTATTTTAGAACAGATTCTTGTTATTGATTCCTTGCTTTTAATACTATTAATATTAAAATACTGAATCCAGTTAGCAAAGTTATCAATGCGGTTTAATAATAATGGAGCTTTTGTATTTGGATTTATTGATAAGCAAATATCTTTTAATTCATTTTCATTTGGGTATTCTTCAGTCAAGGTAACATTTGCTGCTTTTGAAATATTTTTTATTAATTCTTTAGCTTGATTTATAATTACGTAAGTTTTACCGGATATATAGCTATATAGATTATCTTTATCTTTTTGATTTTTTATATGAACTACAAGAAAATAAAAAATGAAAGAAGAAATGTAAGCAAAGCATAGATTATAAACTATCTGACCTATCTTTGCTCCTCCTGTAAAAAGTTCTGGAGTATTAATAAGCCAAAAATCAATCAAAAAAATTATGAAAAACGAAATTAAGAAAATAATTAACAAATCACGTCTTAACGTTTTTATATTCCTAATAAGCGTGAAAGTAGAAATTTGTAACATAATGTTTTAAAATTTAAGTTATTCTAATGAGTAAATGTATTGAATACACTTCATAATTTTTCATTATTTTTTTAATATGCTAATTTATTAAAATAATACTTATTTACCAAAATATTTTAAACTCTCCACCGCCGCTATCGCCGTTAATACATTCCTAATCTGATGTTTGCCCGCAAGTGGCGAACTAATTTTGTATTCTCCTTTTGGTGTTATTGCTGTAAATTTTGTGGTTAAATCAGGATTGAATTTAATGCCCTTTGCAAAATAATGCTCATCAACGAAAATTAGCTCACATTCCTTTTCTTCGGCTGCTTTTCTAAAAATATCTTTAATATTGTGTTTTTGTTCAGCAACGATGCATTTCGCGCCCTGCTTGATTATTCCAGCTTTTTCCAAAGCAATTTCTTCAATCGTATTTCCCAAATATTCCTGATGGTCTAAATCAATTTGAGTAATAACTGATACTTCCGGAACAATGATATTTGTAGAATCGAATCTACCGCCCATACCTGCTTCAATAACTGCATAGTCCACCTGCTGCTCAGTAAAATAAATAAAAGCAAGTGCAGTAGTGAAATCGAAGAAAGTAGGTATTAAATCCTTTTGGTTAATATCCCCCACTGGTGTGAGTGGTAATGGCTTATTCTTATTATCCCCCGCTGGCGGGGGTAGGGGGTGGATAGAATTTTGATTTAACTCTGATGTATTATTTATTGAATTAAAATCTTTTTCACTATCTTTTAAAATATCTGAAGAGTCCACCCCCTGCCCCCGCCAGCGTGGGATATAATTCGATTCTGTATATGGTAAAAGCTTTTCAAGCAAAGCACAAACGCTGTCGTCATCAATATCTTGCCCATTTACTTTTATTCTTTCGTTGAATGAAAAAAAGTGAGGCGAAGTATATAAACCGACTTTAAATCCGCTTTCCTGCAATATTGAAGCGATGCAGGATGAAATCGTTCCCTTGCCATTTGTTCCGGCAACGTGAATTTTCTTATATTTATTTTGTGGATTGCCGAATTCGTTGAGTAAAAGCGAAATTCGTTCTAATCCGGGTTTTATTCCAAATCTATGTAGTGAAAAGAGTTTTTCTAATAATTGCTTTTTTTCCATTTATTTATTAAATTATAAAAAAAATATGTATATTATATTTTTAAATATTAAAAATTCAAAATTAAAAAAAAATGAAGAAATTAATAATACTACTTATAATCTTTCTTGGAATATCGGCAGAATTATCCTCCAAAGTGTATGTAATCACAGTAAAAGGAGGAATAAGCCCGGCGACGAGTTCATTTATTTCGGGTGGTATTGAGCTGGCAGAAAAAGAAAGAGCCGAAGCACTCATTATTGAACTAAATACTCCCGGCGGTTTGTTGGAATCAACGCGGGACATTGTTCAATCAATTATATCAAGCAAAGTGCCGGTAATAGTATATGTCGGTCCATCAGGAGCAAGAGCGGGTTCAGCCGGCGTTTTCATAACGCTTTCCTCAAATATAGCTGTTATGGCTCCCGGTACAAATATAGGAGCTGCTCATCCGGTTGGACTTGGAGGCGAAAGCGATACTAACGTTATGTATGACAAAATAACTAACGATGCTGCTGCTTTTGTTCGCTCTATTGCACAAAAAAGAGGTAGAAACGTAGAATGGGCGGAACTCTCTGTTCGCGAAAGCATTTCTTCAAGTGAAAAGGAAGCATTAGAAATTGGAGTGATTAATTATATCTGCCCGAACATTGATTCATTATTAATTGCCGTTCATTCAGACACAGTCGAAACAGAAGCCGGAATAAAAGTTTTGAATACAAAAAACAGCAAATACGAATATATTGAAATGAGTTGGAAAGATGAACTTCTTGGAATCATTTCAGACCCAAACGTTGCATACCTTCTGCTTATGGCTGGCATTTACGGAATACTCTTTGAACTATACAGCCCGGGCGCTATTTTTCCCGGTGTCCTTGGTGGAATTTCGATTATCCTTGCCGGCTATTCCCTGCAAATGCTGCCTATAAATTATGCAGGACTGGCGCTGATTTTACTTGCAATCATTCTGTTTATTTTGGAAATTAAGGTGCAAAGCTACGGAATGCTCACAGTAGGTGGCGTTCTCAGCTTGTTTTTTGGTTCAATAATGTTAATTGATTCACCGGGAGATTTTATGGAAATATCTACTTCTTTAATCATTACAACTGTTGTGTTTACTACGATTTTCTTTTTGGTTATCATTTCAATCGGAATAAAAGCCCAGTATCAAAAACGAGCATCTGGAATAGAAGGCATAAAAACTGAAAACGGTATTGCGCTGACTGAAATTTCTCCAAATGAATTTGGGAAAGTCAAGGTTCACGGCGAAATCTGGAAAGCTAAATCCGATGACATTATAAATAAAGGCGATGAGGTAATCGTCCAATCAATTGATAGTTTGACTTTAACTGTCTCAAAAAAATAAATTTTTCATTCTATTTAAGGAGGTTTTATGGAATTCCCATCAACAACTATTGTAATCATAGTTTTGCTTATTCTTATTATTTCATCATCGATTAAAATTCTAAAAGAATACGAAAGAGCAGTAATTTTCCGTCTCGGTCGGCTTGTTGGAGTTAAAGGTCCCGGTCTCATCATTCTCATTCCGTTTATTGATAAAATGGAAAGAGTGAGCTTACGCACAATTACAATGGACATTCAGCCGCAGGACATTATCACAAAAGATAACGTTTCTGTAAAAGTCAATGCTGTGCTTTATTTCCGCGTTATGTTTCCAGACAAGGCAATAGTTGATGTAGAAAACTATTTGTTTGCAACTAATCAGGTTTCTCAAACTACATTGCGAAGTATATTGGGACAATCCGATTTAGATGAATTGCTTGCAGAACGCGATAAAATCAATAAAAAATTACAGGAAATCATTGATGACCACACTGAACCCTGGGGTATAAAAGTATCTTCAGTTGAAGTCAAGCAAATTGACTTACCACTCGAAATGCAACGCGCAATGGCAAAGCAAGCTGAAGCTGAGCGCGAGCGCCGTTCCAAAGTAATTAACGCAGAAGGTGAATTCCAGGCAGCTCAAAAGCTAAAAGAAGCAGCCCAGACAATTCAGGATTTCCCTGTTGCATTGCAACTTCGCTATTTGCAAACTCTTGCCGACATTGCAACCGAAAAGAACTCTACAACTATTTTCCCAATACCAATTGATTTGCTCACTCCTTTTATGAAACAATCGCAGAATGCAGTAAATAAGGAATAATTGTTAATGATTAGTGATTAATGATTAGTGATTAAATGGATTATTGGATTCAGAACTCCTGATGCCCCGTAGTTTGTTATTTCGCTTGCTTGTCATTCTGAGGCGAAACAAACGAAGACGTTTATTTTGGGAAAATGAACTTTTTAGTCATCGGACATCTGCAAAATGTCCGATGACTTCCGTAAGCATATAGTTACTTTATTAGTATTTGTTATACATATAGTTACGTGCTAAAAAGCAGAAGTGGTTCATTAGGAGCGAAGTGAAGAATCTCACAAGTCATTGCTAACACGAAACTTGAGATTTCTCACTTCGTTACCAATGACATCTTTACTTTTACTCTGAAAAACTTTGCGAATGTTTAAAAACCCAGATGTTCTGCATTTCGAAGATGTCGGACATCTTTTCAAATAATAAAATTCTTTGCTAATATGGAATTGTGATATTCCTCATTTACTTACTAATGTCATCTTTACGTTCTTTACTATTGCTTTCCTAAAGTTAAAACTATAAACATTCTATACCTTTAAATCTTTCTATACTTTCTGTCATATCCATTGAAACAAAGCATTTCCAAATTTTGTGGTTTGGAATGATACACTAATTTATAATTTAATATAAAAAGTAAAGAAATATTTTAAAAAAATTTAAAAAAATTTAAAAAAATATTTGCATTGTATTAATAATTTCTTATTTTTGCAAAGTGATGTGGTGAATTATGTCAAATTTTGTCAAAAAATGGTAAAAAATGGTAAATTTGATTAAACCACAATTCATTTTGCAAATTTAAGTAATTATATTAACAGGTAAATGGCTTTTTTTAAGGGACAGGAGACTTACTCAATAGATAATAAGGGGAGAGTCAGCATACCGGCAAAGATGCGAAAATACATCTCGGCTATAGCTGAAAATACCTTTACTATCACTAAGGGATTTGGCAAATGTGTTGCTGCTTACCCAAAGGACGAGTGGGAAAAAATCGAGCAAAAATATACTCGTGAGCTTGATATGAATGACCCTGTTTCTCTATATTATATTCGTATGATGCTTTCCAATTGCGAAGAAGCTACTCTTGATTCACAGCAACGCATTAATTTACCAGGTAATTTACTAAAAGAAGCCAACATTAATATTGATTCTTCCGGTTGCAAAGTACTTATTCTCGGTGTTATGGACCATATTGAATTTTGGCATCCAGAAGAATTTTCTGCTTATCAAAACAGTTTTACTGAAACTTTCGAGGAAATAGCCACTAAAGTGTTGTCGAAAAAAGTGATAAGTGATTAATGATAAGTGATTAATGATAAGTGATTAATGAAAAGTTTTAAAATGTTTTGATAAGATGATAAATTTGAAATGTTTAGTTATATAATTAATAATTAACAATTAACAAAAAGTTGAAAAAGAAAAAAAACAGGAGGTTAAAAAAAAAACTGATTACTCTCAGCAGGTAGAGTATGATTATCATTTGCCGGTGCTGCTAAAGGAATCGCTTGAGTATTTAATTACGGATATAGAGGGCATATATATAGACGGAACACTTGGTGGAGGCGGACATACGGCAGAAATCTTGAAGAAATTGGGCAATAGGGGAAAATTACTCAGTTTCGATAAAGATGAAGAGGCAATAAGTCACTGTAAAAATAAATTCCAAGAGGAAATAGGAAATGAGAACGAATCAAAAATTAAGTTCATTAATGACTGTTTCAGCAGGGCTTGTAGCATAGAAGAGGTTAATAGTAAAGTTCAAGGTATTCTTTTAGATTTGGGGGTATCGTCGCGACAGCTCGATGAAAGTTATCGCGGCTTCAGTTACAGAGCAGACGCTCCCCTTGATATGCGTTTTTCTAAGCAAGGAATGTCTGCAGCAGAATTCTTGAACAACAGCAAAGAGGAAGAGCTTTTGAGGGTACTTCGTGCTTATGGAGAAGAACCCTTCGCAAAGCAAATTGTGCGGCGGCTCGGGGGGGCTCGCCGCACTTCTTTTTTAAAGACTACTTTCGATTTAAAACAAATCGTAGTGGAATCTGTCCCTTTTCATTCAAGAACTAAATCACTTGCTCGCGTCTTTCAAGCTATCCGAATTGCTATTAATGATGAATTACATACTTTAGAAGAAGCTATTAGCTCTTATCCTATTCTTTTAAAACCAGGGGGAAGAATAGTTGTTATTGCATACCATTCGCTTGAAGACCGCATTGTAAAAAATTATTTCAAAGAACATTCTAAAAAATACTCTTCAGAGTATGATGATATATTATCAAATCCTGTGCCACAATTCAATATTCTTACAAAAAAACCAATAATTCCAACCGAGTTGGAAATTGCAAGTAATCCTCGCGCAAGAAGTGCTAAACTCCGTGCTGCTGAATTTGTCGGTTTTACTAACAAATAATTTTTTTACTGTCATTCCGAATCCTACGATTAAGCAAAAACTTCATTATAATTGAGATGACATCTGTTTACACTGTCATTTCGAATCCCCCTGATAAAGGAAGACCTTTATTTAAATAGAGATGACATAAATTAACACAGTCATTCTTCACAACGCTCAGAATGACAACTCGAAAATTAAGTTATTTCAATACAAAAAAATCAAACTTGATTTTTAGACGCAACCTGTTGGTTTAGCTAAACCGGCAACTTTGCAAGCTCCTTTTGCAGGTCCGGAAGGAAACATATCGTAAATTTCCTTTAATTGAAAGCCAGTTTCCTTGCAGAGTTTTCTTACCATTGGAGCAATTCCGTATTGCTTGGAATAATCTCTTAAATAATTTATTACTTTCCAGTGATTTTCCGTCAAATCAGCTATATCTTCTGTAGAAGCTAATGCTAAAGCAACTTCATTATTCCATAATTCCGGATTTTCCATAAATCCGTCTTCGTCCACCTGAACTTTTACACTTCCATATTCAAATAAAGGCATAATTATACTCCATTTATTATTTATTAAAATTCTTATTATTTGATTTTTAATTAAAGATCTTATTTTAAATAATTAAATTATTTTATGCAAAATTAATCAATATTTTTATACGAGCCAAAAACAGATTTTTTTGAATAAAGTGATGGTCTAAAATTTCAGAACTCCAGCCCCCTCGTAGTTTGCTATTTCGCAGTCTTGTCATTTCGAAACGAAGTGAGAAATCTCGCAAGTCATTGCTACCACAGAGTTTGAGATTCCTCACTTCGTATCGGAATGACATCACAGTTTGTCATTCTGACGGATGTCAGAATCTATCTTGGTTTTCTCTATGAGAAAGGACAAAGAAATATTTTAGCCATTAGACATTGGTCATTAGTTGTTAGTAAAAATACTAATGACGAATAACAAATGACCAATGAACTATAAAAACTATTTTTAAGATGGATTCTGACATTCGTCAGAATGACAGGGTAAATTAATGTCATTCCCATTTAAATGAAGCTCTTGCTTTATCTGGGGGGTCGAAATGACATCTTTAAATGTATCTTTGAATGCAACTTGGTATAAGACACTTTTAAAAGTGGGCTCAAGTATTCAAGATAAAAAAACTACGAGGTGTCAAAAACTTTGACATTAAGAAAATGAATTTCTTAGCAACACTTTTTTAAGTTAAATCGCGGGGGAAATTCGTCTTATTATTCAATTTGTAATATTTAGCAGAAATTTATGGAAAAGACAAAGAAAATACTTGAAAAAGAGCAGCTTGAAAAAGATGATTTAATCTATTTGCTATCGCTGGAAAATGACGATGAAATTGAACTATTAAGGCAAAAAGCAGAACAAACCTTATTCGATTTAGTGGGAGAAAAAGTATTTTTCCGCGGACTAATCGAATTTTCAAATATATGCACCTCCGATTGCCTCTATTGCGGAATCAGAAAAAGCAATGCAAACGTAAGCCGTTATACTTTAGATGAAGCGGAAATTCTTGAGCAGGTTAAGGAATGCGCCGATTTGGGCTACGGTTCTATCGTTTTGCAGTCGGGAGAACGCTCAGACGATTTATTCATTGATTTTCTTGTGAAAATTCTAAAGAAAATCAAGAAGGTTACTACTTCTGAACTACAACCCGATGGACTTGGAATTACTCTTTGTGTTGGCGAGCAAACTGAAGAAAATTACAGAAGGTTATTCGATGCAGGCGCCCACCGCTATTTACTTAGAATTGAGTCGAGCAATCCAGAATTATTCAGGAAAATTCACCCACCTGAGCAAAAATACGAAACAAGAGTCAAAGCTCTCAAAGCACTTAAAAATGTTGGTTATCAGGTTGGCACCGGCGTTATGATTGGTCTGCCTCAACAAACAATTGAAGATTTGGCAAACGATGTAATATTTTTCAAGGAGATGGATATTGATATGCTCGGAATGGGACCTTATATCATTCACAACGAAACACCGTTTGCAGTTTATTCTGACTATTATGAAAAAAATAAGGAAAAAATATATAAATTAGGATTGAAAATGATAGCTGTTTGCAGAATTTTCCTGAAAGATGTAAACATTGCATCTACAACTGCCCTGCAAGCAATGCAGCCGGTTGGACGTGAGGACGGCTTGATGTTCGGAGCTAATATCATTATGCCACTGCTTACTCCTACTTACCGGCGCAAAGAATATCAGCTCTACGAAGGAAAGCCCTGTATGGAAGACAGCACAGAAGATTGCTATTTTTGTATATCAAACAGAATTGCTTCAATAGGCAGAACAATCGGACAGGACGCTTGGGGCGATTCTAAGCACGCACTGAAGAAGAAGTAGAATGTTAATATTAAGTTGCATTCATTGATACAATTAAAATGTCATTCTAAAGCGAAGAATCTCAAGTTTAGTGATAGCAATGACTTGTGAGATTTCTCACTTCGTTACCAATGACATCTTTACGTTTGTTTGTCATTCTGAACGAAGTGAAGAATCCAGAGAGTAGTGGTTAAAAAAATTTTCTGGATTCTTCACTTCGTTCA
>CAZCHH010000044.1:0-28752 GCA_964498585.1 uncultured Hyphomicrobiales bacterium
TGATATACGCCAGAATGACAAGAAAAGATGTCATTGGTAAGCGCAGCGAAGAATCTCACAAGTCATTGCTACCACAAAGTTTGAGATTTTTCACTTCGTTTCGGAATAACCGACAAATTGAATTATCGAAACCTCAAAAAATACTATTTCAAATATGAAATGATATATCATTTCTTATTATAATTATTTAACATTGCATCAATTTTCTCAATTTTATATCAGAATAAATTTTTCAAAAAATAAAAATTTTATTTGCATTTCAATTTTTTATTTATTAAATTTATTTTGTTAAAATTGTAACATTATTAATTTCAAAAAACAGAGAATAATTATAAGGGGAGTTATAAAAATTAGTTATTCTGAAGCGACAGCGAAGAAACTCATATATTGTGATAGAAAGTAATTATGAGGTTCCTCACTTCGCTTCGAAATTAAAAATAGCAAAGTCATTCTGAAGCGTTGTGAAGAATCCAGAGAATAGTGGTTAAAAGAAATTATCTGGATTCTTCGCTGTCGCACAGAATGACTATATTTAGAACTCCCATTTTTAACTTAATAATCCAATAACTATTTACTCAACAACTACGGAAAAACTATGAAAAAAATTTTGATTTTATTTTTAATTTTACTGTGTTCATTTTCAGTTTTAAATTCACTGGAGTTTGGCAACTGGAAAAAAGAAAACTGGAAACAGGTATTTGATTTAAGAAAATATTTCGATGCTGATACTCTCTATGGTACAGATACTTTAAAAATGCTTTTGTCAATTCATGAGTTTAAATTCTGCGATTCTTTAAATGGTGTAATTGCTTGTAGTCCTGGTATGGGAGTTTTTGTATTTAAAACAACTGATGGTGGTTTTAATTGGAATTTGATTTTAGACAATGGAATTTTCAATTCTTTGGGGTATATGCAAGGTTTGTCATTTCCAACGCCCAATATTATTATTATTTCTTTAAGAGAAAATGTAATTGAAAGAACTTTAGATGGGGGAATTACCTGGGATACTTTATATAATAATTTAAATTGCATTCTTTTCGAAATTGATTTTCTACCCAATGGATTTGGTGTGGGCAGGGCCTATGATAAAGATGGTGATAGCACAATGATTGTAAAATCTACAGATTTTGGTGAAACCTGGTCAATATTTGAGAATCTGCCTAATTTCACCTATAAAACACACCCTAAAATTTTTTCAGATTCCATTATTAGCTGTATAGTATATGATGCTGAACCCAGATTTTATTATTATTGTATTTCAGAGAATTTGGGTCAAACTTGGAATTATTATCCTTATTATATTTCAAACGATAGTGCAAGATTGGGTGTAGAATTTTTTTTAAATTCAGAGAAGGGCTGGGGAGTTCTATTTCGGCACAAAATAGAACAAACAGGTGATAATATAATTATAAAAACAACTGATAGCGGTAAAAGCTGGATAAAAAAGTTAGATGCTTGGATTGAACCAGCTTTTACTTTGTTAAATATTAATTTTATAGATTCTTTAAAAGGTATATCAACAAGTAGAGCAGGAAAATTTTTATATTCAACCGATGGTGGAGAAAACTGGATTAAAGACTCTTCATTCATATCTGAAGATATTAGTGAAATTATGACTTATGCTGCTTTCCTTTCTCAAAAAAGGTTTATAATAAGAATAAGTAAAATACTTGGTCAGGTATTTATGTATGATGAAGATGGCTTTACAAACGTTGAAGAAAAGCCAACGGAAAATATTTCAACTGCTCAAATTTTTCCTAATCCTGCAACAAATCAAATTGAATTTAAACTGCAATTAAATGAACCACAATCACTAAAATTTGAATTATTCGATATTCTTGGAAATCAAGCATTACCTAAAATAGAACTTTTTTCAGAATCAACAGAATTTTCTCAAAAAATTAATATTTCGAATTTACCAACTGGAGTATATTACATTGTAACAAGTGCAAACAAGCAAAAGACAGCAATGAAATTTATAAAGGTGGAATAGGAAAGAAAATAGTGATTTGTAATAATTAAAAGTCATACTATCAGCAAGCTGATAGTATGACTTCTTTATGAAATTCTAAACTCTTCAATCTAAACTTTCTAAACCTTCTACGAGCATCCACTCGTTGCTCCGCATTCTTCACAAACAGTGCAGCTTCCATTGCGTTTCACCCTTATTGAGCCACAATATTCACAGGTTTCTCCAGTGTAGCCGATTAGCTTTGCATGTTCAGATTGCATTTGAGTCCCACTTGATTTAAACTGGTCAGCAGAATTATTATTTGAAGATTCAGAAACATCTTCGTCTTCTTTTTCTTCAGCACTAAATAAACTTTCTGCATTTCCAGTATTTTCTATTTGCTCAGTATGATGGTCGTTATGTCCATTTGATTTTCCGTTTTTCTCAGTTTCATCAACAGTTTTCACCTGAACAAAATCAGTTCTACCCAAGTAATCATACCCAAGCGAACGGAAAATATAATCCAAAATAGAGGTAGAAGATTTAATTGCTTCGTGCCCGCGAACAATACCTGCAGGGTCAAAACGTGTAAACGTAAAAGTATCAACGAGTTCGTCAAGCGGAATACCGTATTGCAATGCTTTAGAAGCTAAAATTGCAAAACTGTTAAGCAAGCCACGGAAAGCAGCACCTTCTTTATACATATCAATAAAAATTTCTCCGAGCGAGCCATCTTCATATTCCCCAGTCCTTAAATAGACCTTATGATTTCCAATATACGCCTCGCGGACAAAACCCTTGCGTTTTTTAGGCAAACGTTTTCTTAATGGATTGTATATATTTGCCAGAATTTGCTCCTGAACTTCTTTGGGACCTTTGGTTTCGTCTAAAGAATCCTCGTCGCCGAGCATAAGAATTTCATCTAATTCCGGGAAAGCAGATGAATTAAGTGGCTGAGAAAGCTTCGAGCCATCGCGATAAAGAGCTATTGCTTTGAGCATCATCTTCCATGAATCAGTATAGACCTGACTTATTTGCTCTAATGTGGCGTCAGCAGGCATATTAACTGTTTTTGAAATAGCTCCGGTAATGAATGGTTGGGCAGCAGCCATCATATTAATATGAGCAGTATAATGGATAAAGCGTTTCCCTTTCGAACCGCAGCGGTTGGCAGTATCGAATACTGGAAGATGCTCATCTTTTAGATAAGGCGCCCCTTCAAGCATCATAGTTCCGCAAACATAATCGTTTGTAGCGTCAATATCTTCTTTACTGAAACCAAGTTCGGTAAGTAAATCAAAATTAGTGTCGTTATACTTGCTTTCCGAAATACCAATTTTCTTTAAAAATGCTTCGCCAAGCACCCATTTATTGAATGCAAAACGAATATCGAAAGCAGATTTTAACTCATTTTCAATTTGTTTGATTTGCTTATCGCCAAAACCTTTTTGCTTGAGTTTGCTGTATGAAATTGATTGACAATTTTCTAAAGTAGCATAGCCAGTGGAATACTTCTCAATTTCATCAATTTGTTCGCGGGTATAACCAAGTTTTTTAAGTGCTTTGCTAACAGATTGATTGCAGATTTTGAAATACCCACCACCAGCAAGTTTTTTAAATTTAACAATAGCAAAATCCGGCTCAATTCCAGTAGTGTCGCAATCCATAACCAAACCGATTGTGCCAGTCGGAGCAAGGACTGTTACCTGAGCATTGCGAAAACCATATTTTTCACCCAGTTCAAGCACTTTATCCCAGCTTTCCTTTGCAGCATCAAGCAAATACTTCGGACAAAATTCCTCATTAATACCGATTGGTTTAATAGTAAGTTCTTCAAATTCATCATCTGGAGCGTTATAAGCAGCTCGGCGATGATTACTCAAAACTCTGAGCATTTGCTCTTTATTTTTTTCATATTTTGGAAAAGCACCAAGCTGGCTTGCCATTTCAGCTGAAGTTTTGTATGCTTCAGATGTCA
Organism: uncultured Hyphomicrobiales bacterium; assembly: GCA_964498585.1. Classification (GTDB taxonomy): domain Bacteria; phylum Bacteroidota; class Ignavibacteria; order Kapaibacteriales; family UBA2268; genus JAAYJM01. The sequence continues at coordinate 3,930 of CAZCHH010000044.1, forward strand.
TTAGTGAAGAAATAACACCTGCTATAGCCATCGCTTCTTTAGAATCGTAAGGAATACCGCAAATCATAAGCAGTGAACCGAGATTCGCATAGCCAAGCCCGAGCGTTCTAAAATCGAAACTCCGCTGCGCCATCTCCTTTGAAGGAAATTGAGCCATTAGCACTGAAATTTCAAGAACAACAGTCCAAAGTCGAACTGAATGTTTGTATTCATCTACTTTAAAAACACAGGAATTTTCATCAAAAAATTTGGTTAGATTCAAACTTGCAAGGTTGCAGGCAGTATCGTCAAGGAACATATATTCGCTGCAAGGATTGCTGGCATTAATTCTGCCACTATTCGGGCATGTATGCCATTCGTTAATAGTAGTGTCGTATTGCAAGCCGGGGTCGGCGCATTTCCAGGCACTAATCAAAATTTTGTTCCAAAGGTCCTTTGCACGTACTTTTTTACCTTTTGTCTTGTCAGTTCTCCAGCGCAGTTCCCAGCTATCGTCATTTTCCACAGCTTTCATAAACGCATTTGTTACGCGAACAGAATTATTTGAGTTTTGCCCGCTAACAGTATTATACGCTTCTCCTTCGTAATGAGTATTGTATTCCTCAAAATCAAGCGAAGTGAAGCCCTGCTCAACCAGATTTAGAACACGCAGAATAAAGCTAAGTGGCACACCAGCAATAATTGCAGCGTGAATTTTTTTTCTTAATTCCTTGTTTTCTTTTACGTTAGTTCCATTTGCAATTACAAAATCCAAAATTCCTTTTAGATGAAATTTATTGATTTTCGAGCCGGTAACCATCGCAGCGACTTTTTCTTCTTCCTTTGCTTTCCATTCGATAAACTCTTCAATATCGGGGTGGTCAATATCAACAATCACCATTTTAGCAGCGCGGCGTGTAGTTCCACCAGATTTAATAGCACCGGCGGCGCGGTCGAATATTTTCAAAAAGCTCATTAGCCCGGAAGAAATTCCTCCTCCTGAAAGAGGTTCCTTTGCTCCGCGTAATCCGGAATAGTTCGTTCCGGTTCCGCTACCGAACTTGAAAATTCTTGCTTCACGCACTGCTAAATCGAATATTCCGCCTTCATTAATCAAATCATCTCTGATTGATTGAATGAAGCAGGCATGCGGCTGAGGACGTGAGTACGCATCGTCAGAATGTTTTAATTCCTTTGTGTCGGGGTCAACGTAGTAATGTCCCTGCTTCGAACCAGTTATATTATAAGCATAAAATAAGCCGGTATTGAACCACTGCGGAGAATTCGGTGCTGCCATTTGGTTGATAAGCATATAGACAAGTTCATCGTAAAAAACGTTGGCATCTTCTTCGGTATCAAAATAACCATATCGCTGTCCCCAATCTTTCCAAGCACCGGCAAGACGATGGACTACCTGCTTCAAAGAATTTTCAGAGCCATACTTTTGTCTGCCATATTTATCTTTTAATGGATTACCTTTGCTGTCTTTTAGCGGTACCTGGGTTTTGCGAAAGTACTTTTGTGCTAAAATATCAGTAGCGACCTGAGACCATTGCTCCGGTACTTCGATATTATCCATTTTAAAGACTACTGAACCATCTGGATTTTTCATCTCAGAAGTTCGTTGGACATATTTAAATTTGTCAAAGGGATTTTCCCCTTCCTTTGTAAATACGCGATTAAATTTCATAATTATTTATATATTTTTAAATTTGTTATTTTTCTTACCAGTATGATTCATTCATAAAAAATGAATACTTTATTACTCCTTCCCAAGTTGCACTTGGGAAGGAGTTCAAGTTTAATACTTGTTGCTATTATACTTCTCCCGTAGGAATCAAATATTTGTAACAATGCTTCCTTTAGTGTCTTTTTATTCCGTAGGAATTAAATATATAATAGCTTTTTAATATTTAATCCCAATGGGATAAGCACAGTCAAGAGATATTTTTATTACAAATATATAATTCCTACGGAATAAAGATTCTTTAATTATTTATACTCACTATTATTAAGAACTAATACTTATTGCCAGCTTTGGATAAACCTTACGTCATTTCCATTTAAATAAAGTCTTCCTTTATTGGGAGTTGCCAGTGACATCGTAGTTTGTCATTCTGACGGATGTCAGAATCCATCTCGTTTTTCTCTAAAGAGAATGGACAAAGGAATATTTTAGTTATTAGTCATTGGTCATTAGTTGCTAGAAAAATACTAATGACTAATAACGAATGACTAATTGCCAATAAAAACTATTTTTAAGATGGATTCTGACATCCGTCAGAATGACACGGAAATTTATGTCATCTCCATTTAAATAAAGGTCTTACTTCATTTTAGGGTTACCGATGACATCGCTTTTTATACAACCAAAACTTTACGAAAGTTAAGAAACTTTCGCAAAGTTAAAAGAACTAAATACTTTCGTAAAGTTTCTTAACTTTGCAAAAGTTTAAGTTATGTCATTTCCATTATAATAAAGCATTTGCTTTTTCAAGTTTTCACAATGACACAGAATTTTTATAAATTCAAGCACTATTTAATATAATAATCCACGGTAACAACTGCTTTAATTACTTTTTCTATAGAGAACATATCGTTCATACCATAATCGCTGATGTCAGTTGAGTTTTTGGGTGTAATTTGGAAAACACCCTGCGAAGCAGCTTTGATTGAGCCGATTTCGCCACCACTGTTTTTTGCAAGTACTTCTGCTCTTTCTTTTGCATCTTTAGAAGCATTTGAAAGCATTTCAACTTTTAAATCATTAATTTTGGTATAAAGATAACGCGGCTGAAAGGAAACAAATTCAATTCCTTCTTTTAATAGTTCTGAAGAATTTGAAGATAGCTCAGCAACTTTATCAATATTTTTATCTTCAATAGTAATGATTTGGCTCAACCTGTATCCCTCAACCTGATTCGACTGCCAGCCCTTTTCATTTGTTTTAAATAATTTGACAGTAGAAACCGGAGATACTTTTAATTTAGCTTCACTATACCCATTTTTCTCAAAAAATAAAAGAACCTGAGCTAATTGAGTTTGCAGAAGGTTATAAGCGGAAACCATATCGGAAGAAGTAACGGCAACTTCGCTTTCCCAGATAGCTAAATCGGATTTGATTTCCTTTTCAGCATATCCTTTCACTGTTACGTATTGATTGGACATTTTTATTGTGCGAAGGGCATCTGCAATAACAAGTGCAGCCAGAACAACGCCAAAGGCAAGAAATATGCCGAACAGCATATTATTCATCCAATTCTTTGATTTTTCCATTTTTTTATTGTAATATTTAAAATATTTTGTTATTTTCAATGTTTTATTAATTGATTCTTTGATGAAACTTTAAATTGTTTTTGTCAAATTTCAAGAATAGAATTTCTTTAATTTTTTTAATATATGCAAGAAAAAGTTATTAACATTTTTATAAGTCGTTTAATTTAAATAAATTTAAAAAATAAAAAATTTTATGTATAATAAATATACCAAACCATTAATTCAAACAATCAAGGAAAGATGCAGAGTTTGTTACACTTGTGTGCGTGAATGTCCAGTAAAGGCAATAAAAATCATTGGAGGACAGGCAGAAGTCGAGGTAGGAAAGTGCATAGGATGCGGAAATTGCGTTAAAGTATGTCGTCAGGAAGCCAAGCAGTATCTTAGCTCTATTAATGAAGTAATGAATTTGATTAAATCCAATCAAAAAATTTCAGCTTGCATTGCACCAAGCTATCCGGCTGATTTTTTTAATATAATAGATTATAAAACTTTTGTTGGAATGATTAGAAAACTTGGATTTAACTATGTCCATGAAGTTGCATTCGGTGCAGATATTGTTGCAAAAAAGACGATTGAGTTAATTGATAATAAAGGGAAAAAGAGATATATTTCTACTTCCTGCCCAGCAGTTTGTGAGTTAATAAGGTGCTACTATCCTGAACTAATCGACAATTTAGCTCCAGTTGTATCGCCTATGATTGCTATGGCACGAATAGTTAAAGCAGAATACGGAGATGATACCAAAATTGTTTTTATAGGACCTTGCATTGCAAAAAAAGGTGAAGCCGGACTGAAAGAAGTCAGGGGTGAAGTTGATGAAGTCTTGACATTTCAAGAATTGAAGCAGTTGTTTGATATTAATAATATTACTCCGGAAAATGTAAAGCCAACTGATTTTGACCCACCTTTCGGCGGAAAAGGGGCGCTTTTTCCACTTAACCGCGGTATGCATCAGGCAGTTAATGTTTATGAAGATTTGATGGACGGCAATATTGTGGCTGCTGAAGGACGCGAAGGTGTCATTGATGCAATAAAGGAATTTGCTACAGGCGATATTGATGCTAAAATGCTCGAGCTGCTTTGCTGCCAAGGTTGCATTATGGGACCGGGTATGAACTCCAAAGAACCACCTTTCAGAAGACGCTCCCGAATCAGTAGATATGTTCGTAATATTATGAAAAAAAGAGATGCTGTTCTTTTTAAATACGATATTGAAAAATTCGATAAGTTAGATTATTCCAGAACTTTTTCTGTTGATGACCAACGATTAACCAATCCCAAAAAAATGGAAATTAATAAGGTTTTGTTGGAAATCGGAAAAGATAATGAAAAAGATGAATTGAACTGTGGTGCCTGCGGCTATGAAACCTGCCGCGAATTTGCCAGAGCAGTTTGCTTTGGACTGGCAGAAAAGGAAATGTGCCTGCCATACACAATTGAAATGCTTCATAAAACAGTTAAAGACCTTGAAAATTCAAACCTGCAACTTGAAAGCACCAAAGAAGCACTTCGGCAATCAGAAAAACTCGCAAGTATGGGTCAGCTCGCCGCAGGTATTGCTCACGAACTGAACAATCCGCTTGGCGTTGTGCTGATGTATTCTCATTTACTGTTGGAAGAAACTGATGAAACTAATACTCATAGCGATGATTTGAAAATAATTGTAGAAGAAGCAAACCGATGTAAAAATATTGTTTCCGGCTTACTTAATTTCTCCAGAAAAAATAAACTAAATATCGCAAATACAAATGTTTTTGAAATGGTTAACAATTATTTGAAAATTCAAAATATTCCAGATGATGTAACTGTTACAATGGAAAAAAATATTGAGGATTGCGATGCTGAATTAGACAAAGACCAAGTCATACAAGTAGTAAACAATTTGATTGGCAATGCGATTGAAGCAATGGAAAATGGCGGAACTCTAACTGTGAAAATTGATGGTGATAAAAAGAATGTCAGCATTATAGTTACCGATACTGGTATTGGCATCCCAAAAAGCAATTTATCAAAAATCTTTGAACCATTTTTCACTACAAAGCAAATTGGAAAGGGAACCGGCTTAGGGCTTGCCGTTAGCTATGGAATAATTAAAATGCACAAGGGAAAAATTGAAGTTACTTCAAATGCAGATGCTAAAGCTGGACCTACTGGCACAACATTTAATATTACATTACCAAGAAAAAGCGAGGTAGCGTAGTAGATTAGATAGTTTAGGGGAGTTTAGATAGTTTAGGGGAGTTTAGATAGTTACAGAACTCCTTATCCTTCGTTTTTTTTATTTCGCAGTCTTGTAATGCTGAAGCGCAGCTAAGAATCTCAAAAATCATTGCTAAAACAAGAACTTGTGATTCTTCGCTATTCTCCTGATGAAGCACTTTGGCATTTTCAAAACGTAACTATATGTATTAAATATATTTACAATGAAATACATTTAGATAGAAGTCATCGGATGACTGCCAGTCATCTGATGACAAAAAGTTCATTTCTCAAAAAGTAAATGTATTAGTTTATATTCGCCTCGGAATTACACGCAATATAGTATTATAAGCAAATAGCTGGTTTACTTTGCAGGAACAGCTATTTCCCATTGCTTATTCTGTGGGGGTGATGGCAAAAGACGTTTTAAAATCCATGGATTTAAAAGTTTAACATCTTTATATGTAGTGCCATTTTGCTTCGCCCAATCGGAAAGATTTTCTATTGAATTTTTAAAATTTATAGTTACATATTTTCCTGAATAATATAATTCTTCTTTTTTTAAATGAAATCCATATTTTGCTGGATTTTTCATTATTTCTTTAATTATGACAATTCTTAGAATATAGCGGGAAGTTTCTTCATTTAAAAACAAATCAAAAAAATCTTTTACATCTTGGAATTTTAAGTTTTCAGTAACGCCGGAATGTCCCATATTATAGCCAGCAGCAGCAAGCGTCCAGGATTTAAATTTTGAATAACCGTTTTTTAAGTATTTAACAGCAGCGCGGGTACTTTTTTCCGGATGGCACCTTTCATCAACATAATCATCAATAATAAGTCCCATCGCACGACCAGTCTCCGGAATAAATTGCCACAAACCAACAGCATTTTTAGGAGAGCGTGCCATATATAAAGCACTTTCTGCAACCGAAAGATATTTCAAATCATCTGGAACATTCTCGTCTTTAAAAATTCGCTCAAACATTTCAAAATATCTTGCTGAACGTTTTAAATAAAGAATTATTTGGCCCGGTTGCTGAAGTAAAACAAAGAATTCCCGTTCTGCTCTTTCTCTTACTTCTGGAATGCCAAGCGGAATAATTTCACCACAAAAATCAAGCTGAGAAGGCAATTTAATTGTGGAGAGAAAATGTATATATTCACTTTCACTTGTTTGCTGACAAGCTACTTCTTTGGTTTCTTTGCAGCTAATAAGAAAAAAGACAATTAGCAAAAAGTATTTTTTCATAATTCGTTATTTCTTATTTATTAATATTTACTATTTATTATAAATTCTTTTAATTATTAGTTTTATATTTTAATGAGTTCTTATACTCAGTTTTGTTTGACTTACTGAGTACCGGACAAACGAAGAGCTTATTTAAAATAAAAATAGCACCAGCTTGATTGAGGAAATTCAGAACGAAAAAAAATCAAACTATTAAACAGATAAATTCAACTAAACAAGCATCGCTTTTAGTTTTTCTAATGAATCTTTCATACTTGCAAGTTTTTCCCGTTCATAGCTAATAATATTTTCTGGAGCTTTACTAACGAAACTTTCATTATTTAATTTTTTTTCAGATGTTTGAATATTTCTTTCTAATCGTTCAATTTCTTTTTTCAAACGCTCACGTTCTTTTTCTATATCCATAGCATCTTGCTGAATAAATATTTCAATTTCTCGAACAACAGAAGACAGGGAATTTTCTGGTTTAGCTATACCTATTCCGATAGTTAGCTCAGATGTTTTGACTAAAGATTGAATATTTTTCGATTGATTTTCAAAAAAATCCTTTTGTTCGGTATCTTTACAGGAAATGAATAGTGGCACTTTTTGGCTTGGTGCTATACCGGAATTTGCTCTAACTCTACGAATTTCTTCGATAAGCAGTTGGAATAATTCAAATTTCTGCTCAATTTCCGAAGCTATTAATTTAACATTTAAATTTGGTGTGTTTTCTGTTGAAATACTCTTTTCTTCAGGAATATCATTTAGAATATGATAGATTTCTTCAGTAATAAACGGCATAACAGGATGAAGCAGTTTCAAAATGTTATCGAATAAATCAAGAGCGAATTTTACTAAAGCTTTAGTATAAGCGGTATTTGGACTTTCGTTCAACTGAATTTTGATTATTTCGAGCCACCAGTCGCAGAAATCCCTCCAAATGAAATCATAAAGCGTCTTTGAATATTCATCAACTCGGTAAGAATCTAAACTATTACCAATAGATTTTATTGTTGAGTGCAAACGAGAAAGTATCCATTTATCAGCTAGCGAAAGTTCAGTATAATCAAGTAAGTTTTCTTTTTCGTTATTTTCTGATTCGAAAGCTTGTTCGGCTTTCATTTGAACCAATCTTGCAGCATTCCATATTTTATTAGCAAAATTACGACCTATTTCCATAGAAGGAATATCTTGCTGTTCAACGTTCACATCCATTTTAATATCCTGTCCGAGTGGAGAAAGGAAAATAATTGTGAAGCGAACAGCATCGGCGCCGTATTTATCAATTATGTTTATTGGGTCTGGTGAATTGCCAAGCGATTTAGAAAGTTTTTTCCCTTTTCCATCTCTAATTGTGCTTGTAAAATAAACGTCTTTGAATGGTATTTCATTTTTAAATTTTGCTGTTGCCATAATCATACGGGCTACCCAGAAGAAAATAATATCCGGTGCTGTAACAAGCAAATCAGTTGGTAAAAATTTCAGTAAATCTTCAGTGTCTTCTGTTTTTCCATCGTAAAGCCATCGCATTGTAGTAAGGGGCCAGAGCCATGAAGAAAACCAAGTATCAAGCACATCCGGGTCTTGTTCTAATTGAACGTTGCTATCAAGACTGAGCTTATCTCTTGCATCATCTTCAGAATTTGCAGCGCTAAAACGACCATCAGGAGCATAAAAAACTGGAATGCGATGCCCCCACCAAAGCTGACGGGAAATACACCAATCGCGAATATTTTCCATCCAGTGTTCGTAAATCTTTGTGAAATGGGTAGGATAAAATTTGATTTTTCCATTGCGAACAAGCTCAATAGCCGGTTTTGCCAATGCTTTCATATCAACGAACCATTGGCTCGAAACATAAGGTTCTATTGCCTCGCCTCCACGTTGTGAAAAACCGACATTATGAGTATAATCTTCAATTTTTTCTATTAGTTCATTTTCTTTTAATTTACTAACAATTTTTTTTCGTGCAATAAAGCGGTCAAGTCCGTTGAATTCACCTGCGAGTTCATTAAGAGTTGCATCTGGATTAAATGAATTTAAAACTTCGAGATTATGGCGTAAACCAACTTCAAAATCGTTTGTATCGTGAGCAGGTGTAATTTTTACGCAGCCAGTTCCAAATTTGGGGTCAGCATAATTATCGGTAATTATAGGAATTGCTCTGTTTGTTAGTGGAATTATAACTTTTTTACCGACTAAATGAGCAAAACGTTCATCTTCCGGATTTACAGCAACAGCGACATCGCCGAATATTGTTTCAGGGCGGACGGTAGCAACTTTCAAATATTCTGTTGAATTTTCAAAATTATACCTTAAAGTATAAAGATGCTCTTTTACTTCTTTAAATTCAACTTCTTCATCAGAAAGGGCAGTTTGAGCAAGAGGTGACCAGTTAATAATGCGCTTCCCCTTGTAAACTAATCCTTCGTCAAAAAGTCGGATAAACACCTGACGAACAGCGTTCGTTGCGCTTTCATCCATTGTGAAAAGAGTTTTATCCCAATCGCAAGAAACTCCAAGATAGCGCATTTGCTTTAAAATGACAGCGCCATATTTATTTTTCCAATCCCAAACCCGTTCCAAAAACTTCTCACGCCCTAAATCATTTCTGTTTAAATTTTCTTTGAGCAGCTCCTTTTCTACTTTAGTTTGGGTAGCAATGCCAGCGTGGTCTGTTCCGGGAAACCAGCATACTTCATAGCCATTCATTCTTTTCCAGCGAATATATAAATCCTGAAGAGTAATATTAAGAACATGCCCAAAATGAAGGATACCAGTAACATTTGGAGGAGGCATCAAAATACTGTATGGTATTTTATCTGTTTTCGATTTTGAAGAATAAATTTTTGTTTCTTGCCACTTATCGTACCATTTCTTTTCAAGCTCTTGTGGTTGATAGACTTTTTGGAATTCTCTTTTCATACTTTTTTGAATTTGTGCTAATAAATTGATAAATTTTATTGAAAATGTCTAAAAAAAAAATTAATTTGCAATTATATTTTAAAATAATTTAAATTATTGATTCAAAATTAAGTATTTTTTTTTATTTATTAAAATATTGACAAATAATTAAGAGAAAAACCAATAGAGGTTCAATGATTTATTTTGCAAAATGTTTATTCAAACTGAACAATGTAGATTTTACTTATAAAACAATAAAATGATTGACTGGCATTTTGTTATCTTGTATAGAAGATTAAAACAGATTTGATTTTTTATAGCAGAATAATTACTGAATTGTCGATAAAAATTGCGCCGTAATTATGCAGTTAAAACATTCAACAAATGAGATAAGTTATAATTATAAAAGTATTTAATGGAAAAACAAATAGAAGCATCAGGATTTAATTTTTTAAATTTATCAAAAAATGAGCAAAAATCCACTTTAGAAGCAATAATTTTTGCAGCCGAAGAGCCAATTAATCTTAAATCTCTTTTCAGCATTCTTGTTACAGGAGAAAAATTCAAATCAACAAAAATTAAAGATGAAGATGGCGGTTTAATTCGTGAATCTGAAGGAATAAAAGCTAAACAAAAAGAATATTATGATTATTTCAAAGAATTAATTGAAGAGATAAACGAAGAACTTATCAGCAGCAACAGACCTTTTAGAATTGTTGAAATTGCCGGTGGCTTCCAATACGCTACTCGCCAGGAATTCGGAATATACATCGAAAAATTATATAGCAATAAAATAAAAAAAAGACTAACACAAGCATCTATTGAAACACTTTCAATAATTGCTTATAAACAACCGATAACAAAACCTGAAATTGAGCAAATAAGAGGAGTTAATTCTTCTGAAATTATTAACTCTCTTGTTGAAAAAAATCTTGTGGAAAGCGCTGGTAGAAAAGATGTTGTAGGCAAACCACTTTTATACAAAACTACAGATAGCTTCCTTAAAGTATTCGGATTGCAAACTCTTGATGATTTGCCAAGATTAAAAGATTTCGACGAAATTGTTGATTTAAACAATTAAGGTAGGTTCTAATAATTAAATTTTTGCCTGTAATTCTTAGCTGTTGCTCTTTAAAAAACTCTGTGGCTTTTTCTGTTCATAACTATATGAAACAAAGGGAAGTCATCGGACGACTGCCAGTCATCCGATGACAATAAAGTTCATTTTATTTAAAGATAATATCTTAGTATATTCATACTATCAACTTGTTGACGGTATGGCAAATTAAAGAAATTATAATTTTTCAGCAATTGCTTTAGCAAGGTCTAAAGTTTTATCAGAGCCACCCATATCGTAAGTGCGGACTTTACCTTCATTAATTACTTCAGCAGTAGCTTTTTCAATTTTTGCAGCTTTTTCATCTTCTCCAAGCCATTCCAGCATCATTTTTGCAGCTAAAATAGTAGCAATTGGATTAACTTTATATTGACCGAAATATTTAGGCGCAGAGCCGTGAGTTGGTTCAAATACTGCGAGTTCATCTCCGATGTTTCCGGAGCAACCGAAACCGAGCCCACCAACCATTTGAGCGCATAAATCAGAAATAATATCGCCATAAAGATTTGGAGCAACAAGCACATCATAATTATATGGATTTTTGAGTAGCCACATTGTCATTGCGTCTATATTTGCTTCATCAAATATTATATTTGGGTAATCTTTTGCAATTTCTTTTGCGATTTCAAGGAATAAACCATCAGTAGCACGAACTACATTTGCTTTGTGCACTATAGTAACTTTTTTTCTACCATTTTCTTTTGCAAATTCAAAAGCAGTCCGGATTATTCTTTCTGAACCTTTTTTAGTGTTTATTTTGCAGGAAATGGCATATTCATTGCTATTTAAATTTTTAAACTTGTCGAATGGTTTTGAAAGCTTTGACAAGGTATTGGCAAGTTCATCGGGAACAGTGTTGAATTCAACACCGGAATAGAGGTCTTCTGTATTTTCGCGGAACATAACTATGTCAATTTCATTTTTGAAATTAAGCGGATTTCCGGGATATGCTTTTGTTGGACGTAAACAGATATATAAATCGAAAAGCTGTCTCATTCTTACTATTGGAGAACGATAAATTAGTCCTTTTCCTTTTAATTCAGGGACTAACTCTGCTTCAGCTGCTTTCACTGGTTTTGATGTGATAGCACCAAACATAGCAGCATCAACATTTTTTAATAAATTTATAGTTCTTTCCGGGAAAGCATCTCCTTCCTTACACCAAAATTCCCAGCCAATGTCGCCGTGAATGTATTCTGCCGGTAAGTTTATTTTATCCAATACAATTTTAGCAGCTTCAAGAACTTCGTTGCCAATTCCATCGCCAGGAAGCCAAGCTATTTTGTAATGTTCTTTTTTTGTTCTTTTCATACTTTTCCTTTTTTATACTATTTAAAAAAACAAAGTTAAGAGTTTGTTTTTTATAAAAAAAGTATTAAATTTTAAAATTATATCGTTTTTTGTTGTTTTTTCGAAGTTTTTGTTATATATTTCAAATATGAGATTTGTTATTTTAAATAATAAATAAAATAGAGTGATATTTTGAATAATTTGTTGAATTAAATATTATGAACTTATGCAAAAACCATTTATTTTAGTTGTTGATGATAACAAGATAACCACTAAACTATTACGTAGATATCTTGAAGCGAATGGTTTCGATGCTGCTGAAGCATACGATGGGATTGATTGTTTGGAAAAAGTTAAACAGCGAATGCCAGATGCTATTGTTTTGGATGTTATGATGCCTCGGCTTGACGGTTATGAAACTGTTAAATCATTAAAGGAACAAGCTCATACTAATCATATTCCTGTTGTAATTGTAACAGCTTTAAATGATATTGCTAATCAAATCAAATCTATCGAAGCAGGTGCAGATGACTTTTTAAGCAAACCAATTGAAGAAAAACTCCTTATTGCAAAAGTAAAATTACTCTCGTCTCTTAATATTGCCAAATTAAAAAGTATAAAATACGAAAATTTACTGATTAAAATTGCTAATAATGAAGTCAAAATTGATGGTTTGAGCTTAGATGATATTAAAAATATGATTTAATAAGTTGATAATTGTATAATTTATTCAATTTTATTGTATTTCTTGAATTATCTGCTTAATATATTTTATTATTTATAAAAACATAAATTAAGTATTTCAGACCATAAGTTTTTAACAGTGTGGCTTACCAGAATTCAGCTTATTGGTAGCAAAGTTTTCTGGATTTTTCACTAATTCTAAGAGTTACAAATGTTTGAACTCCCCAAAAAATTCTTATAATAACTTACTTTTATGTCTTATCTCAAATAGAAACAAGTTTAAATCACTTCAATTTAATAAGCAAACAAACAAATCAACGAATCAACAAATCAACAAATCAACGAATCAACAAATCAACAAATCAACAAATCAACATTTCAATTTTTTAATTAAATTTGTATTTTTATATTGTTAAAAATCGGGGAAAAAATGGCAGAAAAATTACGCACTTTAATAACATCGGCACTGCCATACTCAAATGGGTATCTGCATTTAGGACATCTGGCAGGAGCATATCTTCCTGCCGATTTATACGCAAGATTCAAGCGTTTACAAGGCGAAGAACTGCTCTATGTCTGCGGTTCTGACGAACACGGCGTTGCTATAACTATTGCTGCTGAAAAGGAAAAAACTACTCCTAATCAAATTATTGATAAATATCATTATTCAAATTACGAAGCATTCCAGAAATTTGGTATGTCTTTCGATATATATTCAAGAACTTCTTTGCCAGAGCATCGGGAAACTGCAAGAGAATTTTTTAGCGACTTTTTGAAAAAAGGTTATTTATTAGAGAAAGAGGAAGAGCAGTTTTTTGACCCGAAAGCAGAAATATTTCTTCCCGACAGATACGTAGAAGGTATTTGCCCTAATTGCGGTTACGACAAAGCCCGCGGCGACCAGTGCGATAGTTGCGGCGCATACTACAATCAAATTGATTTGAAAGAGCCAAAAAGTTTGATTACCGGCGAAAAACCAGTTGTTCGCAAAACTACGCACTGGTATATGCAATTTGATAAATTTCAACAGTTTTTGGAAAATTATTTAAATTCAAACGAACACTTTTGGAAAGAAAACGTCATTCAGCAAACAAGAAGCTGGCTAAAGCAAGGGCTTTCCGAAAGAGCAATTACCCGCGACTTAAGCTGGGGTATTTCCATTGAAAATATCGAAGGAATTCCAGTAGAAAAATCAAAAGGAAAATCTATATATGTTTGGTTTGAAGCGGTGCTTGGATATATTACTGCAACAAAAATATGGGCTGCAGAGCAAGAAAAAAATGGTTTTGGCACCGCTGGCGATTGGATAAAATGGTGGAAAGACGAAGCTTCCCGTTACGTTGCATTTATTGGTAAAGACAATATTGTATTTCATACCCTGATTTTCCCTGCTATGCTTCACGCAAGAAACGATGGCTACATTTTACCGGAAAACGTTCCAGCAAACGAATTTCTGAATCTTGAAGGTAAAAAGTTTTCGAAATCAAGGAATTGGAGTATTGATTTAATTGATTTTCTAAAGGATTTTCCGGAAAATCATTCTATTGATACGCTGCGCTATACCTTGGCAATGAATCTTCCTGAAACCCGCGATGCCGATTTCACATGGAAGGATTATCAGTCCCGCAATAATAACGAACTTTCAGCAATTTTCGGTAATTTCGTTAACCGTTCACTTGAGTTTTTACGTGCTAATTTCAATTTGCAGGTTCCTGTTCTTTCTGAAAAATATAAAGATTTTGTGCAGGATTGGAATTATTTTGCTGAAAATTATTCAATACTTAAAAATGATGAAATAAAATTTGAGGAATTTAAACAAAGTTTCATTCAAAAATATTCTGAGAATGATTTTCAGTTACTAAATACTTTAATTTCAAATATTGATTTAGTTTCTAAGCATTATGAAACTTACAGGTTCAGAGATGCAATTACTGAAACAATGAACATAAGCCGCGCTGCAAATAAATATTTCAATGACGAAGAACCGTGGAAATCAGTTAAACAAGATAAAGAAAAAGCAGCGAAAACCTTGTTTGTAAGCGTGCAACTATGCAACTCACTTGGAATTTTGTTTGCACCACTTCTTCCTTTTACATCACAAAGAATTTCTTCTTTCTTTGGCAATAACTTTGAAACTGGTATGCCAAATTATTCAGGTGAGAAGAAAAATTACTGGAAAAATGCAAAGAAACCTTTGATTGAACAGGGCTTTAGCGTGATTACTACAAATCAGCAAACTGAGAAACCTTTTCTGCTATTTCAACGTGTTGAAGATGAAGTAATTAAGCAACAAACAGATAAACTTGCTAAGCCAGTTGCTGAACCTGAGCCAGAGCCGTTAATTACTTTCGATGATTTTATGAAAGTAAAATTCAGAACTGCAAAAATTATTGAAGCTGAAAAAGTAAAAAAATCTAAGAAACTAATCAAATTACAAATTGATTTGGGAACTGAAAAAAGACAAATTGTAGCTGGAATTGGTGAGCATTATGATGCAGAAGAGCTGATTGGAAAAACAATTGTTGTCGTTGCAAACTTGCAGCCGGCAAAGCTAATGGGAATTGAATCAAATGGAATGCTTCTTGCAGCAAATAGTGCTGACGGAAAACTCTCTTTAATTACAGTAGAAAATAATATTGCCGGATTAGGAGCAGAAGTAAGGTAGAATGTTGAATTGTTTATTTGGTGAATTGTTGATTAGTTGTTTGGTAAGTTTTATCCTCCTTCACAAATTGTATTTTGGAAGGAAATTTTCATAAAAGTTATACTTTTCTTATTTAAAAGCAATGTATAAATTTTATATGGAAGTTCTAAAAATTCAAATTTTATTGTCATTCTGAACCCCAAGATAAAGCAAATGCTTTATTATAATAGAGATGGCATAATTTTATCCCTGTCATTTTGAAGCGCAGCGAAGAATCTCGCAAGTCATTTCTATCACGAATTTTGAGATTCTTCACTTCGTTATAGAATGACACTGTTATCTTTAATTCCGATACTAAGTGAAGAATCTCGCAACTTTTTTCTAAATTTTTTCATATAAAAAAACTAATGTAATTTTGTATTATTAAAATGTATTAAAAGCAAAGAATATTTTAATATAAAAGGAAAACAATGAGAACAGTAAAAGTACCAAGAGGAACGCAGCTAACCTGCAAAAACTGGCAAATTGAAGCTGCATACAGAATGATTCAACACAATCTTGACCCTGAAAATGCAGAAAAACCATCTGAACTTATCGTTTATGGTGGTCTGGGCAAAGCTGCAAGAAACTGGGAATGTTACGATGCAATAATTGATTCACTCAAAAACCTTGAACCAGACGAAACGCTTCTTGTTCAGTCAGGAAAACCGGTTGCCGTAGTGACTACTCATCTGCAAGCACCAAGAGTAATTATCGCAAATTCAAACCTTGTGCCTAAATGGGCTACCTGGGACGAATTCAGACGTTTAGACAAACTCGGCTTGATTATGTATGGACAAATGACGGCTGGAAGCTGGATTTATATCGGAACACAGGGCATTTTACAGGGAACTTACGAAACCTTTGCAGAAGTAGCCCGTCAGCACTTTGGTGGCGATTTACGAGGTAAATTCCTGCTTACCGGTGGAATGGGCGGAATGGGCGGAGCCCAGCCACTTGCTGCCACATTTGCAGGCGCCGCTTCAATAACAGTTGAAATCGACGAAAAACGCATTGACAAACGCATTCACGATGGCTATTGCCAGATTAAAGTGCATACGATTGAAGAAGCCCTTAAAATAATTAAAGAAAAAACTGCTGCAAAAGAGCCCTGCTCAATCGGTCTTGTTGGCAATGCTGCTGATGTGTTTTCGTATTTAGCCAACAATCATATCATTCCGGACGTTGTAACAGACCAAACCGCTGCTCACGACCCTCTAAACGGTTATTATCCATCGGGATATACCAAAGAAGAAGCAGACAAATTAAGATTAGAAAATCCGGAAAAATATCTTGAAGAAGCATATCGTTCAATAGCAACTCACGTTAATGCAATGCTCAGTTTTCAACAGCAGGGTTCAATCGTATTTGATTATGGAAACAACATTCGCGGAATAGCAAAAGATAACGGAAATGTCCAAAACGCTTTCAATTTTCCCGGTTTTGTTCCGGCATACATCAGACCACTTTTCTGCGATGGCAAAGGACCTTTCCGCTGGGTAGCCCTTTCTGGAAATCCAGACGACATCCATAAAATTGATAAGCGAATTAAAGAACTCTTTCCAGATGATAGTTCTCTTCATAAATGGATTGACCAGGCGCAAAAGCATGTTGGTTACCAGGCACTTCCAGCTCGAATTTGCTGGCTTGGCTATGGCGACAGAATGAAAGCCGGTTTGCTGTTCAACGAAATGGTGAAAAGTGGCGAGGTTTCAGCACCAATCGTCATTGGACGAGACCATCTTGATTGCGGTTCAGTTGCATCTCCTTTCAGGGAAACCGAGAGTATGAAAGACGGTAGCGATGCTATTGCTGACTGGGTATATTTCAATTTTGCTTTAAATGCTATTGGTGGTGCTTCCTGGGTATCGCTTCACCACGGTGGCGGAGTAGGTATGGGACTTTCTTTACATGCAGGAATGGTTGTAGTTGCTGATGGAACTGATGATGCAGCATCAAGATTAAAGCGTGTTTTGACTTACGACCCAATGCTCGGTATTATTCGACACACAGATGCTGGCTACGATAGAGCAATGGAAAACGCAAAGAAGTTTGGCATAAAAATTCCTATGCTAAAGTAACGTTATTTGAAAATTATAAATAAAAATATTCTAATTGATTGAAATAAAGCTATTTAAAAGAATATTTCAAAATTAGAACGAATAGAGGAGAGATGACAAAATGGCACTAAAAACGACATAGTGCCATTTTGACACACGAAAAGCGATAAAAGTGCGACAAAATGACATCTTTGCTTAAAATGAAGCAAGTGCTTTTATAAATGGAGATGAGGTAAATATTCTGTTATTCTGACAGATGTCAGAATCTATCATAAAAATATTTTTTATTGTTCATTAGTTATTAGTCATTTGTATTTTTACTAACAACCAATGACTAAAAACCAAGATATGTGCTGATATATACATCAGAATCCATCATGGGAAAGCAAGTGAGCTTGCTCATTTGTTACATTTTGGCAAGCCCAAATGCTTCATTGAAATAGCTATAATTGAATAGAGTTGAACAATAATAAAATGGATTCTGACATCCGTCAGAATGACATTATGCATTGTATCATCTCTATTTAAATGAAGATATTGCTTTGTTCTGGAGTTCTCATTGACATTTTAATATAAATAGAATTAAACAATGAAAAAAGAATATGATTTCTCTAATGCAGAAAGGGGTAAATTTTATAATGCTGATGCAGTGTTTAATTTGCCTATTTATCTTGATATTACTTCTCAAGAATTTTTAGAAAATATTGCAAAAAAGAAAAATACAGATATTCAAAACGTTGTTAATATTATTGTTCAAGATAGTATAAAGCTTTACAAGTCATTATCATTGCAATAAAAAATAATATTTGGAATTAGTGTTATTATCTAAAAACCAGTTAAATCAAAAAAGTGTAAATATTCTTAAACAGGAATATTTCAAATTGTGTTAAAGTTCGGGCTAAAAAGGTTCGATAATTAAAAAAGTAAAAATATTTTGAAACTTTTTTTTAAAATATTTGTCTTATTATAAAAAATAGTATTATATTGCAAAAAATATTATGAACAAATTGGAGTGAAATTGCTACGTAATTTACCGAATGAAAAAAGTAAAAAATTATGAACAAACTGAGCAGAAAGGAAGAAATTTCTATGACAAAAGAGAATAATTACGTAGAAACGCAGCCCGCAGACAAGGGTATGGTTGTTGATTTGCTCAATAAAATTGAGAGTTTATTCAAGACTGATAGAAAGAAATTCCTTGGTTTTATTCGTCAAAGAGTTAGAAGCCAAGAGGAAGCCGAAGATATTTTGCAAGATGTCTTCACAAATGTGATTGTAGCTTCTGCAAATATTCAGAAACCGATTGAAAACGTGTCTTCATGGATTTTCACTGCTGTCAGAAACAGAATTATTGACTCATACAGAAAGAAAAGAGCAGATACTTTCACCGACCTGCAAACTGCCGGACGGCTCGAAGAAGGACTTGATATTTATGAAAAATATCTTGGCGATGCTACCGCAGGACCGGACAAGGACTTGATGAGAAAAACTATTTGGGAAAGCGTCCAGGAAGGATTAGCTGAACTCCCAGCTGAGCAAAGAGATGTTTTCGTGAAAAATGAGTTTGAGGGCGTTTCTTTCAGAGAAATGGCTCTGGACAGTGGCGTTAATATCAATACTTTACTCGCTCGTAAACGCTATGCCGTATTGCACTTAAGACGTCGTCTTAAAAACATATACACTTCTATATCTGAAAATTAATTTTAAAATAAAATGTAAAAAAGGTTGTCCAGCTTTTGCTTGGCAACCTTTTTTTATTTTTATACAATTTCTAGTATTAAGTGGCATAATGTCATTCTGACGGATGTCAGAATCTATCTTTAATACCGAAAAGAACAAGATGGATTCTGACATCCGTCAGAATGACATTTCATATATTCATATTATTTATGACATTTTATAATGGAATTTGTATTACATAGTTTCTTTTGTAAAAATAATTCCAAATTAAATTTTTTTCTTTTGTTTTTTCCAAAAATAATAATTAAATTAAAAAAAGTAATGTAAATATTGATAATTTAATATATTAGCTTTTTTTATGGCGTATATTTACAAAGTTATTTTTTGGGCAATATTCCATATTTCTTTTTATATCAATGCGAAAACAAGTTATTGGAAAAAAGTTCTACAATAAAATAAATTAAGGAAAAACAAATGAAAAAAATTACACTTTTCGTTTTTCTAATGCTTTTAAGCGTTAGCAGTGTTTTTTCTCAGGAAATAACAGAAGGAAGAGAGTTTTGGTTTGGGCTGCCTTATTGCAAAAAAATTAATGCTGAAAATCCACGTGGAATGTATCCGGTTTATTTGTGGCTTTCTTCAAAATACGATACAAAAGCTACAATAAAAATTAATGCTACAGAATTTGAACATACATTTGAAATCAAATCAAATAAAGTAACAGAAGTTGGCATTGATGACGCAGTAATGTGTACTGTATCTGAAGTTACGGAGGACAATGGTATTCATATTAAAGCAGAAAGTCCTATATCTGTAAGTGTTTATTATTGTTATTCCTGGAGTGGTGAGGCATTTAGGGCTATCCCAATTGATTGGCTTGGAAAAAACTATGTTTCAGTCAATTTATATGAAGATAAAGGTACTGAATTAAAGCCACCGCAAATTTTAATTATTGCAGCTGAAGATAATACTGTTGTTTATTATACACCATCAAAAGCAACAGTTAAAGCAGATGCAGGAGTAGAGAAAGAAGTAAAGTTAAATAAAGGACAAACTTTTCTGATTCTAGGTAGAGAAGATAAAAACGTTGTTCAAAGCACCGAATCTGATATCACTGGTACAATAATATCTGCAAACAAACCAATTGCCGTTATTTCCGGACATACAAAAGGAGGATTTCCAAGATTAGAACATATACCTGGTTATCCAGATGATATTCCTGAAATTTCTCGAAATGTTTTAATGGAACAGTTATTACCAAATGAACTTCTTGGGACAGAATATTTATCAGCACCGCTTATGTATTCTAAAAGAGAAATTTTTAATACATTTCCTGAATGGAATGGTGAATTAATTAGATTTGTAGCAGCTCAAGATAGTACAATTATATATCAAATGCGCCAAGATGGTACTGGATTTAAACAAATCACTGTCCCATTAAAAGCTGGAGAATATTTTGACATTGCCTCTCAAGGAGATGCTGCTTATTATAAATCAAATAATCCTATTCTAGTTGCTCAATATGGAAAAGCTGTTTCCCTATTAACTTATTGTTATCAAGGTATGCTTTTATCTTTAATACCAATTAAAAGATGGTGTTCTAATTCAGTTTTTTATTCTCCTAATGAATTAGATAATTTTATTTATATCACTTTTAGATATGAAGATATTAATAATATATTTTTTGATGGAACCACTATTGCTTCATATTTTGGTAACCAAACATCTATTATTCCGGGTACTCCTTTCGCTTATATTACTCAACAAATTGAAGTAGGCAACCATTATATTGAAGGAAGGAACGGAGCAAAATTTGGAGCTTATGCTTATGGAAATATGGATATGAAAAATGATGGTTTTGCTTATGGTTACCCACTCGGAGCAAACTATGCCGATTTTTGCGAAGATTCACTTTTTGTTGATGAAAGGATTTCTTTAAAAAGAGTGCAAGCCACTGCATACTCAATAGACAAAAACCCGGAATCAAACTGCGCCGGAATACATTCTATCTGGACTTATCCTAATGATATGGAGAATTATAAATTAGATATGCCATATTATAATTCTGGTGAGAAAAGTGTATTCTTCGAATTAAAAGTATTAGATTCAACAAAAAATGCTTTTGCAGATGTTAATATAATGAACCGCTCTGGTTACCGCGTCGTAAAGCATTATAGCTATATTGCTCCGGAAATTCCTCCATCAGTAAAATTAGTTGCTCCTAATACAAATTCTGCGAATATGAATACTACAGTTGATTTAGTTTGGGACAATACTGCAAGAGCTGATGGATATAATCTGCAAATTTCAAAAACTGAAAGTTTCTTTGCAAAACTTTATGATTCCTCTTTAATTTACGATACTCATTTCAGTATTGAATTAGAGTTAAATACTAAATATTACTGGCGGGTAAGAGCAGGAAATGCTGCTGGCTTTGGCACTTGGTCCCAAATATGGAATTTTATTACGTATACAGATAAAGCCATTTTAATAAGCCCACCAAATAATGCTAAAGTTGAAATTGACACAATTCATTTCTTGTGGCATAGTCAACCAAATGCTTTGTCTTATACATACCAAAGAGCTGATGATTTCAATTTTCAAACTAACCTTTATGAATTAGTTCTTTCAGATACAACTTTAATTATGATACCGGAATTGCTCGGAAAATCTTATTTTTGGCGTGTTAAAGCAAATGATTCTTCAAATACCGGCGAATGGTCTGATAAATGGAGATTTGTAACTGAATTTGATATCCCTCAGCTTATCAAACCCAGCAAGGATACTACCAATATTCCAATCGAAGTTGAGTTAGAGTGGGAAGTATTAGAAAACTCGGAAGATTATAGATTGCAGGTATCGAAAGAGAGTAATTTCCAACTTCCATTATTAATTATTACTTCACCAGAACATAATTATAGTTATACTTTTGAAAAAAATACAAAATACTACTGGCGTGTTTGTGCCGGCGATGGCGAAAATTTCGGTGAATGGTCTGAAGTCTGGACTTTCACAACAGGCAATTTCTCTGATGTAAAAAATAATATTAAAACAAATAATAGCTTTTCCATTTTCCCAAATCCTGCTGATAACGAACTTTATATTGAATTTTCAAATGACTTTTCAAATAATTGCGAAATAGAAATTATTGATATGCAAGGAATTACTGTTTCATCAATAAAAAAATCAAATTTGATATATGGAACGAATAAAGAGCAAATATCGCTCGAAGATTTACCTGTTGGCACTTATTATTGCGTTTTGAAAATTGGTGGAAACAGGTATTCCAAAATGTTTGTGAAGATGTAGAATAAAACCTTAATTTTAAATAAATTTTAGTAAAAAAATACTAATATACTTATGACCTTATTCTTTATCACTTAGAAATTGAATTAGAAAAGAAAACACTTGTTTTTATAGTTGCGATAAGAAAAAATATAAACTCAACTTTCCTAGTTGATAAAATGAAGAAAATATAGAGTAGTAGTGCCTTATAAATAAGAAAATATGTTTTTATCCTTAGGAAATACTTCATTTATTAATAGAACCTTTTAACAGCTCCCCTGCCCCTCCTTATTAGGAGGGAATAAGAACTGTTCTGTGTTTTAGCGTTCTCCTACTAACAAGGAGGGGCAGGGGAGGTGTATTTATTGTCTTTTTTGCACTTATCTTCTTTTTTTATATTAATTCTATATTATATACACTTACAAAAACTAGGAAAGTGAGTTATGAATTAATAGGTTTTTGGTTATTCTATTTTTTTATCTCTTAAAATTTAATTAAATTGTTTGTAAAAAATTACTAACTTAAAACATTTGTTGTATTTATAAAAAATATTATGAATAACTCTATAGAAAATGGAATAAGATTAGCAAAAGAAAATACTAAATTATTTGGTAGAATTGAAATATTGCGAAAAGAACCTGCATTGATTATTGACGTATCACATAATCCTGCCGGTTTGAATGCTTTAACAGAAACTTTAAAACTTCATTACTTACATATTCAGAAGTGGAATTTTGTCTTTGGCTGCATGGCTGATAAAGATATTGCAGGTATGCTTAGAGAAATAAAAGAAATATGCAATGAATTGATTTGTTGTTCTCCAAAAATTGAACGAGCTGCAAAAACACTGGTGATTAATGAAATTGCTTTGAATTTAGGTTTTTCTTATATAAAACAATGCGATACAGTTAAAGATGCTGTCGAGTATGCCATAAAATCAGATAAACCAACAATTATTGCAGGGTCATTTTATTTAATTGAAGAAGCAATGAATTGTTTAAAGAAATAATGTGATTTTGATTAGAATTACTTAATAATTTTTAGGAGTTATTAATTTACTTTTATAAATATAATATTTTTGAAATAAATTACTATGATTTATTACAAAGAAAAATTTTGAGTATTGTCGAAATTTCTGAATTTTAAAAGAATACTACCTGAAAGCCCAAACCAATATACGAATCCATATCCTTATAAAAAAGTCCATGGAAACTTCTGCCGTCATAATAATACAAACTTACAAGCAGACCTACTTTTTCTGATGTATGTAGTTTGAGCCCCATTTGTGCCGAGTTCATCGGTTTGTATTGCTCATCTATTCCAATTAGTTTAAAATCATATCCACATACAAGGGATAGTAAATTGCATAATCGTTTTTCGTAGTCGAAGCCGAGTTCCGGATTAAAAGTGCTGACATCTTTTGGCTGAGTTGAAAAAACGCAGTTTATTCCTACGTAAGGTCTTATATCATCAAATTGATAAGCAACGATTAAATTAACAAACTCGCGGCTAAAAACGTAGGGTGGCTTAAAAAATATGGAATCTTTAGCATATCCATCGGACAGATGAGAGGAGATGTGAGCAATACGCAGACGCCCAGACAAATTTTTATCAGACAGCCAATTTAAATTAACTCCGAAAAAGAAATCCGTAGTTTCGACAGGAAATTTAAAATTTCCTTCGCTTCTCAAACGAGTGTAAGTAAAGAAATCTGCTCCAACGGAAAACTTATTTTGTTCAATATTGAAATCAAACAAGTCAATAGAAGTGCCGATGTCTAAACGCAGTTTCTCATCTGAAAACTGATAAAATGAACCGATACGCGGTTCAAATACATTTGCAGTAAGCGGTTTAAAAAGCAGCGATTCCTGAGAAAACAGAAGCGCCGGTAGTAAAAATATTGCTAATATAGTTTTTTTTAGATTCATAAAGATAAGTATTAATAATAAAAAATGATGTAATTTGATATTGAAATATTTAAAAATATTGTTTAATTATAAAACTTACAGTTCAAAACTAAATGGAATTAATTATAAACTTAACTTTCCTAGTGTAGTAATTTGTTAAAAGACTTATTATATTGTGTCATTTCGAACCCCAAAATAAAGCAAATACTTTATTTAAATGCAGATGACATAACTTAGCACTGTCATTCTGAGCGCAGCGAAGAATCCAGAAAAATGTCCTTTAAAACACTGTTCTCTGGATTCTTCACTTCGTTGACAATGACATCTTTACGTTTGTCTGTCATTCTGAACGAAGTGAAGAATCTCAAGTTCTGTGGTAGCAATGACTTGTGAGATTCTTCGCTGCGCTTCAGAATGACAGGATAAAATTATGTAATCTACATTTAAATAAAGCATTTGCTTTATTGTGGGGTTACCAATGACATCTTTACATTTGTCGGTCATTCTGAGCGGAGCGAAGAA
>CAZCHH010000045.1:0-28454 GCA_964498585.1 uncultured Hyphomicrobiales bacterium
CACCTCCCCTGCCCCTCCTTATTAGGAGGGGAATAAGAACTGTTCTGAGTTTTAGCGTTCCCCTCCTAACAAGGAGGGGAAAGGGGAGGTGTTTTTTTCTTTTTAACGCTTTTCTATATTTTAATTTAATTTTTATTAGACACGCTAAATATAACAATGGAAGTTCAGACAATAATTATAAAATACAGAACAAACCACTACTTTTCATATTTGGAACGAACATTTTTTTTTAAATAATTCGATTTAAATCACCCCACACTACGGGATAAGCACAGTAAAGGATTATTTTGGTTACAAATATATAATTCCTACGGAATAAATTTCTAAGACACTAATCCCTTTTTTGCGATAAATAGCGAAATTATTCTTCACGAGGCAAATTTCCTAACTCCTTTATTTTCAATATGAGGTCAATAGTTCTGATTTTAAGCAGCTATACGAAACTAAAAAAAAGAAAAGTAAAAGTCATACTATCAGCTTGCTGCTCGTATGACTGAAGAGAACGTATCAGCCATACCAATAATCCAATAACTTAATAACCATATCAAAGTAAAATATTACTGAGAAAGAATAGGAATATAATCAGCAGTTTACTATCCGGTGCGGATTAATTTTGATGAATTCAGTCCAGGATTGGCTTGAATTTCCTGTTTGCTGATGTCGGTAGCAATAGCATAGAGCCACTGCAAGGGCATCACTAGCATCGAAAAAGCGAGGTTCTTCTTCAATTTTGAGTATGCTTTTAATCATATAGCAAACCTGCTGTTTTGAGGCATTGCCAAGCCCGGTAACAGATTTTTTTACCTCGCGTGGAGTAAATTCGTAAATAGGAAGTTCTTTTTGAAGAGCAGCAAGAACGGCTGCCGTGCGGGCAGCCGTTAATTTGATTAGTGATTGAGCATTTTTCGCATAAAATACATTTTCAAAGACAGCAACTTCCGGCTTATATTCTGTAATTATTTCGCTAATTTTATTAAAGATTTGATTTAGACGATTATTTAAATGTTCAGATTTATTTTTGAATTTAATTGCATCGAATTTAACAACTTTAATGTTAGAATTGATTTTATCAACAATACCAAAACCACAAATAATAGAGCCGGGGTCGATTCCAATAATTCTCATTATCCTTCGTTTTCGAGCTGTTCCATTATCTCGTCTGGAAACTCATTATTAGCATAAATATTTTGCACATCATCAAGGTCTTCGATTGTATCAATGAATTTCATAACCTTTCGTGCATCATTAATTTTATCAATCATAATAGTATTTTTTGGAATATACTCAAATTTACTTTCTGCAATTTCCAATTTCTTTTCCTCGCAGAATTTATAAACAGAAGTAAGCGATTCGAAATCAGTAATAATTCTAGAAATATCTTCATCGAATTCAAGGTCTTCGGCGCCAGATTCTAAAACAATTTCCATTAAATCATCTTCGCTTTTCCCATTAGTTTTGATTTTAATAACGCCTTTCCTGTCGAAGTTCCAAGCGACAGAGCCGGGCTCTCCAATGCTACCACCGAGTTTTCCGAATTGGGACCGAATCTCGGGGAAAGTTCTGTTGCGGTTGTCAGTAACGGTTTCTAAAATAATAGCAACACCAAAAGGAGCATATCCCTCGTAAACAATTTCTTCATACACAGCACCATCAATTTCACCTGTTCCTTTTTGAATTGCTCTTTTAATATTATCTGCCGGAACGTTCTCAGCTTTAGCATTCAAAACAGCGAGCCGTAAGCGTGGATTAGCATCCACATCGCCGCCACCCTCGCGTGCTGCTATTGTGATTTCCTTTGCTAAGCGTGTAAATATTTTACCTCTTTTTGCGTCTTTAGCTGCTTTCTTATGCTTGATATTTGCCCATTTACTATGTCCAGACATTTTTACCTCTAATTTATTAAAATTTTTAAATACAAATTAAAAAAAAAATTGTAATTTTTTTATATTTTAATTTAGTTTTTTCTTTATTTATAAAAAAAAAAGTTGTAAGTTATTAGATAATTAAAAAGTATTCTTTTTAAAAATGTATGAAAAAGTATATATTTTTTTTTCTAATTGTTTTGCTAATAACTTCTTGCTCAATTAAAGCACCAGGAGCTAAACCAGTTCGTTCAGGAAGAGCTATGCCCCGAATTTCCGACAATAGAAGAGCAAGAACTGTTGCCGATACAAAAGAAACTAACAAAGAAGAAAAACAGGAAACTAAAAAAGAAAATAAAAATGAACCGATAACTTCTAATACAATAGACGATTTTGAAGACGATAATTTAAGATTTTCCGATACTACGATTATTGCTTCAAATTATGAAACTGCACAAACAAACTTTGATATTGTTATGCACTTAAACAGTGCAATTGAAAAATTTGACAATGAACTTTATTCATTAGCATGCCCTGAATTCTCTGCTTTAGCAGGTACGTTTTTTGAAACAGATTCACTTTATTTTGAAGCAAAATTTTATATTTGTGAGTGTATGCTAATAAACGACAAATTAGATGAAGCAGAAACTAAACTAATTGAATTAGCTTCCAATGCTGATTGTCCTACTTCTATTATTGAAAAAGTATTATTAAGGATTGGACATATTTATTGCGCTAAAGGTAATGCTAAACAGGCAAATTATTATTTTGACCAGTTAAAAAGATTAAACAAAAACTCTATTATGATTCCTTATGCAGAATGTGATGGTTCAAATTATTGATGATGAAAATTTTAGATTATTACGTTATAAGAAACCTGTTCTTTACTTTAATTTTTAGCATAATTGCTTTATGCTCAATATTCCTTATTGTCAATATAATGGAAAATTTAGATAAATTTATTGATTTAAATACTCCATTTGATATTGTTGTTGAATATTACGCTCAAACCCTGCCCGATGTGATTAAGCTTCTAACTCCGGTTGCAATGCTTATATCTATGCTTTTCACTATTGGCGGACTTTCGAATAAAAACGAAATTACTGCAATGAAAACCGGAACAATGAGTTTATACCGGCTAATGTTTCCACTGGTGTTTTTTGGTTTGCTCGTTAGTTTTATTCAACTTTATTTCAATGCTTGGATTGTGCCAAAGTCAAATGAAAGGAAATTTTCTATTGAACAAAAATACCTGAATAAAGAAATTGGTGGCAATCTTTTTAATCTCTATTTCAGAGATAATCCGCTAAAAAATATTGTAATGAGGTATTACGACCCAATCAATAAAACTGGACATTCTATTGCTATTGAAGAATTTTCTTCTGAAAAGCAACCAAGATTAACTTCAAGAATCGATGCTCAAATGATGATTTGGGATTCTGCACGAAATAAATGGAAATTAATTGATGCTATATTTAGGAATTATGCTAACAATTCTATTTATCAGACGAGAATGGATTCAAGTTATGTAGAACTTTTAACTACTCACAACCAAATATCAAAAATAAAAAAAGTTCCAGAAGAAATGACTTTTGAGGAATTTAGAGAATATATTGGACTTATGCAGCGCGGTGGACGCGATGTCCGAAAACAAATGATTGAGTATTATGCTAATTATGCTTTTCCTTTTGCTAATTTCATTGTTGTTCTGTTTGCAGTTCCTTTTGCTTCTGTCAGGCGAAGAGGAGGTATCGCAATTCAAATTTCTGCCGCTTTAATCGTTTCCTTCGTTTATCTTGTTTCTACTAAATTTAGTCAGACAATTGGACTTACAACTGATATCAATCCAATTATTATCGGCTGGTCTGCTAATATTCTTTTCCTGATAATTGGATTTATAGTTATTTTTAAAACTAAAACGTAAATCAAAGTCAAATAAAATATATATTCAGAACTCTAACTCCATAACGATAATAAAGGAATTAGCTCCCTGATAAATTCGATAGCTTTTCTTTATATTAAGATGACAAAATAATTTATTATGATAAATACATTCTCATTTAATTATTGCATTTCTAACTTTCAAATGATATTTATTTTACTTTTGGTTAAAATAAATTATAATTATTATATATATTATATTTAATAATTATATATACTTTTAATATTATATATAAATTTATTACATTAAATAAGTAATTATATGATTTATTTAATAATTAATTTTATTAAAAAATACATATATTATATTTAATTATATATTTTCTAATAATTAATCATTGTATAAATACATTAAAATATAAAATAAATAAAGATATTTATTGACTAAATACATAAAATCATTAAATAAATGTAGAATAATAATGACTAAATACATAAAATCATTAAATAAATGTAGAATAATATTGACTAAACAAATTACTTTATTAATTAAATAAAGAAAAGTATTGACTAAACAAATCACTTTATTAATTAAATGAAGAAATATATTGTCTAAATAAATTACTTTATTAATTAAATAAAGAAAAGTATTGACTAAATACTATTAATTATTTATTAAAAATAAGTTAAGAGAAGTCATCAGATGACTCAAATGTTCATTATTTGCATACCCCCCCCTCAACAAAATGAATCTCTTTATATTAAAATTTTTATTAAATTGTTATTAAAAATTAAAATATTTTTTATTTAAATAAACTTTATAAAATTCAAGAATATTTAACGAAAAGAATAAAAGACTATGCCAAACAGCAGTTTACCAATAGAATTAATATACAAACTTGATTTCGAATATCAATGCCCTTATGGCCAAGACGAAGAAGCAGATTATCAGGTTCTTATAGAGCAATGCAGAAAAACGATTAAAGATTTAGATGAAGCATTAATCAGAAAAGCATATATGTATTCTCTTGAAGCTCACCGCTATACTATGCGTTTATCAGGTGATTTGTATTATACTCATCCTTTAAAAGTCGCGCTTTTTCTGATGAAATTAATTTCTTTCGGAGATAATCAATCTGTAGTTGCAGCTTTGCTTCATGATATTGTAGAAGATGTGAGTGATATAACACTTCAGGACATAGAAAAGGAGTTTGGAACTGAGGTAGCTCAAATAGTAGACGGACTGACAAAAATTAAAAGCGAGAAAACTCGTAAGGATGAGAAATATGCAACATATACAAAGCTTTTTACAGCACTTGTAAAGGATATTCGGGTAATATTTATCAAACTTGCAGACCGATATGATAATTTGCGTTCACTTTATCATTTTCCGAAAGAAAAGCAGAAAGAAATTGGTGAAGAAACGCTTAATTTTTATGCTCCTTTTGCTCAACGTCTTGGACTCTCAAACATCAAAAAGCAATTGGAAGACTTTTCTCTTTATTACACAAATAATGAAATGTATAATTCAATCAAAACGGAATTAGTTGCAAAACGCCGTGAATTTATATTTTTTATTGATTCATTTATAAAACAAATAGATGCAAAATTAAATGAAAAAGAGATACAACATATTACTTTAATAGAACATAAGCATGTCTATGAAATCTATCGAATGATAGAGAAAGGTAAGCTTTTATCGGAAATAGATAATTTTTATTCACCTGTTATTGTTCTTGAATCAAATGATTTTGCTGAATGTTACCGGGCTTATGGAGTTATAGCAAACATATTTGGTCCTGTTAACACTCTTGAAGATTATATTGCTCGACCGAAAATAAATTTGTACCGGGCATTGCATTCTACTCATATTTCTTCAGAACGTAAATTAGTTGAAATAATAATACGAACTAAAGAAATGGAAAGTATTGCAAATGGTGGTATTGCTGCTGCTTTTTCATTGGATTACGGGTATAAATCACTTGAGTTTGAAGAAGAAGATTTAGAAGAATGGATTTCTTGGATGAAAGATATTATTGCTGATGGTGAAGAAGAATCTATTCAAAAAGTATGGGGGTCTATTAGAAAAAATCTTTATGAGCAGGATATTACAGTGTATTCAAAATGTGGCTCTTCCTATAGATTGCCTACCGGCTCCTGTCCAATTGATTTAGCTTTTCTAATCTCTGATGAAAAGGCATATCACTGTATTGCTGCTAAAGTTAAAGGTGAAATTAAATCATTGAATTACGAATTAAAACCTAATGATTATGTTGAATTAATTACTTCGCCTCATAGTATGCCAAGTGAAGAATGGCAAAACTTTGTTGTTAGCCATAAAGCTGTTGTAAAATTATATTATTATTTTAAAAATAAAAGTAATCTTTCCTCAATAAATATTAGCCGGATTTCTCATTCACTTCCTAAATTTAGAGTTGTTGCTGCCGACAGACATAACATATTAAATGATATTAAAAACGCTATCGGCACAGAAAATATTTCCAGAATTAGTATTTCTGCTAATAATTCAATTTTCGAAGGAATTTTTACATTAAACAACAAAGATAACATTTTTCTAAATCTTTTATTTACTAAATTATTTACTGTTAATGGTATAAAACAGGTAGAAAAGATTGAAGAAAATGAATGAAAGAACTGAAATAAATGCATTTTGATGAGTTCTAAAAATTTTACTTTGAAAATCAATATAAAGCAGATGCTAGATTCTTCGCTGCACTTACCAATGACATCTTTACTTTTGTCGGTCATTCTGAGCGGAGCGAAGAATCCAGAGGATAGTGGTTTAAAGAAATTTTTCTGGATTCTTCACTTCGTTCAGAATGACTGTGTAAATTGATGTCATTTCTATTTAAATAAAGGGCTTTTTTTATCTGGGGGTTCAGAATGACACAAGATAGTAAGTCTTTTAAAGAATTATTAGACTAGTGCTGTAATCCGATATAAATTTACCTAAATCTTTCAAAATACTCATCAATTTCATCTCGCATTTCTATACCAGCGTTCTCGAAGCAAGCAAGTAGAATATTATAAGTTCCATCGCCTGCAAGAAAATCCCAGAACTCTTCGCCGATTAAAACTTCTTTATTTAAATCCAACATTCCTTTCATTCTCAATATTGTAAATTTATAAAACGAAAACATTTATATTCTATTATATTTTAAATTTATCAAAATTTGAATAATGCTAATTATAGTATGTAGATTTATAGTATATAAATAAGATATATTTGCAATATGGAAAAAGATAAAAAAACAATACTTCTAAAATTTGGACTAAAAGTTCGCGATTTAAGAAAGCAAAAGAATATATCACAAGAGAAATTAGCCGAATTAGCTGATTTACATAGAACATATATAGGTATGATTGAAAGAGGAGAGAAAAATATAACACTGCTTAATATTGAAAAACTATCTATTGCTTTAGAAGTACCGATTGATAAACTAATGAATATAGATAAATAAAAAATGGGAACTAATGAATTAAAAAACAGAGCAATATGGCAAGATAATAGCGGAGAAAAATCTGTAACTGCAGAAGAAAATTTCTTTGAAATATTAAATGACGAATTCGCTAATACCGACTTTCAAATAAGAGCAAAACCTAAAGAATTTAAAAACGTCTACAATGAAATTAAACTCAATAAAGAAATTTTAGAAAAAATATATAACCCAGATGAGACTTGGATGCATGGTTTTGTCCCTGACTTTGCAATAGACAATAAAAAAAATGGAAAAACTTTATATGTGGAAGTAAAAAGACAAGATGGATGGATTGAAGGAAAACCTAGAAATGCAGGTAGAGGAAATGCTCACGAAAGATCCTGTAAGTTATTTACACCCGGCTTATTAAAGATAATGCGAGAGCAAGGAAAATTAGGTGACAATGTTCTACCTTTTTGGGTAGTTTTTCAGGGAGATATAGCTCGCGATCCAAAGCGAGTAAGAGAAATTCATTGTTGGTATGCAGAGTATAAAAACCATTTTTTCTTATGGCATAACAATAAAGATAAAAAATCACTAATAAATCATTTTAATAATAAATTGAAAAAACTATTGCTTTGAAAATAAATCATAATTTTTATTAAGAACATCTAATCCCCAAGATGTCCAACCTTCAATTTCATTTCGTGCAAAAAGTTCGATTCGTTCTTGAGTTGGAAACATTTTTTCAATACGTCTCATTACTTCATAAGGTTTTTCACTATGTTCTTTTCTTGGACTCCTAACTAATTGTTGAATATTTCTAGCACCACGTGGAGTTGGAATCTTGCCACGCTTAAATAATAAGCATAATTCACAATTAGAAAGAGTATATTGACCTGGGTTATGGTTCATTTTATCCCATATAAAAGCAATTGTTCTATATTCAAATCCCCAAGCTTTACCTAATTCTAAAGCTTGTTCTAAATGAGGATTGGTTGACCACATAAATAATAGGCAGTTATCTTTAGCAATTTTTTGAACTGCTAGCTTTTTTAATTCACTTGTTTTTAAAGTTGGATATTTAAAAGCAGCAGTGCTAATAAATATATTTTTAGTTAAATCAATATTTTCAACATCTTTACTGCTTTTATCAAATTGCATTTTACCATTGTAATCCCAAGGAGGATCCGCATAAATAATATCAAATTTATTTAATGGTAATTTAGGATATAATTCTTCTAAAGTATTGTGTTTAATTCTTTTTCTAAAATCTTCAATGTAAACCGAATAACCAGTTTGTTTGTTAATATCTCCATTTTTATTTTCAATTATATTATTCATAGAACAAAAATTCAAGAAAAGTTATTAATTATTGATAGCAAATTTACAAAAATTATTTAGATTATAAAATTAGTTTATTTCTTAATTTTTTCATAATTCTTTGTTAATAACTTTTTTGTGGTTTATTATCTTTACCAAAACAACAGCCATTAACCGCAACAACTTCTTTACCAGTTTGATTTTCTATAAGTTTCTTTGCATTTGCAAAATTTATTATTTGATTATTCTATTTTAAAGCAAGAATAATTGCATTTTGAATTGCATCATACCAATTTATACAATCTCCAAGTTTTTCGGTTACTAATGAAATTTCATTTTCATTTAAATCTCTATTAAAAAAATCATTAGCAACATTTTGTAAGTCTTCTACCGTTAACTGATATACTATTTTTTCTTCCATATTTTTTTTCCAGTTTGTTAATAAATTTAAAATACGAACTTTATCACTCCTTCCCAAGTTACACTTGGGAAAGAAGAATATTAATAAATTATGGCGTTATTCTAATAATTAGAGTTACTCCATTATTTTTTTTAGAGTTAGGTAGCGAGATTGTTCTTTATAGAGCAAATTTCCTAACTCCTTCATTTTCGTTATGGCATCAAGAGTTCTGAACTTACTAAATATTTTATAAAAACTCATTAAAATCATAAAATTTGTAAAAATCATAACTCTTTCAATCTTTCAATTTCAGAAGCAATATCATTAATAACTTCTTCATTTTTTATTTTGTCATCAATGCTATAAACCAGGAACACTTTCCCAGCATATTTTTCAGTAAAGTCATCAAAACTTGCCTTCATTCTTTCAGATGGAGAGTAGTTACCAAAGTTTGCTTTTGAAGTAACAGGTTTAATTTGTATTCCAAATGCTTTTTCATTTACAAATCCGAGATAATCAATATCGCCAGCGTGGTCAAGTTCCGAGTCGCTTTGAACAAAATTTACATCTTTAAATTTTTTAACGAGATTATCTTCAATTACAGATTTTTCTCTGATAAATCCGTCATAAGTCCTATTGATAGTAAGATTGTAAATATAATCAATGCAATCCTGAAGAGTTAACTGATTAAACGCTTCTGTCCACTCTGGAATCACAACTTCTTTAATTTTAGTATAAAGCCGTTCTCCTAATTCTTCCAGAACTTCCTTGGTTATTTTTGTTGGATTTTTTGTATCGGTAAACGCTTTTTCAAAATACCATTTTTCCCATTCTTCAAAATTACTTGGCTGACATTCTCGTATTAAAGCCATTACAGTTCCAACTTTGCTTGGTCTTGAAAGTTGATAAGTTTGACAAGCATAGTTCAAAACTTTTTCTTTTTTTCCAAATTCTAATGAAAATTTTTTCTTAATCTCTTTTGCCATTTGCTTCTTTATATAATTCAATAAATTTATTTTTTAATGAATAATCTTGAATAGTATCAATATTAGTTAAACCATTTTTGATTAAATGAGCATTTATAAATGTTTTATTTTCTAAATAAAGATAACATAACAGGTTATTGTTAATATCATATTTTTCTTTATCATATTTTAAATATACTTTTTTCCCTTTAATTTTTTCTTTTAAATATTCAATTGCTTTTCCATTTATAGTTTCGTTTTCCTTAATACCAATTAATCTAATTTTTAAATTATTGTTTAATTGGATAATCTCAGAACTTATTATATCCTTAACTGTAAAAGTTTCATTTCTGTTTGAATCGCTGTTTTTATCTATTTTAGAGCCGAATTGAAGTTTTTTCACATCAATTTTTTTATCAAGAATATGTGGGTCTTTAAAAATATATGGTAATTCAGATATTTTACTTTCAAAATCAATGTTATGTTCTTTTTGTTTTAAAAAGTTATATTCTGTTCCAATCAAATCAGTTTGTGCAGAATTTAATCTTTCTTTAATTATAGGAATAAATTCTGGATTTATTTCAATTCCAATAGAATTTCTATTCAGGTTCTTTGCAACAAGTGAAGTTGTTCCACTACCAACAAATGGGTCAAAGACAGTTTCACCAACGAACGAGAACATTTTAATTAATCTTTTAGGAAGTTCTTCCGGAAACATCGCTAGATGTTTGCCTTGTTTTACACCAGAAAAATTCCAATGTCCAGCAAAAAAAGTATTCCATTCTTCTGGGGTCATTTTTGATTGTTCTTTTTGCTCAGGAGTTGGTTTTGGAGCATCACCTAACTTCTTGAAGATAAGAATAAACTCATAATCAAGTTTAAGAATGCCATTCCTCGGATAAGGATAAGAACCCATCTGAACGCCTCCACCGGTTGTGTGTGAAGTAGTTACTTTTTGCCAGATAATTGCTCCCATATAATCGAAGCCAATTGCTTCACAAAATTTGATAATTTCTTCTCTAATGGGAATAACTTTGTATCTGCCATAATAGACTGAACGTGCAAACTGGTCTCCTATATTTACACAAAGACGGCAGCCATTATGAAGAATTCTGTAGCATTCTTTCCATACTAAATTTAAATTGTTAATATATTCTTCGTAACTATGATGAAATCCAATTTGATTCTCTGTTCCGTAATCCTTTAACTGCCAGTATGGTGGTGAAGTTATGACTAAATGCACTGAATTGTCTTTTATTTCAGGAATATACCGGCTATCGCCATTTATTATTGTATGTTGTGTATTCATTTGTTAATCAGTTTATAATAATGTAGCAAAATTAAGAATATTATTATTTTTAATGTAGTAATTTGTAAAAAGACTTAATATTTTGTGATATTCCAAACGTAGTGAGTAATCTTTCTACTTCATTTACCATAAAACTTGAGATTTCTCATTTCGTTACCAATGACATCTTTACTTTTGTCTGTCAT
This sequence comes from uncultured Hyphomicrobiales bacterium, assembly GCA_964498585.1. GTDB lineage: Bacteria > Bacteroidota > Ignavibacteria > Kapaibacteriales > UBA2268 > JAAYJM01. Next base: position 11,366 of record CAZCHH010000045.1, read on the forward strand.
TCTGAGCGGAGCGAAGAATCTCAAACGATTTGGTAGCAATGACTTGTGAGAATCTTCACTTCGTTCAGAATGACACTTTAATTGTATCTTTGAATGCAATTTGGTATAAATCAATTGAATTTTCGTCAATTGATTTTAATACATCTTTGCAATCACCTAATAATATTTTTGTGTCAATTGTTTTCATATATTTCTTTTACATCAAGGGCTTCGTTCACCTTACAATCAATATTTTCGATTTTAAAGTTATATTTCTTTTCATCTTCAATTGTTGAAATATTTTGAATATTATTTGTAAAATATTCAGAATATTCTTTTGCTTTTATTCGATTTTCTGCCTTAATTTTTACAATATAGGACTTTGTTAAAACTACTTCAAAAGTTTTCATTATTCTGCGAATTTAGGTTTTATTTCTGAAAAAGTTACTTTATCTTTTTCAGTTCGATTTAATACTGTTTTTTTATGTTTATCAACTATTTTCATTCCTACTAATTTTGGTATTCTTATATGCAAATTATCGCTACTTTTCCAAGATACTCACTTGCCCACTGGCTTGCTTGTTTTATTGTAATTAATTCGGTTGTTTGCATTCTATTTGTTTATTATTATTTATCAAAAATTTCTTTGTTTTCTAAAGTAATACTAATCCATTTTTTCACTTCCTCAATAATTTCGTTCATACAATATCTTTCCTGTTTCTAATCAATATAATTTATCCAGATTCTAAATTCCAGATTCCCAACTCCAGATTCCTACCTCCAAATCAAAATTCCAACTGCTGTTAGCACTATATTTACCAAAGCTAATGGTAAAAGAACTTTCCAGCCCAAATTCATTAACTGGTCGTAACGGAAACGTGGAATTGACCACCTTACCCATATAAAGAATAAGCACATCAGAATAATTTTAATTAGAAAGCAAACGAACTGCGTAATTGCTAAAGCGACTGAGCCAGCTTCCAAACCAATTAATTCATAATTAAAAGGTAACTGCCAGCCACCGAGATAAAGAAGAGAAATTATAGCAGAAGCTGTTGCCATATTAGCATATTCAGCAAGGAAGAACATACCGAATTTCATCCCGCTGTATTCAGTGTTATAACCACCGACAAGCTCTGGCTCAGCTTCAGGCAAATCGAACGGAGCGCGGTTAGTTTCTGCAAAAGCTGCTACAAGGAATATAATAAATCCAAGTGGTTGTAAAAAAATGTTCCAGCGCAAACCCTGCTGCTGCAATACAATGTCATTCAAGGAAAATGAGCCGGCAAGCATAAAAACGCCTATTATTGCAAGTCCCATTGATAGTTCGTAAGAAATCATCTGCGCTGAAGAACGCAATCCACCAAGTAAGGAATATTTATTATTAGATGACCAGCCGGCAAGAGTAATCCCATAAACACCGACTGAAGTCATTGCAAGCACGAACAAATATCCAATGTTTAGGTTTGGAGCTACTCCCATATAAATAACTTTTTCACCGATTTGAATATAGTTCGCAAATGGAATAACGGAATATACAGCAATAGCCACACCAAGTGAGATTATTGGAGCCAAACTATGAAAACGCTTGTCAGCAGCATTCGGCACCAGATCTTCTTTCATAAATAGTTTCAGCACATCAGCAAATGGCTGAAGTGTTCCAAAAGGTCCAACGCGGTTAGGACCAATGCGATTCTGAATGAATGCTGAAACTTTACGTTCCAAATACACTAAAACCGCAGCCGCAGAAAGTATCATCGAAATAATGAATAGTGCTTTTATTCCAACTTCAATCAAGAGCCATACAAATTCTGACATATTTTTAATTATTTAGTTTAAAAATATTATTCTTATAATTACGAAAATAAGAAAAATTAATTTTAAACTGCAAAGAGAAAGTATTTTTTGTTTAATACCAAACTAATAATGAGAATAGCAAAATTTATAATCGATACCAACGTGGAGCAGTCGCGTTTATGAAGCAGATAATTCAAAAGAATATTAATAAAACATTTGCAAAATGTAAACATTGAAAATTACAGCTGTTAATTCATTATTTCATTTCTCAAATTAGAAATATTTTTGCTGAAAGATTTTAATTCATCTTCAGTAAATGTGACGTTGTTATTTAATTTTTGTTTAAATATTACAAAAGCTGGCTTAATTTTCGATAAATACTCTTTATATTCTTTGTGCATTGGTTTGTCACCAAGTTTATCCCAGATATTTTTTAAAAGATGTTGAAGTGGAGCACCATTTGCATTAAGATACTCAATAAATTTTGTCATTACTTGTTGATATTTGTCAGAATCTTGAAAACAATTTAAAATATAATATCCTTCAGTCATATACCCGATAGCAAAATAAATAAGAAAGTCTTCATTTGAATTTTTTGCCTTTTGAACGACTTGTATTCTATCTGCTTTAAATCTCTTTTTCAAATCGTTAAACAAATCATCATTTACTTCTCTATTTGTAAAAGCATTTTTATACTCTTCAAAATAATTATTTACAATAGAAGATAAATTCAAATCTGCCACATATCTTTGAAAGAGTTTATCGTAATCTTGAGTTTGTGTATGACCATTGATAATTTTCAAATATGCCATATCGGTGCATAGCATACCAAAGCGAATAAGCATCTTTGCTCTGTTGTCTGATTTATCATATTGCTCAGGATTTCCTATGCAATCGACTGCCGGAGCTCCTAATTTCTTTAGCAAAGTTGCGTATTCCATGAAATCAATGGAATTTTCGAGGTATTTTAAATTTTCATCATCAAGCAAAGTTTCTAACTGCTCTGCTATTTCTACTTTTTCATCTTGACCCTCTTTGCTGCAAGAAATAAAAGACAATGATAACAGTAATATAATTGCAAATGCTTGGATTGATTTTTTTGTTGAAAATGACATAAATTCTCCTTTTTTAAATCTGAAAAAAATTCAGTTTTTTATTCGATTTTCACAAGTAATCATTTTTTTTACTTTTAAAATTACGTAATTTTTAAAATAAAAAGAATTTTTTTTAAATATTTGTCAAATTTTAAATTAATTTTTTTTTATTTTCTAAAAAATATTTATTAATTTGTATTAAATGAGTTAACATAAGAATAATCAAAAAAGTAATATTATTTTTTGTTATTCTTAAAAAATAAAAAAAATTTAGAACTAATTGTTAATAAACTTAAATACTGGTTTAAGTTAAGCACTATTCAATTTCTTTAGCTAACTTTAACATAATTAAAATAAATATATAATAAACAAACTAGTTGATTTTTTAAAGGAATTTTTATGAAATTTTATTTTATTTCTATTATTTTTATTGCATCAATTTTATTGTCGTCCTGTGCATCAATACTAAGCCCATCAAGTCAGGAAGTTACATTTAAATCGCCTAATAAAGCTATAAAAGTAACTGTAGATTCAGGTAATGCAAGTAAAGAAGGAACAGAAGTTAAAGCAATCCTAAAAAAAGATTTAAAAGCAAAGCAAATAGTATGCGAAGCTGATGGCTACAAGAAAGAGTATATGGTTGCTGTTCAAAACAGGACTTCTCCATTTCATTATTTGAGCTATCTTACCTGGTTTGGCTCAGCTATAATACCTCCTCATTGGATTGGTCTTGCATTAGGATATATGATACCTGCTGCTGATAATGCTGATTGTTCTTGGGATTTTCAAAGTGAACATAATTTAAAAGAATTGCAAAAATACTCTATATGGGATTCTACTCAAAAAAGAGTTTATTTTAAAAATGTATCTTTTAATATTAAAAAAAATGATATAATTCATAATGTATATTTAAATAGCTTTAAAAAAGGCGATAAACCCTATAAGTCATTTAAATTGGATAGCGCTAAATATAGTAATACTATATTTCAGGATAATATGGAAGATGTGCTGAAAAAAATTGGTTATATTGATACTTCAAATACTGTATTCTTCGATAATCTTAATACATTATCTTTAAGATGCAATGTAAATAGCGTTACAATTAATGAAGTATTAAAATTATACTATAGTCTTCAATTCGGGATTAAAGACCAAGCTGATTACGTTCATGCAAAAGTTGGAACGGAATGGGTTTTAGAAGATATTTACGGAGATACATTGTATAAAAGTGTTTTTGATGCTCCATCAGGTTTTTTTAGTATAGATTTTTTAAGTGCTGAAAATGCTCTTAAATCTGCTATTGCTGATGCCATTGAATCTACTATGGTTCGTTTTATGAATACAGAAGAAGTTAAAAACTACTTCAAATCTGAAAAAATTAAAAGTATTAGTTTTGATAATTTATCAATTACCAAACCGCTTAAAATTCCTGCTGATATTGAACAAGCTCTTCAAGCTTCTGTTACTATTAAAACCAAAGATAGTCACGGAAGCGGTTTTCTAATAAGTAATGATGGCTATATAATAACAAATCACCATGTCATTAATACTAAAACTGATTATACTGTTGTAACAAGCGATGGTTCAGAATACAAAGCAAATGTTATCAGAAGTGACAAAGCTCTTGACCTTGCGCTAATTAAAGTAGAAGGTAACTTCGAATACGCTTTTAACATTCCTTTCGACAAGAATTATAAAATTGGTCAAAGTATTTTTGCTATTGGTACTCCCCGATCAGTTGAGTTAGGTCAGTCAGTTTCTAAAGGAGTTATTTCGAGTACAAGAAAATATCAAAATTATAATTACATTCAATCTGATGTTGCTGTAAATGGCGGCAATAGCGGCGGTCCTATTGTTAATGAGCAAGGAGAGTTAATGTCTGTTGTCCAATGGAAAATTTTTGGTCTAGGAACCGAAGGTATTTCATTTTCAATTCCTGCAACTGACATTATGAAATCACTCGGTTTAAGTTATAGATAAATTATTTTAAAATTTATTATTTATAATTTTATATTTCTCCTTCTCAAGTTAAACTTGGGAAGGAGGTGGAAGCAAAGAATAAATGTAGAGACGCAAAATTTTGCGTCTCTACTAAACCCGCACTTTGCGTAAGTTTTTGTTGTTTTATTTCTTAAGCATTAAAAAATTGAATATGAAATACCAAGTTGCAATGCTTCTTTGAACTGTGTTTTGAGTGATTGGCGTTTTTCATATACGAGCAGGAAATTCAGATTAACAACAATCAATTTATTGATTTTCGCTGAAATCACGTTGTCGAAGCGGACATCCCATGTTTCGAGCCGGTCGAAAGCAGAAAACAGACGCAATTTTGAAGTGAGCATCATATTTTCCATAAATCCCCATTCTAAATCAGTAACAGACTCAATACCAGTTTCAAATCTAAATTTTTCTATTTCTTCAGTTTCAATTTTGTCAGTAAACTGAAAAAGCTTATTTGCAAATGTTTCCTGAAAAGCCACACCAACTCTTGATTTGAATATTTTCAATTTATCGTATGTAAAACCGATACTTTGAGTAATATAGCCGGGGTCAAAGAAATCAGCAATCAAAGAATCCTTGCCTTCAGGAGTAATTTTGTATCCTTTGGCAAGAGTGGAACGAATTGTATTGCTAATGAAAGGGTCAACAGCCCAGCCGACATTATAGCTTAATACATCTTCAAGATATATTTCGTTGTCATTTGTCTTAAAATCAGCATCGCCGAGCTTTGTCTGTCCATAAACCAATTTCAGTGAATTAGTAAATGTCCAGTTATTTTCTTTATAATCGGCACCGAAATTTCCATAAATTGAATAAGTTAAAGCATTATCGCCGCCAAGCACCCAGTTATCGAATGCAATCTGGCTGATGTTCAGTCCGATAATTCCTTTAGGTGTCCAGGGACCTTTAACTGAATCTGCTTGTGTTTCTTTTTCCTGTGCATTAATAGTTAATGGTTTGATAACACAAAAAAACAAACCGAAAATTAGAAATATTTTTTTTAACATATAATCACCTTTTTAATTAAATAGCTAAATCACTTTCTTGTATCTTTCTGATAGTGCGAATAAGAAGAGCATTACCAATGGTAATTACTCCAACTCTGCCAATGAACATTAATAAAGTAATAATAATTTTTCCAAAATTAGTAAGGGTGCCGGTTATTCCAGTACTTAAACCAACTGTTCCTAATGCAGAACCACATTCAAATAAAATCTGCAACAAATTTGCGTTTTCTGTAAAAGTTAAAATATAAGAACCAATAAATAGTATAGAAGTATAAAAAATAAAAATACTTAAAGCTGAATTAACTCTATAATCTGGAATCTTTTTCCCTAATAAAGTAACATCCTGTTTTAAAGTTAATTTACTAAACAAAAAAGCAAAAATTGCTGATAAAGTAGTTGACTTTAAACCACCACCAGTTCCTGAAGGAGATGCACCAACATACATTAAAATTACTATAAGCATTAAAGAAGATGGATGTAAATTGGTAATAGATATTGTGTTAAAACCAACAGTAGTCAATGATGTCATTGTTTGAAAAAATGCTAATGTTAATTTTTCATAATCATTGTATTGTTGAATAGATGGCTCAAATAAAGCTAATTGTATTGTTCCAAAAACGGTAAAAAATAATGTAACAAATAAAATTATTTTGCTGGTGAAAGTAATAGTGTGTTCTTTAGATTTAATTCTTTTCCAAAAATCAAGTAAAACAATAAAACCTATTCCGCCTAAATAACTTAAAACCGATACTGTTATATTTAAAACTGAATTCAATTTTAATTGTTCGAAACTATCATTAAACAAACTAAAACCAGCAGTACAAAAGGCAGATATACTATGAAAAATCGCATTCCATACTGGCTCTGAAATCCCTTCGTTAATAAACACAAAGAATAAAATTATCGAACCAATAAATTCAAAAACCAAAGTAAATGTAATTATACTTTTAACAAGTTCAATAATATTGAAATTTGATGGAATTGAAAATTCAGTTGATAGAACGTTGGTTTTTGATGAAGATAGCTCATTAGTCATTTTAAGTATAACGAATGAACTAAAAGACATATATCCAATTCCACCTATTTGAATTAACAAAAGAATTATAATCTGACCAAAAAATGTGTAATTATCTGATATACTAATTGTTGCTAATCCTGTTGTTGATATAGCTGAAGTTGCATTAAATAAATTATCAATTAAATGAATATATTCTTTTTGAGCAAATGGAAGTGATAAAAAAAACGTTCCTAATAATACATAGAAGAAAAAACCATATAGGATTTGCTTCTGTGGAATTTTCGAATAAAATCCAAATGAAATTATTTTGAAAAAAATTGAATTCAAAAAATTTGTTTTCATATTCTTTGTAAAAATTATTAACTTAAAATTATTTAAAATTAAGAATTAATTTATGAAAAAAATAATTATTCTTTTATTGCTTTTGATTGTTTCTGAATGTGTTTTTGCCCAAACAGATACAAATTCAGATAACAACACTGCTGAAATGCTTGAGCTAAAAAGACATTCCGATTCAAGCAGAATTGCCGATTCTGTTAAATACTTAAAAATGCAGGAAGAAATCTATCAACTGAAAGAAAACGAAAAGGATAAACGGGTAGCTTTAGAAAAAGAGCTAAAGGAATTTAAGCGGGAAGATTCGATTAGAAAAGCTACTGCTAATTTACAAATTGATTCTCTGATAAAAACTACTCCAGCGTTTCCAGTAGCACCTTTTGGCGACACGCTCTTTTTGATTTATGCAAAAATAGCTTCATTTTCTGCTAAAGAACGTTCGGAGGCAATTGCAAAAAGGATTCTTGCGCTCGAAGAAGTTTTCGATTCTGAAAAAGATACTATAAAAGTTCTTTTAAATGAAGAATCTGCTGATATTATTTGCAATGAATTATTAATTATGAGTATTTGGAATCTTGATGCTCTTTTTGCACGTTCAAACAAGGAAGAGTTGGCAAATAATTATACTGAATTAATATCTCAAGCTATTAATGATTATCAGGAAGAAAAAAGTTGGCTAACTATTTTGAAGCAAATCGGACTTGCACTATTAGTTATTATTATTATATTTTTTTTATTGAAATTAGTTAATCGCTTATATCAAAAGATTGATAAAATTTCAGTTGCATATAAAAGTAAATTATTAAAAGATATACACATAAAAGGTTATGTGCTTCTTGACGTTGAAAAAGAATATAAAATTATTCTGCTTATTTTAAAATTACTTAAATATTTCTCTTTTGCTTTAATACTTTATATCGCTCTACCAGTGATATTTAGCATTTTCCCTGTAACAAAAAGCATTGCTTATACATTATTTGATTATTTCCTTAATCCGATTGAAAAAATATATAAAGCAGTAATTGCATACATTCCGAATTTGATTACAATAATTGTCTTGGTTTTAATTGGTCGATATTCTTTAAGATTTTTAAAATATTTAGCAAATGAAATTGAAAGTGGAAATCTTGAAATTAGAGGGTTTTATTCTGATTGGGTGAAGCCGACATATAATATAATAAGGGTATTGCTAATTGCGTTCATTTTTATAATGATATTTCCATACCTGCCCGGTTCGGATTCAGCAATTTTTCAGGGAGTTTCGGTCTTTCTCGGAATAATTGTATCTATTGGCTCGTCATCAGTTATAGGAAATTTGATTGCCGGAATTGTCATAACTTATATGCGTCCTTTCAAAATTGGCGACAGAGTGAAAATTGCTGATGTTACTGGAGATGTGATTGAAAAAACTCCTTTCGTTATTCGCATTAGAACTCCGAAAAATGAAGAAATTACTATTCCGAACTCAACAATTCTTTCTTCACATACAACAAATTACAGTAACAATAAGGAAGGATTGATTCTTCATACAACCGTAACTATTGGATACGATGTCCCCTGGCGGACAGTTGAGCAACTTTTAATTGAAGCGGCAAAGAAAACAAAGGATATAAGTGAAAGCCCGGCGCCTTTCGTTTTGCAAACAAGTTTAGACGATTTTTATATTGCATATCAGTTAAATGCTTACACAAAAGAAGCAAACAAGCAGGCAGGCATTTATTCCGAACTTCATCAAAACATACAGGACAGTTTCAGACGTGGCAACGTGGAAATTATGTCGCCACATTATCGCGCTATGCGTGATGGAAATGAGATTGCAATACCGAAAGAGTAGAAATGGGAAATAGAGATGTCATTGGCAATCCCTTATAAAGCACTTGTTTTATTATAATGGAGATGACATAAATAAATGTGTCATTCTGAGCGCAGCGAAGAATAAATTTACAAGAATATGAAACAGACATAAATGCAAAACTCTTTATCCCGCAAGGGATTGAATTATACAAACACATATTTGAAGAAAAATATCAACGTAGTTGCGTTATCGTAATAGATATGAAAATACCCAAACGGAAAAATCTCGTAGAGATGATATCACTCCTACGGAGTTTTCATTTTATTTTGATATTTTTGCTATTAAGATAACACATCTACGATGTTTTTTCCTATCCATTTGCAATTTGGGAAGGAGATTAAAAAGAAGAAGATGGACTCCACTTTCAAAGTGTGGAGTCCATCTACCGCTCAATGTTCTTTCTTTATCGTGGAATTCTGAATAAGAAAATATAATATATAATTCAACGAATTACTACAATAGTTATCTATTTTTTCCATTTGATATTACAGCCAATACTTGGTTTTTGAACAATAGAAATTGGTCGTTTTGCAATAATATCATTGAGAGCAGTTCTTAAACTTTCGCCAGTAACAATTTTCCTGTTACGGGGACGGGCATCATCGAACTGCCCGCGATAAGCCAATTTCAAATCTTTATCGAAAACAAAGAAATCTGGTGTACACGCAGCATCATAAAGTTTTGCAATCTCCTGTGTTTCATCAAATAAATACGGGAAAGGATAGGAAAGCTGTTCTGCTATTTTTTTCATATTCTCAGGAGAATCCTCCGGGTAGCTCTCAACGTCATTCGAGTTTATTGCAATAAAACTTATTCCTTTAACGTTATATTCATTAGCAATTTTAACGAGTCCCTGGTTAATTAATTTCACATAAGGACAATGATTGCAAATAAACATAATAACGGTAGCTACTTCAGATTTCAGCTCCTGAAGAGTGTAGAATTTATTCGAAATTACGCATTTCAAATTAAAGTCGGGAGCTTTTCTGCCTAAGTTAATCATTTTCGATGGAGTTTCTGCCATAATATTTTTATTTTTTATTATACATAGAACTAAAATACGAAATTTTTATTAATGAAAGCTTATTTGCCATACATATTAGGAGGAGTTTTTATATTTTTGCTGTTAGACTTCTATTTTTTAAGAAGTTGGACAAAATATATAAAGAATCAGAACTTCAATCCATTTTTTTATAGAATATTCTGGTTTTTTTCCGGATTAATGTTGGTTATGTTTATCTATTTATCATTTAAAAGGTATTCATCGGAGCAACCAGATGAACTTTCACAAATTCTCTATACAATTGAAGCTATTTGGTTTATTCCTAAAATTGTTATTGTTCCAGTCTTAGTTTTCAAGGATTTTTTTAAGTTTATATTTAAAAAACTGGTAAATAAGTATAAAAGCGTATTTGCAAAAAAGGAGCAAATCGCATTAGAATTTGATGAAAGTAAAAGGAAATTTTTACAGAATGCGACTTGGGGTTTGGCTGGCGTTCCTTTCCTACTTGTAACAGATGGACTTATTCACACTACTACTAATTTTAAGATATATTATATAGAAGTGCCGGTCTTCAATTTGCCAAAGCAACTCGATGGTTTCAGAATAGTTCAAATCTCCGATATCCATTCAGGTGGCTTTTTTGATAAAGCTCCGTTAATTGAAGCAAGAAGAATGATTAACCTTTTAAAACCTGATATAATAACAATAACCGGGGATTTTGTCAATTTCAATCCAGATGAGCTATATTTAATTAATTCCGAATTAAAGCAGTTCTATGCTAATTATGGTGTTTTTGGTTCGCTTGGAAATCATGACCATTATATGAGCAGTGAAAATCAGGAAAAATTATTGAATATATTGGAAAATTCTGGTATTGATATTCTCATTAATGAAAACAAAATAATAAAAGTGCAGGATGCAGAATTGCAACTTATTGGTGTTGATAATATAGGGCATGGCCAATCTTTCGGCGATATTGATTTAGCTGTTAAAGGAGTTGATTTCTCTAAACCAACAGTCCTTCTCCTTCATGACCCTACTTTTTGGGAAGAGAAAATAATCAGTAAATATCCAATCGATATAACTCTTTCCGGGCATACTCACGGAGGACAATTCGGATTTAATATGTTTGGGATTGAAGCATCGCAAGCTATGCTATTCTATAAAAGATGGGCTGGACTTCATCATATTAAAGATAAATATATTTATATTAACCGTGGACTTGGTACTACCGGACCACCAATTCGGGTCGGCATTAATCCTGAAATTACACTTTTAACTTTAAAGCCAATTACAAATTTAGTATTACAATAAATTTCTGATTGGAAATTCTGTATTGATTATACTTTTTTTTGAATCACAATTATTTGTGAAACAAATTTTTCCTGTCGTTTCGAGTCATTTTCTCAAAGTTTTAACGCATTAAATTCAAAATTAACTGTAAAAGTATATTGTGAAAACCTGGCATACAAAAAGCGCTTACCAAATTCATCAGCTTCTATCTGGAAGAAGCAATGTTTTCCTTTTAAAAGCTAATGATACAAATATTTTAATTGATACAAGCAGTAAAAGAAATTGGAAAAAGTTGGGGTATTCTTTTAAAAACTAACTGCTATTTATTCCTTCCGAGCCATGGCTCAGCAAAAAATAGAAATGAATTAAAAGAAAATTTTGATAAACTTAGAAAGCAGAAAAATTTTGTAATTTAAAATAATTTAAAAATCTCACATAAAATTTTAGAACATTTATTATGCCGAGGAATGCGAAAAATAATAATGCAACTTTTGATTTTGAAATAGAATACTGGAAACAAAATTTATTTGTAGCCGGAGTCGATGAAGCCGGGCGTGGTCCCCTTGCAGGCCCAGTTATCGCTGCAGCAGTTGTGTTCCCAATTAATTACGACTCTTTCATCGGGATAAACGACTCAAAATTGCTTACTAAAAAAAAGCGTGAAGAACTTTTTTTAAACATAAAAGAAAATGCAGTTTCTATTGGAATTGGAATTGTTGATAATATAACAATTGATGAAATAAATATCCTGAATGCCACTTACAAAGCTATGAATTTAGCTATTAGCAATTTGGAAATAAAACAGAATTTTGCTTTAATTGATGGAAATAGTTTTAAAGGCGATGGAATTAATTACAAAACAATTGTCAAAGGAGATAAACTGTCTGTTTCTATTGCTGCCGCTTCAATTATTGCTAAAGTAACAAGGGACAGAATTATGGCTGAAGAAATCCATTTGGAATTTCCTGATTACTTTTTCAATGAAAACAAAGGTTATGGCACTAAAAAGCACTATCAAGCTATTGAAAAATATGGAATTTGTAAATATCACAGAAAGTCATTTTTAAAGAGATTTCTTGAAGAAGAAAAACTTTTTTAAAAATTTAAAACACCCTTTATTATACAAATTCCATTAAAAAATATTATACAAAATATGAATATATGAATTGTCATTCTGGCGTATGCCAGAATCCATCTTGTTATTTTTAGAATTCAAAGATAGATTCAGACATTCGTCAGAATGACGTTTTAAAACTTAAAACAAGAAATTATATTTTTAATATTTTTTTACTTAATTCTAATACCACCATTTTAAAAATCAAAAATCAATATACTTTTTTCTTTTTTTTAAAATGAAATTTGCAAATTCGATTAATCATAGTTAATTTACTTTTTTAAAAAATTAAGTTTTTGAGGATAAAAATGAAAAAAACGATATTTAACGAATTGCATATTGAAAAGAATGCAAAAATGGTTGAATTTGCTGGGTTTGAGATGCCGATTCAATATCCTAAAGGAATTATTTACGAGCATAAAGTCGTAAGAAATAACGTAGGTGTTTTTGATGTTTCCCACATGGGAGAATTTGAAATAGACGGAAAAGATGCTCTTGCTTATATCCAAAAAATTACAACTAACGATGCTTCAAAGCTAACACCGGGCAAAGTGCAGTATTCTGCTTTTTGTTTGACTAATGGCGGAATAGTAGATGACCTCTTAGTTTATCGTAAAGCTGAGAATTCTTTTATGCTCGTGGTTAATGGTGCTAATATTGACAAAGATTACACATGGTGCGAAAAGAATTTAACTGGCTTTGATGTTACTTTGAAAAATGCAAGCGATGAATTTCATTTGCTTGCAATTCAAGGACCAAAATCAATTGATACTTTGCAAAAACTTACTGAAACAAAGCTTTCCGATATAGTATTTTATTCTTTTGAATTTGGTAAACTTGCCGGCGTTGATATGATTTTATCTCGCACCGGATACACTGGAGAAGTGGGATTTGAGCTTTATTTCAGAGGTGATTTTAATACTGCAAAAAAAGTTTGGAACGAAGTATTTAAAGCTGGCGAAGAATTTGGAATTGAACCAGTAGGACTTGGCTGCCGCGATACTTTACGCTTGGAAAAAGGTTACTGCCTTTATGGTAACGATATTGACGAAACAACTAATCCTCTTGAAGCTGGGCTCGGTTGGATTACTAAAATAAATAAAGGCGACTTTAATGGAAAAGAAGTTATTCAAAAAGTGAAAGAAGAAGGTGTAAAAAGGAAACTTGTTGCATTTACTTCTGAAGATAAAAAATTCATTCCACGCCATTACTACAAAATTTTTAGTGGTAGTCTGGAAATCGGACATGTTACAAGTGGCAACCTATCGCCAACTCTTGATAAACCTATCGGAATGGGTTATGTTGCTACTGAATTTGCTGCTCCCGGTACCGAAATTCAAATTGAAGCAAGAGGAAAGCACTTCCCTGCTTTTGTTGTAAAATTACCTTTTGTGCAGTAGTGCTTGACTACATAATTTATATACTTTTTTGTGTGTCATTCTGACCGCTTTGAGGTGTTTCACAAGTCATTGTTACCACATAACTTGAGATTCTTCGCTTCGTTGCCTATGACATCGCTAATTTTGTCGGTCATTCTGAGCGGAGCGAAGAATCCAGAGGATAGTGGTTTAAAGAAATTTTTCTGGATTCTTCACTTCGTTCAGAATGACTGTGTAAATTGATGTCATCTCTATTTAAATAAAGGTCTTCCTTTATCACAGGGTTCGAAATGACAGATTTCATTGTTATTGTTGTTGCCGGTTTGGTATGACATCTAAAAAAAACTTAGTAAATATACAAAAAAAGGGCTCCTTCATTTAGAAAAAGCCCTTTTTTATTTGACTTATTAAGTATTAAAATTTAAATCCTTTTAATGCTTTCATATATAATGAACGTGCATAAGCAGTTTGGTCTTTTGTATTGATTTGGCTCATACTGCCTTGCATTTGCTTAATTGATTCATATTCTTTTTCAGTCATCCAATCAATCATTTCCTTTTCGATAGTCTTAATATGCCCAATTCCATTTTTAAGAAGAACTGAGCAAAGCTGGGCAACATCAGCGCCGGCAAGCATTAACTTAATAACGTCTTTTCCAGTATGAATTCCGCGTGTTGCTGCAAGCTGTGCCTTAATTCTGCCTTTTAAAATACCAATCCAGGTAAGAGGAAGACGGAGAGAGGAAGAATCGCTCATTTCAATGCGGGTATTGACTTCAAGTTGCTCTAAATCAATATCAGGTTGATAGAAACGATTGAAAAGCACCAAAGCATCAGCACCTGCTTCATCGAATTTCTTTGCCATATAAGCAAAGTTTGTATAAAAAGGACCTAATTTAAGAGCAACAGGAATTTTTACAGCTTTTTTCACAGCTTTCAAAATATCAATATAGGTTTGCTCTATTTTTTCAGAAGAAGCATCCATATCTGTTGGCAAATAGTATTGATTTAATTCAATAGCATCGGCACCTGCCTGTTCAATTCGCTCTGCGTAATCTGTCCAGCTACCGATATTGGTTCCGTTCAAACTTGCAATAATTGGAATAGCAACAGTTTCTTTTGCTTTGCGAATATGTTCAAGATATTCTTCTGGACCAACGGCATAATCGTCCCATTCTGGGAAATAGGTAAGTGATTCAGCAAAGCTATAAGTTCCGGCAGTAGTATGATAATGAAGTTCATACTGGTCGTTAATCAATTGTTCTTCAAACAAAGAATATAAAACAACAGCGGCGGCGCCTGCGTCTTCCATTTTTTTGATATTATCAATATCTTCAGAAATTGGAGATGCAGAAACTACTAATGGGCTTTTCAGCTTTTTTCCAAGGTAATTTGTGGTTAAATCCATTTTATCCTCCATTTATTATTTGTTTTCGGTAATGTTTTCACTTGCATCGCCACTTAATTTTCTCTCTGCAAGATATTTATAATATTCATATTTAGCATCAACGTCAATTTGAGCTTGTTTGTAAAGTGCCTTAGCAACTTCTGGCTTGCTCTTTGTAAGCATCTTGAAGCGATTTTCAGAATTCATATACATAGAAACTGGAACCTTTGGTTGTTTGGAATCCAATACCAATGGATTTTCGCCTTCTTTTACTTTGTCTGGATTATAGCGATAAAGTATCCACTGCCCGGAATCAACAGCAAGTGCCTGTTGCTTAAGCGGTGAAGTCATATCAATGCCGTGTGCAATGCAATGACTGTATGCAATAATTATTGAAGGACCATCGTAAGCTTCTGCTTCAATGAATGCTTTTAATGTTTGGTCGTCTTTTGCACCGAGTGCAACTGTTGCCACATACACGTTTCCATAGGACATAGCCATAAGCCCTAAGTCTTTCTTCTTGTTGGGCTTTCCGCCAGCAGCAAATTTTGCAACAGCGCTAAGAGGAGTTGATTTTGATTTTTGACCACCAGTATTAGAATAAACTTCAGTATCTAGCACAAGAATATTTACATTCATACCGCTTGCAATTACGTGGTCTAATCCACCATAACCAATGTCATAAGCCCAGCCGTCTCCACCAAGAATCCAAACGCTCTTTCTGACTAAATAATCAGCAACAGTTAAAAGACGTTTTGCTTCATCAGATTGAATAGTTGCAAGAATTTTCTTTAATTCTACAACTCTGTTTCTTTGTTCAAATATTTCAGTTTCGTCTTTTTGTGGGCAGCTAACAATAGCATTTACCAATTCTTCGCCAATTTGAGCTTTTAGCTTAACGATAAGTTCATTGGCAATTTCACTTTGCTTATCAATAGCAAGGCGATAGCCAAGACCAAATTCAGCATTATCTTCAAATAATGAATTTGACCAAGCTGGACCTTTTCCAAATTCGTTTACAGACCAAGGAGTTGTTGGTAAGTTTCCACCATAAATTGAGGAACAACCGGTAGCATTTGCCACAATAGCTCTATCGCCAAATAACTGGGAAAGCAATTTAACATAAGGAGTTTCGCCGCAGCCAGCGCAAGCACCGGAGAATTCAAAGAGTGGTCTTTGGAACTGTTGATGACGAATTGCATTTACCTTGATTTTTGTTCTATCAACTTCTGGAAGTTTAAAGAAGAAGTCCCAATTTTCTGATTCCTGCTTGCGTAGTGGCATTTGAGGCATCATAACGAGTGCTTTCAAACTTGGATTTGATTTGTTCTTTGCAGGGCATGCTTCAACGCAGACTCCGCAACCAGTACAATCTTCCGGTGCTATTTGCAATAAATACTTCATTCCTTTCCATTCTTTATCGCGTGCATCAACATATTTGAAAGTATCTGGTGCATTTGCAAGGAGGTTTTCTTCAACAACTTTTAATCTAATTGAAGCGTGTGGGCAAACGATTGAACATTTTCCGCACTGAATACAGGTAGCAGTATCCCAAACCGGTATTTCCAATGCGATATTGCGTTTTTCCCATCTTGTTGTTGCTGTTGGAAAAGTTCCATCAACTGGGAAAGCACTGACTGGAATATCATCGCCACGACCAGCGATAATTTCACCTAAAACATTTTTTACAAACTCTGGTGCTTCGTCTGGTACTGGATTTGCAATATCATATTTTGCTGTTACTTCGTTTGGATAATTAACTTCAAAAAGATTTGCTAAAGTATTGTCAACAGCTTTTAAGTTCATATTGACAATTTCTTCGCCTTT
>CAZCHH010000046.1:0-7023 GCA_964498585.1 uncultured Hyphomicrobiales bacterium
GTAATATAATAATAAAAATTTAAAGAATTAAAGTGTTAAAATCAAGAATAATACAGCTCCCCTTTCCCCAGGGTTGATACGTTCTTAAATTTTTACCACAAATCCAATTCCCCTCCTAATAAGGAGGGGCAGGGGAGGTGTTAAAAGGTCTTATTATTAAAGTTATTATTTATTATATAAAAGATTGTAAAATTAAATAAATTAATTATGCTAAATAAAATTCAAATTATTAACTTATCTTCGTGCCATTACTTTCAAGAGGGGAATGCTTAAGGTGTGCTAATATCTGATTATTATTAGTATTTAATGCTTTTTGGAAAATATAATTTTGCTATTTTTTCATTAAGAAGTGTCAGAGGAGAATCTATTCAACTATCTGTTGAAGCGATGTCTGAGAAAACAATGGGAGTTTTTTTATTTTTATTTTTCATCATCTAAATTATAATCGTTCATTTTCCGGTATAGAGTACGCAAACTTATGCCCAGAGCTTTTGCAGTTTTTTTCCTGTTATACAGATTATATTTCAAGGCATTTTCGATAACTTTTTTTTCAATTATATCCAATCTGAAATTGTCATTGTCAGTAAAAGAATTGTCATAAAAATTTTCTTCATTTGAATTTTGTCTTTGATAAATATCAACGCTCAGGTCGTGCATATTCAAAGCGATTTTTTTCATAGCTGATTTTATTTCAGCAATATCATTTTTCATTTCGAGCAAGGCGCGGAATATTATTTCTAATTCAAACCGGTGTGGTTCTTCATATTGCTTTAACGGAATGATAGAGGTTTCAGTTGGTTGTTCGGAGTATGAATAAGCTGGAAGAGCTGGAGTAATATAAAGCCGCAATACACTATTGGTAAGGTATTCTATCCTTTCCAAAGTAAATACTGTTTCGATAAGATTTTTAAGTTCTCTAATATTTCCGGGAAACGGAAGAGATTTTAAAGTATTAAAGGATTCATCAGAAATACCACGATATTCAATATTATTTTTTTCACATACTCTACGTGCAAAAAAGTCAGCGAGCAATGGAATATCTTCAGGATGCTCCCGAAGAGATGGAAGTTTTATTTGGACATTTTTCAAACGATAAAACAAATCGTGCCTAAAAAGTCCATTTTGAATTTCTTGCTCTAAATTTCTGTTTGTAGCAGTAATAACGCGAACATTTACTTTTTTAACGGAAGTAGAACCGAGTCTGGAAAATTCACCTGATTCAAGGACTCGCAAAAGTTTTACCTGAGTTCCAAGAGGCATTTCACCTATTTCATCTAAAAAGATTGTTCCGTTGTCGGCAACTTCAAAAAAACCTTTTCTTTGTTCAATAGCACCGGTATAAGCACCTTTTTCGTGGCCAAACAGCTCAGACTCAAGTAGAGTTTCCGGGATTGCAGCGCAATTTACTTTGATTAAGGGATGCTTATTTCTTTTGCTTAAGCCGTGAATAGCATTAGCAAAAACTTCTTTGCCAGTGCCTGTTTCGCCTGTTATTAAAACATTTAAATCAGTAGGAGCAGCTTGTAGCAAACGAATTAATTGCTCTCTAATCAATTTGGAATCGCCGACTATTCCAAATTTTTTTTGCAGTAATTTATAATCATTTTCTGAAAAAAGCATATATCACCCTTTATACTTTTTTTCCCATTCTTCAAATCCACCAAGATATAGGAGTACATTTTTATAACCGAGATTGATTAAATCTTTGGCTACAAGATGGCTTAAGTCGCAATTTCCACCTTCGCAATAAACAATAATAGTTTTTCCTTCAGGCACGTTTCGTAATGCTTTAAAATATTCTGACGGTTCTTGATATGGAAAAATGTTAATTGCATTTCCTATTCTACTTATTTCATATAGCTCCGGTTCACGTGAATCAATAATTACAACTCTTGGGTCATTAAGATATTTTTTTAGAACCTCAAAAGTAACATTACCTTTTAATTCAATTTTGTCTTTTTTAGTTAGTTCAGTTTCCTTTTTATCCTCATTATGTAATTGGCTGTCGTCAATCTTTGGAACATCAATTTTTGTATTATTCATCGGCTTTTTAATATCATTAATAATTGTATCAAGTTCGTCTTTAGGATTTTTTTCAATTGGTTCAAAAACATTTGTATCTATATCAATTTCTTCTAATGGAGATAAAAGATTTTCAAAAGTAGAATCGTTAAATGTTTCAATTTCCTTTGGCTTATAAAAAAAAGGAAGAGGGTCTTTTGAAATATAATTATATAAAAAGCCGAAAAGAACAGATAGTAGTAAAATAATTAGTATTTCTATAATAAGTTTTTTCATTTTAACTAAAACCTTTAAGTTTTTTCAATAAATTATAAGCAGAGTTTATTTCTTGTGTTTTCTGGTGAGCAAGCTGTTGAAGTTCTGCCCCTAAGCCAGAAAGTCGATCTGGATGATACTCTTTAATTTTCTTTTTATATGCAGTTTTTATTTCTTCTGAATTTGAGTTCCCATTGACTTCAAGAATGCTATAAGCTTCATCGATGGAAAATTGCATGTTATTAGAACTTTCTGTTCGATTGTTGCTTTGATTTGATGAATTCTGCTTTTCTTCTTTCTTTTTGTTTAATTCGTCAATAATGTGTTTTAAATCATCATCAGATTTTTTTTCAAAATTATAATTTATATTGTCATTAAAATTAACTTCTGATTTAATAAAATTCTTTAATCTGTCAAATATTTGTCTCATAGATAAATCTCCATTTATTCAATATGCAAATTAATAAAAATTTAAATAATATTCAATTTATTGTAATTTATAAAGAAGGGTTAGAATGTAGAATATTTTATTAATTTTTGTCTTTCTCTATTTTTCAATGAAATTATATCATTTTTATATAATATGAAACAAATTAGTTAATGTTGTTAGAAATTTTAAATGTCATTCTTGGGCTTCACGATAAAGAAAATGCTTTATTTAAATAGAGATGACATAAAGTTTAGAAAGATTAGAAGGTTTAGATAGTTTAGAATTTAAACTTTAGTAAAACTCATAAAACTTTCAGAAGGTTTTGTAAAAAAGATGTCATTGAGCAGAATCCATCTTATTAAAATTCAATCACTAATCAATATTAGCTATTTCATAGAAGCATTTGGGCTTGCCCAAATGTATCGTGAGCAAGCTCACTTGCTTTACCAAGATGGATTCTGGCATACGCCAGAATGACTTTTAAAACTTTTCCGATACCCAATAACTAATAACCCAATAACTCAATAACCCAACACCGAATAGCTGACAACTATCTTTAAAACTTCACTTATATAAATATGTTATTTTTATAGTCAATCACTATTTATACATCAAAAAATTCACATTATTTGGTCCGAATATTTTCATAATATTAGAAATAGTATCTTCTTTATAAGCAATATTCACACTGTTAGCGATATATTTTTTACTATAATATTTAGATTTATCAACTACGTTGAAAATAATAGTATTTTTTTCCCTTGTGGCAGAGCAATAGCTTTGAAGTGATTTAATGCAGTTTTGCCCGACATTTTCCAAATCCACCCAAATAGCAATACCTTGAGCAAATTTAGCAGCGGCTTTTTCAATTGGCATTACTTCATCAACATAAATTTTAATTTTATCATTATCAAGTTCAGACCTGCCAATAATCATTACAACATTATCTTCTACTAAAATGTCTTTGAAACTGCCGTAAGCATCGCTCCAGCAAACGCATTCACAGGAATCCGTAAAATCTTCGACCTGAAGGAATGCAATTGTCTTATTCTTTTTGTCTAACTGCGTTCTAATTCCTTTAATCATTCCACAAATACGTACTTGCTCGCCAATAATTTCATTTTCTTTATCTCCAATTTGAAGGGTAGCAAGAGAATTGATGTAAATTTTATATTTATTTAATGGATGTCCGCTAATATAGAATGAAAGTACTTCTTTCTCTTTTTCTAAACGAAATTCTTCCGTCCATTCGGTAACATTTGGCAAACTCGGCTCTTGAATAGGAGCAGTCGCAAATCCCATAAACAAGCTATCCATACTCGAATTTTCTTCGTTGTTGTATGCTTTTGAATATTCAAGAGCAGTTTCCACTGAATTGTAAAGAGCTGCTCTCTTGCCATTATGAATGGAATCGAAAGCCCCGGCACAAATCAAGGATTCAAAAGCTCGTTTGTTAAGAAGCTTGGTATCTACTCTCGCAGCAAAATCGAAAAAAGAAGTAAATAACTTTTCTTCCCTTGCTTTAATGATTCCTCTTACAGCTTGAACTCCAACGTTTTTTATACCTGCAAGTCCAAAAATAATTTCATTTTTATCAACAGTAAAATACTCCATTGAACGATTTACGTTTGGTGGTAATACATGAATATCAAATCTTTTTGCTTCATCAATAAGAGCTACAATTTTTGCTAAATTATTGAGTTCAGCAGACATATTTGCAGCAAGAAATTCAGCAGTGTAATTTGCCTTTAAAAATGCAGTTTGAAAAGCTAAAATTGAATAAGCAACGGCGTGAGACTTATTAAAACCATATTTAGCAAATTTTTCAATTAAATCGTAGATTTCGTCTGCATTTTTCTTGTTAATACCAAGCTGGGCAGCATTCTTTGTGAAAAGTGGTTTCATCTCGTCCATAATGCTTTGCTTTTTCTTTCCCATAGCACGCCTTAAAATATCCGCCTGACTTAGTGAAAATCCAGCTAAATCGCGAACGAGCTGCATTACCTGTTCCTGATAAACAATAATTCCATAAGTTTCATCAAGAGAATTTCCCATTCTTTCGTGCAAATAATTAATTGGCTTCTTACCTTCTTTTCTTTCGATAAATTCGGGGATATTTGCCATTGGACCTGGGCGATATAAGGCATTCATAGCAGAAAGCTCTTCAATGCTATGAGGTTTCAACTGCCTTAAATACTCCTGCATTCCCTGAGATTCAAATTGGAACACTGCTGTGGTATCACCATTGCCGAGAAGCTTCATTGTCTTTTCATCTTTAAGATTTATTTGGTCTAAGTCGATTTTAACTTTATAGTTCCGTTCAATCATTTCAAGTGAATTGTCAATAATTGAAAGGGTGCGCAGACCGAGAAAGTCCATTTTCATTACACCAGCTTCATCAAGGTCGTTCATTGGATATTGTGTTGAAATAGCTACAGAACTATCTTTTTGAGATGGTGATTTATAAAGTGGAACATAATCAATAAGTTCGCCCGGAGTAATAACAATTCCGGCTGCGTGCTTCCCGACATTTCTGTTCATACCTTCCAAAATAATAGAATATTCAATAAGCTCTTTCATTTTCGGGTCGTCGCTTTTCTTTATCCATTTCAAGTCTGGCAGTTCAATGGCTTCAATGATTGGCTTGACTTTTCCTTGCTCTACAGGAATTTTGGCATTGATGTTATTGATAGTTGAATATGGAACACCAAGCACACGTCCAACGTCTTTTAATACTGCTTTGCTAGTCATACGGCCAAAAGTAATGATTTGGGAAATGTGATTTTCTCCGTATTTTTCTTTAACGTATTCAATAATTTCCGCTCTTTTAGTATCGCAAAAGTCAATGTCGATATCTGGTGGTGAAACTCTGTCCGGATTAAGAAATCTTTCGAAAAGCAGTCCATATTTGAGCGGGTCAACATTTGTAATTCCCAGACAATAAGCAACCAAGCTTCCTGCAGCTGAGCCACGTCCTGGTCCAACACGAACATCTCTTGCTTTTGCTGCACATATAAAATCTTGGACAATTAGGAAATATCCAGAATATCCTAAACTGAAAATTGTATTTAATTCAAAATCAATTCTCTGCCTGATTTCGTCAGTAACAGAAGGATATTTTTCTCTCAATCCTAAATCAACCTGCTCTTTCAAGTATTCATTTAAGTTTTGTGCTTTTGAAGTCCTTGGAATTGGTAACTCTGGCATAAAAAGTTTTCTTTCAAATGAAATATCGCAGCTATCTGCAATTTTCACAGAATTTGAAATAGCTTCTGGAAAATCCTTAAAAAGTTCAATCATTTGTGATTGAGTTTTCAAATACATTTCGTCGCTTCTGTATCGCAAATCTCTAATGTCCATCAGTCCAGAATTAGCAGCATTTGAATCTTTAATAAGCAAAAGGACGTTGTGAGCAATAGCATGCTCTTTTTTTACATAATGCACATCATTAGTTGCAATAAGTGGAATGCCTAACTCCCTTGCAATTCGTGGTGCATCTTGCAGCACAGCTTTGTCTTCCGGCAAAAAATGATTTTGTATTTCAATGTAAAAATCGTTGCCATAAATTTCTCGATAGATTTTTGCTTGCCTGACTGCTTCATCGTAATCTCCTTGAATAATTGGAGCAGAAATAACTCCAGCAATACAGGCAGAAAGGCAAATTACTCCTTCATTATATTTTTCAAGTAATTCCAAATCTACTCGTGGTTTGTAGTAATATCCCTCAAGATGAGCATAAGAGGTTAACTTGCATAAATTTTTGTATCCAATATTATTTTTTGCAAGCAAGACTAAATGAAAGTAGTTGCGTTTTTTAGTTTCTTTTTTTCCGGCAGTTTTTTCGAACCTACTACCATTTGCAACATACGCTTCAAAACCAATAATTGGTTTAATACCTTCTTTTTGAGCTAATTTCCAAAAATCTATAACACCAAACATCACACCGTGGTCTGTTAATGCAATTGCTTTCTGTCCATCTTCTTTTGCTGCTTTGATTAAATCAATTGGATGGCAAGCAGCATCTAAAAGTGAATAGTGTGTGTGGTTGTGTAAATGAACAAATTCCAGCATTTTTACCTTAATTTTTAAATCTGTATAAATTGATAAAATCCTTGAAATATCAATTATTTCCAGAATTATTTTATTAAATAATTATTCAAAATGTTAAATGTTAATAAAACATTAATCAATTGCAAATATAATTATAAAAGTAAAATATTTTTTGAAAAAAAATTTGAAAAAGCCATAAAAAAACTTAAGGATACTCTTGTTAAGGAAAAAATAAAAAAGAATATAGAAAAGATAATAGAGAATCC
>CAZCHH010000046.1:7033-27638 GCA_964498585.1 uncultured Hyphomicrobiales bacterium
AAAAGTAAAATATTTTTTGAAAAAAGTCGGAAAGAAGAAAATAAAAAGAATAGACATAAAGTAAGTTGAAATGAATAAATGATTTTATCATTTTTTAATTATTTGTTATGAATAATTATTGATTTTCAAATAATTTCAATGGATTCATTTTAAATGGCAACATATTCGCAGTATTTCTTCCAGCATCTCCACCTTTTCTCTGCATTGTTACTTTTCCAAGATGCAGAAAATTCATCATTTCCTTTTATAATATCTGATAGGATAAGAATTTTATTTTTTGTGAAGAATTTAATAATTTCTTTTTGAGTTTTTATATCCATTTCATCGAAATACATTCTTCTTTTATCCCGTAATTCAGTTTTAGACGGTTTTATTTCACCAGTAAAAAGTTTTAAAGCATTTGTAATATTAAGAGGAATATTCCACATATCAACATATTTATCAATCCAACGTTTATCAATTTGATTAAATATAGTTGAGTGTTTGTAAATATTGTTCCAACCATTGTTTTTCAATATAATAAAAATAATATTTTCACTTCCATTCTTCTTCTTACTTCTTTGGTGCTGTTCCCATTAAACGCGAAATAAATTCAAGTGTTGGATATTGCTCTAATATTAATTTAAACATTACTAGCAATGGAACGCAAAGGAACATACCCGCAATTCCCCAAATATAGCTCCAAAATACTATTCCAAAAATTATAGTAAGAGTATTCAAACGTAGTTTATGTCCCATAACAATTGGTTCAATTATATTACCCATAATAGCTTGCATTACAACTATAGACAGCATCATCATAAGGATTGGATTGAAACTATCAAACTGAATAATAGCCATAAGAAGAGGTGGAACAGGAGCAATAATAGACCCAATTGACGGGATATAGAAAAGTAAAAATGTGATAAAACCCCAAAATAATGGGAATTGCAAATCGAAACTATAAAAAATCAGTGTAGCGAAAGTCCCGGTTGTAAGATTTAAAAGTGTTTTAATAGTAATATAAGAAACAATTGCTTTTTGAATATGCTCATAATTTTGTAGTAATTTAGAATTAGCTCCACCAACCCAACTTAAAAAATCTTTATAATTTGACATACTTGTTAATAAAATGATGTAATATAGTATGAACATAAAAAAAGACGAAAGAAAAGAGCCAAGAGACACAGCAAGCGAACTTAAAGTATTTGATATAAAATCTTTGTCAAAAAGAGCCAGTATTTTCTTCTCATTTATCCTAAAATTAAAGTATTCCCTTGATATTGAGTTTAACCATTTGATAATTATATCTATTTTCTTATTTAATAAATCAATAAATACGTCTTTTTGGTCAATTATTTGTGAAACTGATTGTGCGATAAACAATGTAAATGATGCTATGAGCGTGATTGTAATTATTGCAATTATGGGTATGATTATCCAGTTTGGGAAATTTTTCTTTTTAAAGAATATTATCATCGGCTGAAATAAACTTGCAAAAAGAAAAGCAAGAACAAGAGGCATAAGTATTGAAGCCAATTGCTGCAATAAGTATAATACTAAAACTATTAGAAAAACAACTAAAACTGTCGATATAGTTTTATCGTGATAACCAGATTGATTTCCAGCTTCTATATTGATATTGTTTGACATAGTTTTGAATGAAACAGTTTATTCTTATAATAAAATTTTATTTATTTTTTTTTGTAAAATTAATAGATTTTATTTAATTATTAAAATAAAGTTTAGTTGAATTTGAGGTTGATTTGTTTAATTTTCGTGCTGTCAGTAATTCTTACTAAAGTAAAGATTTATTTAATATAGAATAAAAAATTTGAATTTAGAACAATGTTAGAATAAATTTTTAACTGCAGATGTTATATGTTAGAATAGCACCTAAATTACATCGGCAAAATTGAAGAATCCTTTTTTATTAAAAATCCAATTAGCAGCAAAAAGAGCGCCCCGAGCTAAACCTATTCTGTTTTTTGCTCTGTGAGTTAATTCTATAGTTTCAGCAATAGAATCAATGTAAACTATGTGTGTACCGGCTATTTCTCCACCACGAGTTGAACTGATATGCAAAGCATTTGAAGAAATTTTTTTATGAGATGTTTCAGTTTCAATTTCTAGCTTTTCATCTAATTCATTAAGCAAAATTTTGCCAATAGTCAGTGCAGTTCCGCTTGGACTGTCTATTTTTCTTTTATGATGAAGTTCGTGAACCATAAAATCATAATCATTAAATTTATTGAAGAGCATAGCTGTATGTTCAATTATTTTGAAAAACTTTTGCATTCCGATAGAAAAATTTGAACTATAAATAAGACCTATACCTCCTTTTTTAGTTATTGATTTTGCGTCTTCAAAATATTTTTCCCAATTAGTTGTCCCAATAACAACATTTTTTTTAATTTCAGCAAGAATATTTAAATTAGTTAAAATTGCTTCTGCTGTAGAGAAATCTAATGCAACGTCAAAATCATATTCCTTAATTTCCAATTGACTATCAATATCGAAAATATTAGTAATGGAATATCCAAGCTGTTCGGCTTGTAGCTTAATTTCTTTTCCCATTGCTCCGTAGCCGATAATTGCAATTTTAGGAAGATTTTTTTTCATAGTATTTATGTTGTTTTGTTGATTTGTTGATTAATTATTTATAATTTTAGTAAAGGTTTTTAACTGTTGCTTGGAGCGGCGCTCTTAATGAACTACTTTGACCTCATTAAAACATAACTATATGTATCCCAAAAATTTATAAAAATCATTTTTAAATGCGGAAGTCATCGAATGACTGGCAGTCATCCGATGACTAAAAAGTTCACAAATTATTACAATAAACAGAAATAATAAGTCAATATTTTATTTTCCTTATTCAAAACTATTCTCCAGTAACTAATTTATTCTGCTTTTTATCGTATTCAACAGGATATTCACCAGTAAAACAAGCTGTGCAATAGCTTACTCCTTCATCTTTTGGAACAGCTTCAATTAATTTTTCAATAGTTAAATAGTGCAAAGAGTCCACTCCGAGAGCTTCTCCTATTTCCTCTTCGCTATCATAGTCATTAGCAATAAGTTCTTCACGTGAAGGGAAATCCATTCCATAAAAGCAAGGGTATTTTATTTGAGGAGAAGTAATTTTCAAATGAAGTTGTTTTGGATTTGCACTTCTGATTAATTTGATTAATGCCTTTGAAGTAGTACCGCGGACAATTGAATCATCAATAATTAAAATATTTCTGTCTTCAATAACTCCTTTTACTGGATTGAATTTTACTTTTACTTTAAAAACTCTATTGTCCTGGCTTGGTGCAATAAAAGTCCTGCCTACATAGTGGCTACGAATCAGACCGATTTCAAAGACGGTGTTTTGATGAAAATTTTGATTAATTCTTGAGTAACCTAGAGCAGCAGTATTTGCACTATCAGGAACTGAAATCGTAGAAATTTTTTCATTATCTTCTAAAGTCATTGGACTTTCTTCAGCGAGCATTTTGCCCAATTTCCTCCTTACTTTGTCAACATTGTGCCCAAAAATTTTACTATCCGGACGCGAAAAATATATATATTCAAATATGCAATGACGTGCTTCAGGTGTGTTTTCAACTATGTTGTATGATTGCATTTCGCCAGTTTTACAAGTATTTTTATTTATTACAACGATTTCATTATGCTTAACATCTCTTACAAATTCTGCATCTACAATATCGAAGGCGCAGGTTTCTGAAGCAACAATATAAGAATAAGAACCATCTTCAAGTTTAATTCTACCAATGTTTAAAGGACGGAATCCGTAAGCATCCCGAGCTGCTATTAAAGAATCTTCTGTCAGAATAACCAAAGAATATGCCCCTTCAGCTAATTGAAGCGCTTCTCTGATTTGGTCAATTTTCTTTTCTTTTTTACTGTGGGCTATTAGATGCAGAAAGATTTCTGTATCGGTAGTCGTTTGAAATATTGAACCTTGCTGGTGAAGATATTTCCTTAAACAGCGTGTATTTGTCAAATTCCCATTATGAGCAATAGAAAGAATACCACTATGATAAATCATATTAAACGGCTGAATATTCGATTTTTTCGAAGAGCCGGTAGTAGAATATCGATTATGAGCAATTGCAGCAGTACCTTTTAAATTTTCTGTTAAAACTTTCGGGTCTGAAAAAACATCAAGCACCAAACCAGCACCTTTTTCGGTAGCAAATTTCATTTTCTTTTTCTGCTCGTCGTAATAAAATGTAGTAATGCCTGCAGCTTCCTGCCCACGATGTTGCAGCGAATGCAAAGCATAGTATGATATTATTGATGCCTGAGGATGATTGAATACACCTACTATACCGCAATTACACAGCGGTTTGTCAATTTCGTCTTTTATTTTTCTCATTTTTTTTTTATTTATTTTGTTTAATTATTTACCAATTACAATAATTGCTTTTTCTGTAAAAACATTGTCTGTTGCTCTGTAAAAGGCAAAATAAATGGAATCACACATTTATCTTTAACAGTTAAATTAATTGGTGAAAATGGCTTTGGCGTTAATGTTAGTTTAGTTTCTATATTTAATATTTCGGGTAATATTTTGCAATTTGATTCATCAGATATTGAGAAATAAAGTAAGGATAGGGTAGAATTATTTGGATTGTATAATTCAATCCATTCCGGCTCATCTTCAAGAGGTGCCGGCATAAACTCATTGATTACAACAGAATTCGTAAGCAATTCCATATTGGAAATGAACAAAAAAAAACAACTAATAGTGCTTGTAATAAAAATTTATTCATTTTAAAATGTTTTAACTTTTTTGATAATAATTGCTAATTGCTGTAATATCTGAGTTATCAATTAAAATATCCAGTAGTTCAATAAGCTGTTTTTCATCATCTTCATTAAATCTATTTAACACCGGACTATCCATATCAAAGACCCCGAATACTTTATCATTTCGTATAAGTGGTATAACGATTTCTGCATTTGTAGTTGGGTCGCAGGGTATATGTCCCGGAAAAATTTGAACGTTACCAACAATATAAGGTTTTTTATGCAGAACTGCACTGCCACAAACTCCTTTTCCAAGAGGTATCCTGAAACAAGCTGGTTTACCTTGGAAAGGTCCTAGAACTAATTGTTCTTCTGATATTAAGTAAAATCCTACCCAGTTTATATCCTTTATTCCATTGAAAATCAAAGAAGAAAAAGTTGAAGCATTTGCAATAAAGTTTGTCTCACCCCTTATCATATCTTCTAATCTTTGTTTTAAATTTGTGTACATTTTATCAAATTTCTTTTTTTAAAAATATAAATATATGAAAAGATTAGTAATTTTTTTTATATTTTTTGTTATACTTTAGTTTTATTCTCCTTTTAAAAATTTGAAATTCAGTGCCAATGCAATTTATTTAATAATAATTTTGTTCATTTAGTATTTATGTAGATTATAATAATTCGCTAAATGACTTATTATATTATGTCTTTCCGAACCCCGTGATAAAGGAAGACCTTTATTTAAATTGAGATGACATAAGTATAAAAGATCATTATGAAATATATAGTTTCAGAAAACCCTTGCCCCCCTTTGAAAAAGGGGGGTAGGGGGGATTTCTCAGTGCTGTTCTGTATTTCATTGGTTTTTTAAAAAAGATGTCATTCTGAAGCGTTTTGAAGAATCCAGAGAATTGTGGATTATATTTTTTTCTGGATTCTTCGCTGCGCTCAGAATGACACATTTATTTATGTCATCTCCATTATAATAAAGAAAGTGCTTTATCGGGGGGTTCGAAATGACATTTTGATTTTGTACTTTTAGTTAGCGGTTTGGTATAAAGTGATATTTAACGCTGAATTGAGAGGATTAAAAATATGAATTATTTTTTTATAAAAAAAATAATAATAAACATAATTCTATATATATCAATTATATACTTTAATTGATAAAAAAAATAAAAAAAAATACTTTTGTTTTTTTTTTAGAATTACGTATATTTAATATTATGGAAAAGAGTAAAAATAAAATGAAAATAAAATGAAAATAAAAATAAGAAAACAAAAGAGGCACATAGATTAATAATTCACTATTTACCCACACAATTAAAGGAGGTAGAATGAAAACTTTTAAAATGTTTTCAACTATTGCTTTATTGATATGCTTAACACTAACAAGTGTTCAGTCATTCAACCAACAATCGAAGCTATTCTTTGTAGAAAACAAAGGGCAATGGCACGAAGATGCAAGATTCCTTGCACAATCTCCGGGTGTTGATGCTTGGCTAACCGCCAATGGCATCACGTATGATTTTTACAAATTCCAGCAGAGCACAATATTGCCTCAGGAAGCTGTAAATCCAGATTTGAACGATACCTATAAGAATATGGACAGAATAGGTAACGTTGTAAAAATGCAATTCATCAATTCTTTGAACAGTCCTAAAGTTCAGGGTGTTGATAAGAAAAAAGGTTATTATAATTTCTTCATCGGTAACGATAAATCAAAATGGGCATCCAGAATAGGTTTATATAAGGAAGCTATGATGGCCGGTTTATACAAAGGTATTGACGCAAGATTGTATTATGAAAATAACAATCTTCGCTATGATTTGATTGTCGCTCCTAAAGCTGACCCAAATTTAATTAAAATGAGCTTTAGTGGTACTGACAAAGTTTACATTAATTATAAAGGCAATTTAACCATTAACACATCAATCGGTGATGTAGAACAAAGTGGTTTATATGCCTATCAGGAAATTAATGGGAAAAAAGTTGAAGTAGAATGTACTTTCAAAATTATTGACGAAACTACCGTTGGCTTTAATATCGGTGATTATGATGATACATATCCTTTAATTATAGACCCACTTATTTACTGCACTTTCGTTGCTCCAACAACCAGTGGCTCTACTCTTTACGAAGGCAGAGTAAATACTACACAAAATGTATTGTTTACTGGTGGTACCGGCTCTTTAATTTATCCGGTAACCGAAGGTGCATACCAAGAAGCTAACGCTGGAAGTACTGATATTTTCGTAACAAAACTTGAAGCAGATGGAACTGACTTAATATTTTCAACATATATTGGTGGTTCTGGTGCAGAATCCGGTCTTGGCTGTGCTTACGATAACTTAGAAAACGTATATGTATGCGGTTATGGTGGTTCAACCAATATTCCTGTTACAGATTCTGCATTCCAAACAGTCAACGCTGGTTCTAATGACATTAATGTCTTTAAATTAAGCGCTGACGGAACAGAGTTGTTATATGGAACTTATCTCGGTGGTACATTGGGAGAAATGGCATATACAATTGATGTTGATGCATCATATAATGCTTATGTTATTGGTTATACTCCTTCATTAGATTACCCTGTAACCGAAGGTGCTTTCCAAACAGTTCATGGTGGCGGAACTCAAGACGTTATTGTTACTAAAATTGCTCCAGACGGAGAATCACTAGTTTATTCAACATATATTGGCGGTACTCTTGCTGACCAAACTTATGGCAATCGTGTTACTCCAGACGGATATTGCTTTGTAGCTGGTCAAACAGTTTCTACTGATTTCCCCGTAACTGAAGGTGCGTTCCAAACTACTTACGGTGGTGGAATCTGGGATGCTTTCCTTTTGAAACTTAATCAAGATGGAAGCGATTTAGTTTTTAGCACTTATATTGGTGGTGAACTTGATGACTGGGGAATGAGACCAGATTTTGATGCTGAAGGTAATGCTTATATGGCTGGTTATACCCAATCATTAGCATATCCAACAACTCCAAATTCATTCCAACCAACTCACGCTGGTGGCGGTTTTGATGCTTTTGTTACCAAATTTAATCCAACTGGTACTGAACTTATTTATTCTACTTTTATTGGTGGCATCGGCGTTGATTATGCACGCGGCTTAGCAGTAGATAGTGAAGGATGGGCTGTATTTGGTGGTAGAACTACATCAACAGATTACCCAGTTACAGCAGATGCACAACAGGCAGCTTATGCAGGTGGTGCAGATGATGCCATCGTTACTATGATTAATCCTAATGGAACAAATCTTCAGTATTCATCTTATTTTGGTGGCACTGGCTCTGAATACGCCAGAGGTATTGATTATGACGAAGCTGGAAATGCTTTCCCAGTAGGTTATGCCGGCTCTGCTGATTTCCCGGTAACTCCCGGTGCTTATCAGGATTCAATCGGTATAGTTAATGGAAATAATGCATGGGCTGCAAGGTTTGAACTTGATGCAATTATTTCTACTCCTATTCCACTTGCACCTCCAAATCATTCAATTTTCCTTGAATTAACACCTACAATTGAATGGGTTCCGGTTGAAAATGCTGTTAGCTATGATTTTCAACTTTCTGCCCAAAATAATTTCGATTCTACTTCTTTGGTCTATAATGTAACAGGTTTAACAGAAACTACTTTCAATATTGAAGAAGAATTAGATGAATCAGTAAAATATTACTGGCATGTCCGTGCTTATGATTCTGAAAGCAATGTTAGCACATGGTCAATTCGTTGGGACTTCACTACTGAAGGACCTCTATTTGAACCAGTTTTAATTGAACCTGCTAACAATGCTATCAGTCAGCTTACTAGTGTAACATTTAAATGGAATGAAGTTCTTCTTGCTGATAGATATCATTTGCAAGTATCTGCTACAGAAGACTTTTCAGTATTAACTATTGATGTTACTCAAACCGTAAGAACTTATGCTTCTGTTGGTTTAAGCACCAATACAAATTACTATTGGAGAGTAATGGGCTTAAACGATTACGTAGATGGTCCTTGGTCAGATATATGGACTTTCAAAACCGGCAATTTCGTTATTGTTGGAACAGAAACAAATTACGATACCGATTATTACAATTATGTTTCTCCATCTCCATATAGCAATTGGTATAACCATGCACGTATTTATTTCTTATATACTGCAGAAGAATTAATGGCGTCAGGAGCTTACCCTGGTGATATAAATGCTTTCGGTTGGAATGTTGCTATGATGCAATCAAATTGCGGTCCTCTTTTTGAAGGTCAATATACAATTAAAATGAAATTAGTTCCACAAACAGTATTAACGCCAACTTGGGACTATGAAGATTGGACTTTAGTTTGGGAACCTGATTCTGCATTTAATACCCAACTTGGTTGGAATATGCACGAATGTATTCAACCATTCTTCTGGGATGGAGTATCAAGTATTTTAGTTGAAACCTGTTTCAGCCATCCTACCTGGTCAACAAGCCCATCATTTGTCGGCTATGCTAATCCACAGCAGTATTGGACTACTACTCCTGAAACACGTTGTATGTATAGAAGTGTTTTAGTTTATGGCGATAGCACCGATTATTGCAGTATTCCTGAAACATCTGCAACATTAAGGCCAAATAGAGCAAATATTCAGTTTGATTTTGCAAACTGGTATCCAATGCCTCCAACTTTAATATCCCCTGTAAATAAAAGTTTAGGTGTTAGTGTAACTCCAACATTAACTTGGGTACCTTCTCCAGATGCAACTACTTATCAAGTTCAGGTCTCTGCATCACCGGATTTTGAACCACTATTAGTTAATGCTTCCGACGTTGAAACAACTCAATATCAGGTTGCTTCTGGTATTTTAGAAGAAACTACTCAGTATTACTGGCATGTAAGAGCATACACAGCAGATGAGCAGGTAAGCTATTGGTCATTCAAATGGGATTTCATAACTGAAGGTCCTATTGCAGCACCAGTCCTTACTGAACCAGCTAATGAACAAGTTTACGCACCAACAATGCCAGTGTTTTACTGGAGTGAAGTATTTGCAGCTACTGAATACAATATACAAGTATCTGAATTTGAAGATTTTTCAACACTCGTTATTGATGAATCAGTTGACGTAACAACATTTACAGCACGCACTGACCTTGAATTCAATACAACATTTTATTGGCGAGTGATGGCATATAATCCTTATGTAAATAGTGAATGGTCAACTGTTTGGCAATTTACAACAGGAAACTTTGCAACATTCGGTAACGAAACCACATACATTCCAAGCGGTTCAAATCCTCCGGGACCTTATGGAAACGTATGGGGCGGAGTAAAGAATCAGGTTCTTATTACAAGAGATGAATTAGTTGCTGCAGGTGCATTACCAGGAGAAATGAATGCTCTGCTACTTAATGTATTTGCTGTTAATGGATGCGACCCGTTACAGAATTTTTCAATTAAAATGAAGCATACAAACGTTGAAGAAATTACTGCTTGGGAATACGAAGGCTTTACAGATGTTTACTCAAACGCTTTATATGTTCCGGTTCCGGGTTGGAATCTCCATGAATTCTCAAATCCATTTGTTTGGAATGGTGGTTCTAATATATTAATTGATTTCTGTTTCAATAATATGACTTATTCTGAAAATGCTTCTGTTTATTATTCAACAACACCAAAAGTACAGGATATAAGCTATTGGAACGATGGAGACCCGAATGTTTGTAATGCACCTGGTGTTTCAGGATTATTAACAACACGTCCAAATATTAAGTTAAATATGGAATTCCAGGATTTCAAACCACCAATGCTTACTTACCCTGCACACAGACAACTCGGTATCCCACAACAGCCGAACTTCCAGTGGCAACCTGTTGATGGCGCTGTTAGCTATGAACTGGTAATATCTTTGATGGATGATTTCTCAATTCCAGAATTTACTTATAATGGAATAACAGAAACAAATTATGAAATGGACGGCACAGATCTTTTAGAATTGACTACTTTCTATTACTGGCGAGTCCGTGCTTATGACGAAGACGCTAATCCAAGCAATTGGTCTTACAGATATTGGTTTATAACAAATGGACCTCTTGAAGTCCCAGTTCAGACCAATCCATTATCTGGAATGACTGAAGTACCTACTATACCAACATTTGTTTGGTTGCCAGTAACAGCTGCTACACAATACAGAGTGCAAGTATCTACAGAACCGGATTTCTCTGGTAATATAGTAATTGATGCTACCTCACCAACAACTTCTTTAACTGGTTATGGTACCCAACCATCTACTTTATTCTACTGGAGAGTAAAAGCAATGAATCCATTTACTGAAAGTGAATGGTCAACTGCCTGGGACTTTACTACTGCAGCACAATTAATAGTTGGCAGTGGAACTTCAACAAATTTATACTATTACGATTATCCATGTATTTATGGACCTTACTATCAGTCAGTTAAGCATCAGGTTTTAGTTAAAGCAGACGAAATAATTGCTGCTGGTGGTTCTCCTGGTGGAACTATAACCGAACTCGGCTTACACGTTGCTTTATTAGATGGAGCAGGTCCATTAAACGGATACACTATTAAAATACAACAAACAACCTTAACCGCTCTCTCCGGTTGGGTATCTTCAGGCACCTGGACTCAAGTGTTTTCTGTTGCTTCATTTCAACCTGCAGTAGGTTGGAATTTACACGTATTTGATACTCCATTCCCCTGGAACGGAACTTCAAACTTATTAATTGAATTCTGCTTCAATAATAATGGTGGACCAAATACCAGAAACGTCCGTATGTCAAACACTCCAACTTCATATACAAGTGTTGTTTACAATCAAGTCTATACAAGCACTTCTACAACATATTGTTCTGATGCCACATCTTCTTATTCATCTTCAGTAAATCGCCCGAATATGCAATTTGCTATTGAAGGTGGCCCAACGTTATTAGAAAGACCCACACTTGTTTCACCAGCATTTGCAGCAACAGAAGTTTCACTTACTCCAGAATTGAGCTGGAACGCTGTTCCCGATGCCGATACTTACACAGTTCAGGTTTCTAATAATGCAGCATTCTCTAGCTTTGTTGTAAATACAACTACCACTGAAACTAATTATTTACTCACTACTAATTTGAATTACAATACAACATATTATTGGAGAGTAAAGGCAGCAAATGATGAAGGTAATTTCAGCTTGTTCTCACCGGCAAGATACTTTACAACATTTGTGCCACCACCACTTGGACAGGTTGTTTTAGTTGAACCGGCAAATGGAATGACTGATGCAGAAGTTGAAGACCTACCATTTGTTTGGAACAGCGTTGCTGATGCTACATATTATACATTCCAAATTACTGATGATGAAACATTTACAAATATACTATTCAGTCAGGACTTCGAAGTTACATCATTATTGGTTACAGGATTTGATTACTTAACTACATATTACTGGCGTGTAATGGCAAAGAACGACCTCGGAAATTCAGGTCCTTGGTCAGAAATTTGGTCATTTACCACTCAGGAAGAATTATTCCCACAGGATTTAATGGTTGCTTCTGGCTGGAATATGGTTTCAAGTTATATCAATCCCGCAGAATTAGATATGTATGACGTTTTTGCTGATGTAATTCCAAATATTAATTTAGTAAAGAATGGCGCTGGACAAATGTTTGCACCACAATTCGAAATTAATAACATTGGCAACTGGAACTACGAAGATGGATATTTAGTAAATTCCGATAGTGATATTACTTTAACAATCGAAGGTTATCCGATTATTCCTGAAATAACACCATTATTCATCGAACAAGGTTGGAATTTAATTTCTTATTTAAGAACTTCTGAACTTGCTCCAAATGAAGCTTTGTCAACATTAGCAACTAACCTTACTCTTGCAAAAAATAATGTCGGCGGTGTTTATTTCCCGACTTGGGGTATTAATACAATGGGCAATATGCTTCCCGGTGAAGGTTATTTCATTTATATGAATAATCTCGGTATGCTTATTTATCCTGCAAATTCCGGCTTAAGACAATATGCAGAAGTAAATACTACTCCTAATGCTCAATTCTTAATTCCAACTGTTAAGAATACTGGAAATAATGCTACTTTATTACTTACTGTAAGTGGTATTGAAGATGGAAATGAAATTGGTATTTATAATATTAATGGTGATTTAATTGGTTCTGGTGCTGTTTATAATGGAGTTGCTGCCGTAACAATTTGGGGCGACAATGAAATTACTCCTAATATCGATGGCGCTGGTACTAATGAACTTTTATCAGCTAAATTATATAATCCAAATTCAAACTTAGAACAAGACATATCACTTTCAATGATTAGTGATTTAACATCAGGTATGGAATTAAGCAACCTGCTTTACAATCAAAATTCAATCTTTGTTGCTAAAGCCACTGCTTATAATGATGCACTTACTGGAATGAACATCAAGAACGTTCCTAATCCTGCATCTGCAAATACAGTATTTGAATTCACTTTAGCAAGCGAAGGCGATGCAGAAATTCTTGTTTATTCATTAACAGGTGAATTAGTTGCAAGATTAGCAAATGGTACTTATAACGCCGGCAATCATAGAGTTAACTTCAATGTTGCTAACTTAACAAGCGGTGTTTATAATGTCGTATTGCGCTCTGGCTCACAACGTGCAGCAACAATGATGTTGATTGAAAAATAATCTGTTAAAGATTATAGATATAAAAATCCGATACTCTTTTGGGTATCGGATTTTTTTTTCTATAATAGTGATTTATATTACTAATTCACCTTACGCATTCTCCTCTTGAGATTAATGGCACGAAGATAAGAAATTAATTATTATGGATAATTGCTTAAATTTCAAGTAGCCGTCCATATTAGTAATATCAGAATAAAATAATAAAGCATAAAAGTGCTTATTATTAAAGTTATTATTTATTATATAGCAGATTTTAAAAGTAAAATAAATAAATTATGCTAAATAAAATTCAAATTATTAACTTATCTTCGTAACATTACTCATAAGAGGAGGAATGGAATTTGTGGTGAAAATTTAAGAACGTATCAGCCCCCTACTCTCCAGCGGTGGACAAAGATGTCATTTGTAATCCCTTATAAGTATTACATTTTTATCCTATCTTACAAAACATTACACTTAAAAAATAATATTTTCTTCCCATATTCGTATTCTCAATTAGATTTCAAAAATTAACTAAAAGAGTTATGAATATAGGAAAATTTAAAATAGAAGCAATAGAAACCGGATTATTTGGATTAGATGGTGGCTCAATGTTTGGAATTGTTCCGAAAGTTCTATGGCAGCGTAAATATCATCAGGGAGATGAGCAAAACCGTATTCCGCTTGCTGCTCGTCCATTACTTGTCCAATTCGATAATAAAGTCCTTTTAATTGATACAGGAAATGGCAATAAATTTAACGATAAATTTGCAAATTTATACAATTTAGACTTGGAAAAGTCATCTGTATTATCATCGCTAAAACAGCATAATATAGAAGCAGAGCAAATAACTGATGTAATCTTAACTCATTTGCACTTCGACCATTCCGGGGGAGCAACTATTATTCAAAATAATCAAATTGTTCCTACATTCCCTAATGCTAAATACTATGTCCAGAAAAAACAACTCGAATGGTCAAAAAATCCTACTGAAAAAGACAAAGCATCATATATTTCAGAAAACTATGAACCATTAATTGAGCATAATCAATTAGAAATTATTGATGGCGAGCTTGAACTTTTTAAAGGGATTTTACTAATGACTGCGTTTGGTCATACTCAAGCAATGCAGATGGTAAAAATCTTTGATAACGATAAATCTCTATATTATTTAGCAGATACAATTCCAACTTCGGCTCATTTGCCTTATTCATTTTCAATGGGATTTGATAATTTCCCATTAAAAGTAATTGAAGAAAAGAAGCAATTACTTCCACAGATTTATGAAGAAAATTCAATTCTATTTTTTGAGCATGATGCTTTTTTACAAGCAGCAACATTAAAATCAACAGAAAAAGGATTTTCAATTAACGAAAAAATTGAAATAATATAATTTTTTTCCAGTCATACTATCAACTTGTTGATAGCATAACTTTTCTCTGTATGAGTTGTGTGATTCTTCGCAGATCTTATAATGGTAAGTAAAATTTTCTTTACTTGTTCTTTTGTTTGTATTTACCTTTACCAAGTCCTTTGCGTTTGCCTAATCCCATTCCTTTTAATCTGTTATCATTAATACCATCGCCATCTTTATCGATAAAAACGTCGTTAGAATCGCATTTGTTTTTATGTCTTCGCATTTTATGCCCTGAGACAGAGTCTTTTGAAAATAAATTTAAATTTAAAGAAGTTCTTTTTCTCATTCTTAGATTCTGATTTGTGTCTTTAGGGGATATTATTTTATTATTTTTAGAAGAATCTTCTTTATACCTTTCTGATTCTTTAAATTCTTCAAAAACTTCAGTTTCTTGCGATAATGCCGGAATTATCACCCAGAAAGTAAATAAAAAAGTCAATACATATTTAAAAATTAATGTAGATTTTTGTTTTATGTTACTATTTATATTCATTATTATATATTAAATTTATTTAAAACCATATTTGTTTAATTTATATCGCAATGTTCTTTCAGAGATATTAAGTAACTCAGCAGCTTTTACCTGATTATAATTAGTTGCATTTATTGCTTTTTCAATTAATATTTTTTCTAATTCTTCTACTTTTAAATTTAAATCTCCTAAATGCAAATCTAATAAATCTTTCTTATTTTTTATAAACGAATTATTTTTAATTATATTTGGTAAATCGTCAATAGAAATATAATTATTACGGGTTAAAACAATAGCCCGTTGAATAATATTTTCAAGTTCACGTATATTTCCGGGAAAATCATATTTGGTTAAAAGATTCAAAGCTTCTTTAGTAATAGAAAATACTTCCTTTTTGTTTAAAGCTGCATATTTTTCAATAAAATGCTCTACAAGCGGTTGAATATCTAATTTCCTGGAACGAAGAGGTGGAATTTGAATAGCAACGACATTTAATCGATAAAACAAATCTTCACGAAATTCATTATCTTCAATCATTTTATTTAGATTACGGTTTGTTGCTGCTATAATTCTTACATCTAATTGCATTGTTTTGTTGCTTCCAACTCTTTGAATTTCTCCAAATTGAATAGCCCGTAAGAGTTTTACCTGGATTAACAATGGAATATCTCCAACTTCATCAATAAAAAGAGTGCTACCGTCTGCTTGTTCGAATTTTCCAATTCTCATTTTTTCAGCACCTGTAAAAGCACCTTTTTCATGTCCAAATAGTTCACTTTCAAAAAGAGTTTCCGGCATAGCAGCACAGTTAACAACAACAAATGGTTTGTTTTTCCTTGGACTTGAATAATGAATGGCTTTTGCTATAAGTTCTTTCCCGGTGCCACTTTCTCCGCAAATCAAAACACTTGCCTTTGAATTTGCAACTCTGCCAGCCATATTCAAAACTGCTTCCATCTCATCGCTTTGAGAAATAATAGAGCTAAATTTATAATGGCTTTCGAGTTGCTGCCTTAATAAAATATTTTCTGAAATTAAATGGCTTCGCTCATAACATTTTTCAATTATATGCAGAAGTTCAGATAATTCTATTGGTTTTTGAAGATAATCGTAAGCGCCGGATTTCATTATTTTAACTGCATCTTCAATACTTCCATAAGCAGTCATTATTACTATAGGGATATTGGGATTTTGCTTCCTGACTTCCTCTAAAATATCAAAACCTGTCTTGTCCGAGAGTCGATAATCAGTTATAACCATATCAATATCATTTTGCTTAAATAAAGCTATCGCTTCTTTATAAGTACCGGCATCTAAAACGCTAAATCCTTTCTTTTTCAGAAAACCCTTAATCGGCTCTCTTTGAGAAATCTCATCATCTATTAGTAGGATTGAAAAATCTTTCATAAATTTTATTTTAATGTTGATTTTCATAAATACATTATTCAAAAATAAAAAAAATGCTAATGTTTACAAAAAACATTAGCATTTAAATCAATTAATAGTCATTATTAATATTTACCAAAGTGGTCATCGTCTAAATTGATAATGTCCTCAGGTCTTTTGCTTTCAAAACGTTTTACATCAGGCAAAGCATTTGTACGCATATTTCGCCCGGTAATCATATTATTAGTAAAAGCAGAATTTACATTTGAAGAATAATTATCATAATAAATATTTCTAAGCTTAAAACGAGCAATCATTTGCTTTAACTGATTAGCTTGACCAGAAAGCTCTTCTGCCGCAGAAGCGCTTTCTTCAGCACTTGCAGTATTAGTTTGAGTTACCCTGTCTATTTGAGCTAATCCTTCATTTATTTGAGCAATTCCTTCGGCTTGTTCATTAGAAGAAGTAGTAATTTCAGAAACAATATCAGCGGCTTTTATAGAATTGTTCATAATTTCAAGAAGCACATTGCTAGTTTTTATTGCGAGGTCAGACCCTTTTTCGACTGTTTTAATACTGTTTTCAATCATTTCAGAAGTTTCTTTAGCAGCGGTTGCACTTCGGGCAGCTAGGTTACGGACTTCTTCAGCAACTACAGCGAATCCTTTGCCATATTTACCTGCTCTGGCAGCTTCTACAGCTGCATTCAATGCAAGTAAATTAGTTTGAAATGCAATTTCGTCTATTACTTTAATGATTTTTGATATATTTTTACTTGACTCATTGATTTCTACCATTGCATTATTGAGTTGATTCATTTCAGTATTGCCTTTTTCAGCAGATTTACGGGCATCTAAAGTTAAATCATTCGCAAGTTTTGAATTTTCAGCATTGATTTTTGTTTGAGAACCAATTTGAGCCATCGAACTTGTAATTTCTTCAAGTGAGGCAGCTTGCTCGGTAGCACCTTGCGACAGTGCTGTACTTGAATCAGCAACCTGTATAGCCCCGCGATTAACTTCTTCTACTGTATTTCTAACCTGAATTAATATTTCATTAATAGATTCAATAGTTTCATTTACTGCATTTTTTAGTGCTAAACTATCGCCTCTATATTCTTTATTAATACTCTTTGTTAAATCACCGTCGGCAATTGACTGCATCACTGTTATAGTTTCTCTGAATGGCATTAAATCTATAGTAGTATTTAAAGCATTTTTAATAATTGCATGGTCGCCTTTATAATCGCCCTTAACTTTAACAGAAAGATTACCATCAGACATTAGTTTAAGGACTTCTACTGTTTCATTGATTGGATTAAGAACGGCATCTAAAGTATTGTTCACACCTTCAATAATTCTTTTATAATCGCCCTGATGCTTTGAAACATCTGCTCTGTTACTTAATTTCCCTTCTACTGCGGTTTCTACAAGATTTAATGATTCAGTTATTAATAAGTTAATTGCATCTATACAAGTATTTAAACTATTTTTTATTTCAA
The DNA here is from genome assembly GCA_964498585.1 of uncultured Hyphomicrobiales bacterium. GTDB lineage: Bacteria > Bacteroidota > Ignavibacteria > Kapaibacteriales > UBA2268 > JAAYJM01. Next base: position 25,205 of record CAZCHH010000046.1, read on the forward strand.
TAAAATCACCTTTATATTCTTGACTTATCATTTCCGGTAAATTTCCTTTGGATAAAGCATCTATGTATTTAGCAGTAACATTCAAAGGAGCAATAAATGCTTCAATTATCATATTAATACTACTAACAAGTTCTTTCCAATCGCCCTGGAATAATTCTACCTGTCCTCTGTCATTCAAATTACCATTTTTGATGCTTATACCAACTCGCTCAACTTGATTAATAATTAGGGCTACATTATTGATTAGCTGGTTTAAGTTGTTTTTTATTTCGTTGAAATCGCCTTTATAATCACCTGTAATCGAATCAGGGATATCGCCTCTGCTTATTCTTTCTACATAATTAGCAGCCATTTTAAGAGGTTTAGTAATATTATCCAATACATCATTAATGCCACCAACAATTTTGCCATAAATTCCGAAATGCAAAGAAGCATCGACACGTTTTTCAAGCTGTCCTTCAAAACTTGCAATGCAAAGTGAACGAACGTCTTCTTTCATAGCATTTAAAGCGTTAATACTTAGATTTATATTAGTTTTTATTTCGTTGAAATCGCCCTTATAATCATCAGTAATCGGTTCAGGTATATCTCCTTTCCCAATTCTGTCGATATATTCAGCAGCCACATTAAGAGGGCCGATAACAGCATCAAGGGTAGCATTGAAACCATTTATAATTTCTTTGAATTCGCCTTCATAAGCTGAAGAATTAGCTCTTTTGTCTAATTTCCCTTCGATTGCAGCATAAGCAACACTATTCATTTCTCTAACCAAGCTCTTAATAGAATCAGCCATTCGTTTCATTGAAGAAAGCAGTAAACCAGTTTCATCTTTAGAGTTAGTTTCTAAATCTACTTCCATATTGCCATTTGCTATGCTTTCAGCAGCATTAACTCCTTTCTTTAAAGATTTTAATATTCCTCTGACTATAAATAACAATGTTAAAATTACTACAACTAAAGCAATTATTACTGCTATTACTATAATATTTCTTATATTATTCAAAATTGAGTTGTAGTCATCATTATACCATCCAACAGAGATATAGCTATCAATCGATTTAATGTATCTAAAAAGCTGGGTTTTCTCCCTACCTTCCCAGTTGTAAACTACTTTTCCATCTTTCTTTTCCTTAATTTCTTTAAAGAAATCTTCATTAGCTACTGATGTCCCGACAGAATTAGGATGAGCAGTTAAGATTCCTGTATTATCAACTATATAAGGATATCCAGACCCAAAATATTTTTTATCTTTAAAATAATTAGTAAGTTCACTATAATTTATTTCAGGTTGTCCGGTAAATATAGCGCCTTTAATTTCTCCATTAATTCTTATCGGTTCGTAAGCGGCAATAAACCAAGCATTAACGACCCAAGCACGACCAATATAGGTTTCTCCTTTTTCAAGTGACTGTGCAACAGGACTATCATAACCAATTATTGTGCCTATTGCACGCTTACCTTCATCTGTTTTAACGTTAGTGCTAATCCTTAAATAGCCCTGAGGAGTCTTTTGAAATATTGTAGATGCTGTAAGTCCCATACTTTTAATATTATCGACTATTTCGTTATCTTCCTGAATCTGTTTGCCATTAATTAACCATTTATTGACAATGTAGTTCCCAATATTTACCTGTTCGGTAGTTTCTGTTATGTTACCCAATGACTTAAGATAGTTACTTGCTATTTTAATAGCAAAAACCTCTGCCTTCTTTCTCGATTCGATTTCTAAATCAATCATTTTTGAGTAGTTGTCCAAATATTCGCCGACTGCCTCCTGATAACTTTTATCAATATTGGTTTTCAGTATGCTATAAATGTAAATTCCAAAAATTATAAAAACTAAAACTACTACTCCACCCACATAAGCATATAATTTTGTACCTATTTTCATTGAATCAAACCTCCTTTAAATATACTATTAATTTTTTTTTCATTCTTTTTTTTAATATTTATTAATCATTTAATAAAATGAAACTTAACAATTATATTAAAATATAAATAAATTATGATAATTTCAAAATATTTTATTTTTGGAGAGTTCTGATAAAGCCAGTGCTTTATCGTGAGATTACCAATGACATCATAGTTTGTCGGTCATTCTGAACGAAGTGAAGAATCCAGAGAATAGTGGTTTAAAGAAATTTTTCTGGATTCTTCGCTGCGCTCAGAATGACTGTGTTAATTGATGTCATTCTCTATTTAAATAAAAGTCTTCCTTTATTAAGGGGTTACCAATGACATCTTCGGTCATTCTGAACGAAGTGAAGAATCCAGAGAATAGTGGTTAAAAGAAGTTTTTCTGGATTCTTTGCTGCGCTCAGAATGACTGTGTTAAGTGATGTCTTCTCAATTTTAAATAAAGGTCTTCCTTTATCACGGGGTTACCAATGACATCATAGTTTGTCGGTCATTCTGAACGAAGTGAAGAATCCAG
>CAZCHH010000047.1:0-27342 GCA_964498585.1 uncultured Hyphomicrobiales bacterium
AAGCACTTGCTTTATCTTGGTGTTCGGAATGACATTCTGATTTTGTACTTTTAGTTAGCAGTTTGGTATTAATACAACAAAGATATAGATGTCCTACATCACGAATATGAAGACATCTGGTTTTTAAACTTTCGTAAATTTCAAAAAATATTAAATCACAATTTTGCTAAAGGTAAAGTAAAATAGAAAGTAGTTCCAGCTGAACGTTTGCTTTCGAACCAAATTTTTCCCTTGTGGTAATTTATAAATTCTTTGCAAAGTATAAGTCCTAATCCAGAACCAATCTCATTATTACTACCTCTTCTAATGACTTTTTTGTTAAATTTAAAAATGTATTTTTTCAATTTGTCATCAATTCCAATTCCATTATCATTTATTGAAATTTCAACAAAAGAAGTATTTAATTCAATTGGCTTGCTATTAATAATAATTTTTGATTTTTGTTTGGAAAACTTGATTGAATTCGAAATCAGATTCCTAAAAAGAGAATTAATCATATTATAATCAACAAAAACAACAATTTTTTCATCGATATTGTTTTCTATAGTTAAATGTTTATCTTTTATGATATTTGAGAATAGCAAAAGTGATTCATTTATTATATCTTTTAAATAGAAGAAATTAGGATTATATTCAATATTTTTATTATTGATTTGAGTCCAAAGCAAAATATTTTCTAAGAAATCGAAAAGGTTCTTAGAGGAGATGTGGATTTCTTTTAGAGCATCTCTGATTTCTTCTTTTGAAAAATTATGATATTCCTGAAAAATAAGGTTTGATAAACTAAGGAAGCCGAGAATAGATGATTTTAATTCAACTGATAAAATGGAAAAAAGCTCATCTTTTTTTAAATTCATATCAATAAAGAACTTTTCAGAATTAACAACTTCCTGGTATAATTCAATAATTTCAGTTGCAGTTTCTTCAGCAGCGAAATTAGACTTTTTTAGCTCGGAAATTAATCGGTCCTTTTCTAGATCATTTGATTTTTCAGAATGAATATCAATGACGAGACCAACTATTGTCGTAGGCAGATTGTTTTTTGGGTCAGTGTAATAACTCTGCCCAATGCACTTCACCCATATCCAGTCATTTGGCTGCTTTTTAACTCTAAATGTTGATTCAAAGATTTTTAATTTATTCTGAATAAACATTTCGTAGTCGTTGTTTACTCTACTTATATCTTCATTATTTATTAATTCAAGCCATTTGTTTAATTCATTTCCTTTAACATCTTTGTTTAAACCTAAAATTTCATATACTTGCTCGCTAACTGTAATATCCATTTGATTTATTTCAACTCGCCATAAGCCAATTTTAGCAAAAGAAAGTACTTTATTCAATAAATTCTGGTCAGTGAAAAGTAATCTATTAAGATAGTCCTTTTTATTTGAATTTAATTTTGAGAAATATTGTGCTTCATTTGTTATTGCTAATGCTTGTTTTAGAGAACTAAAAATTTGCTTAACATTTCTGATTATACTTTCAGTTTCATCTCCAATAGCTGAATTATTGAAACAAGTTCCTATAACTTCAATAAGTTCGTTATTATAAAACACAGGAACAAGAGTAACAAATAAATTAATATTGTTTATCTGAGCATTAAACTCAACAATTTGCCCATTGAATGCAGTTTCTATATATTCCAATACATTATTGTAAACACTTTCACCAAAAACATCAGATATAGTCAAGCCATAAGTATTTAATTTATTTACAGGAAAATCATCTAAAATTGAATTATAAAAATCAGTAAACACAACTTTGTTTGTTTGTGTTTTTTGTAATTTGATTACAATACTTTGATTATTATATGAAAGATTATTTTTTTCTTTGGCTAATTTGTCTAAAGTTATTAAGTAATTTTCAAATAAATTGATAATATTTTCAAGGTTATCATTTTTCATTTATATTCTATCCTTTTTTGCTCTTAAGATTGCTTTTCTTATAAATGGAGCTTCAAGATGATTATAATAAAAAATCATATAACCTTTTGAAAATTCAGTAATAAAATTATGCTGCGTTAAAAGAGCGTTTATATCTTTAGCATCATTTTGTCTATGATAAGTGCAAACAGCCAATTTTATTTTTTCTACTTTTTCTAACAAGTTCTTACTTCCTTTTAATACATCTAATTCACTTCCTTCAACATCCATTTTTATAAAATCAATTTTATTGTTTTTAAAGAAATTATCTATTGTACAATTTTTTTCATCATCAATATTAGATACAAATTTATTAATTATTTCAACTTTCGATTTCCAGGGACTAAATGTGGATTCTAAAGCTTCGAGCCACATAGAATCGGCTTCAAATATGTAAATCTTTGCAGCTTTTTCAATAATAGAAAGTGAAAAATTTCCTTCAGCAGCCCCTATATCTAAAACTACATCGCCGGTATTAACGTTATAATCTTCTGTTAAATAACGATGCGGCGATTCTATATCCTGCTCTATTTGTAATACCGGATAACATTTTTTTATATAATTCTTTTTCCAATCTCTTCTAAAGTAAAGTCGTTTACCATTTTCTACAATATAATTTAAATTATTGGATTTATCTTTAAGAATTTCTAATCTTTTACATTTATATTTTTTTGTAAAATTATATGGAAAAACGCTAATTAGATTTCTTTTTAAATAGTATAAAACCTGCTTCTGTTCCTCGTTAATCTGATTCATAGGTATAGAATTCAAATGCTTTATTATTTTCCAGTGTAAAGAAAATAACTGTCTATGAAAAAAGTATTCTTTTAGTTCGTTCATAATTAATAAAATAATTCAAATATTATCAAATAACCTCAGAAATTTCTCCTGCAAGAGACGAATGTAATATTTTCCGCTCCTTTCCATACAAAAATATTCTTTTTCTTTTATCCCACAAAGGATTTTATTAAGTTTCTTTTGTCTTTAAACTGTGATTTTGGATTCAATTAAATAAAAGCTTTTCAAATCTAACAAGTCGCGCGCTGCTATTGAGCAAAAATTTTAGACATTCATACTTGACTCACAATCAGACATTCGGTAATCTCTTTTTACTACAAAATTTGCCATATTATTGAACCCTTTTTAATAATTAAACAAATGAATTTTAATATTAAACAATTTAGAATTCATATTATTCAAATCACTTTTCATATTATTTAAATCACTTTTCATATTATTCAAATCACTTTTCATATTAACGAACAAGATGGAAGAAATGAACTCTCTGGCGGAAGACATGAAATCTCCGGCGGAAGACCTGAACACTCTGGCGGAAGACTTGAACTCTCTGGCGGAAGACAAGAACTCTCTGGCGGAAGATTTGAAATCTCCGGCGGAAGACAAGAACTCTCTGGCGGAAGACTTGAAATCACCGGCGGAAGATTTGAAATCACCGGCGGAAGACTTGAAATCACCGGCGGAAGACCTGAACACTCTGGCGGAAGACTTGAACACTCTGGCGGAAGACCTAAACTCTCTGGCGGAAGACCTGAAATCTCCAACGGAAGGCATAAAATCGCTGTTTTTAACAAAAAACTACTTGAAAAACACTATTACAGCAAAGTGCAAAGGGAATAAGCCCTTTATTTTCATTTAAATATAAAAGGAATACAAAAATCTCAATGAAAATAAAGAAAATTATTTTTAGAATAAAAGAGGAAATTTGTGTTTTTTGATATTTTTTTGTATTTGAACCTTGATTGAAAGGATTTAAAGATTACCTGATTATTACAATTAACAATAAAAATAATAATTAACAATTAATAATTCACCTTACGCATTCCCCTCTCAAGAGGGGCAGGGGCAGGGCTGATACGTTCTTTATAATTATTTTTTTTTAACGTTCAGAAACAATTTTCATTTTTATAAAATTCCGTTAGGAATTTAATATTGGTAGAAAAATAACGAATTGATTGTTGTAACTCCGTAGGAGTTAAATATTTAATACATCTTGATTAATATTCAACTCCTACGGAGTTGTAAAACAAAAATAGATGCAATTTCTACCAATATTTTACTCCTACGGAGTAAAAAGAATAAAATCGTTATGAATTCTAACACTTTTTAAAGAACGTATCAGCCCTGGGGGCAGGGGCTGTGTTCTTTTTCTTTTTTTCAATAATGAATCTGGGAACAAGAAGTAATTCTTTTAACTATGATGTTTGTGATAAAAATGTATGTTTATTATCATAAGAACGGTACTAATCACAACAATCACAGTTTAAAACAGAATTGATTTAATATGAAAGACCAAGAACACACCCCTGCCCCCCATGACTGATACGTTCTTTGAAATACTCTTTCCAGCCATACGATCAATAAGTTAATAGTATGACTATAAAAGAACGTATCAGCCCTGCCAATAATCCAATAACCCAATAACCAATAACCTAATAACCCAATAACCTAATAACCTAATAACCAATAACCTAATTACCCAATAACCCAATAACCTAATAACTAATAATCCTTTATTAGAATTACAAATTATGAACTTATTTTATATCTTATTCTGAATATAAGGAATAAACGAATGCCCGTTTTTCTTTTTTGATTTTTTAATTTCCTGTAGGAAATATTCCTGAGCTGCAAATCTTTTTTCTTTATCCTTGGGAGTAATCTTTTCGTATTTCCCATTAGGAAGGAGCCGCCAGGATTTAGTATTATCCTGCCAATAAATATTCAAAATATTTATAAGTTTTTTCTGTAAGAACTTATCATAAATCGGATACATAAGTTCAACGCGTTTATGTAAATTGCGGGACATCCAATCTGCGCTACCTAGATATATTTCTTCTTTACCAGCGTTTTTGAAATAAAAAATACGTGAATGTTCTAAAAATCTACCTATAATACTTCGCACCTCAATATTTTCACTAAGTCCTTGAACTCCCGGTCTTAGGCAGCAAACACCGCGAATAAGCAGTTTTATTTTTACTCCTTTTTGAGATGCTTTGTATAACTTTTGAATAACCTCTTCGTGAGCAATAGAATTCATTTTAATAAAGATTTCAGAAGGATTATCCGGAGAGTGTAGCTCTATTTCTCTGTCAATTAAGCTGATTATTCTCTGCCTTAAATTTATTGGAGCAACAAGAAAAGCATTCCATTCCTTTTGGTATGAATAACTTGTCAGGTAATTGAAAAGGAAAATAGCATCAGTAGTAAAATCCGGTCTGACAGTAAAAAATCCGACATCAGTATATAAACGGGATGTAACAGGATTATAATTACCTGTAGAAAGATGCAGATATTTAATAAATTTATCTGATTCTTTTCGGACAACAAGAGCAATTTTGCAGTGTGTTTTTAATCCAAGGACGCCATAAATAACGTGAACTCCGAGCTGTTCGAGTTCTTTAGCCCAAATAATATTATTTTCTTCATCGAAGCGTGCTTTTAATTCGACGAAAGCAGTAACGTCTTTGCCATTTCCGGCAGCTCTTTTTAATGCTTCTACAACTGGCGAATTCATACCAACACGGTAAAGAGTAATTTTGATTGCTACTACTTTTGGGTCTGTTGCTGCTTCATTTAAAAATTTTAATACACTTTGAGTAAAGGAGTCAAAAGGGCGATGTATTAAAATATCTTTCTTTGCTATTGTTTCAAAAATATTGGAATCTTCTGAAGCTAAATCTGAAATTATATTTGCCTGAAATGGAACATCTTTCAGATGGTGAATATCTATTTTGCTAAGCTCCATAAAATCTGGAAGCTTCAGTGGTCTGTTTAAAGTATAAACATAGTCATCTTCAATTTCGATAGCTTTCTTTAAAATGCCGACTAAATAATCCGGCATATTAGCATTGATTTCCAAACGAACAGCAGCAGTTCCCCAGCTACGAAGCTTAATTTGTTCTGCGACTTCTTTTAGCAAATCTTCTGCTTCGTCATCAGCTATTTCAATATCGGCGTCGCGGGTAACTCTGAATGTGTTTGCTGTGATTATTTCATAACCCGGAAATAGTATTCCGGAATTTTCGATAATAATATCTTCAAGCATTACAAAATGGTAGCCCTTTGAACGTTTAAGATTAACAAAGCGAGGCAGAATAGATGGCAACTGTAAAATAGAAATACGGCGTTCTCCAAAACTACTTGATTTGTCTTCCAGGACAAATGCAATATTTAAAGAACGATTTATAATCCTTGGAAAAGGATGCGCCTGGTCTAAACTTAAAGGAGTAAGAACCGGCAGAACAAGGTCACAGAAGTAATTTTTAAAATACTCTTTATCGCTTTTACTTAATTTATCAAAAGTATGGAAAACGACACCTTCTTTCTCTAAAGCAGGCATTATCTCATCATTTAATATTTTCTCCTGATTAGTATAGAGAACTTCCAATCGTTTTCTTATTTCAAATAGCTGTTCCTGAGGCGTCAAGCCATCGAAAGAAAGCGTGGGAATATCAGCTTCCTTTTGTCCAATCAAGCCAGCAACGCGAATCATAAAAAACTCGTCAAGATTTGAACTAAGTATTGCTATGAATTTTAAGCGCTCAAGCAAAGGATGCTGGTCATTCCTTGCCTCTTCAAGTACTCGACTGTTGAATTCTAATAAGCTAAGTTCTCTATTAAAAAAATAATCCTTGTTTTTATTTTCTTTTATATTTCTTGTTATAAAGTCTGGTTCCATATTATTTATTATTAAATATCAGTGTAATTTTCAATAAACATAACACATAATTTATTAAAAACTTTACAATTTAATAAATATTTCAATATAAAAACTGAGAATTTTTCTGTTTTATTTTATGAATGGTATGCTTACTTTATCAATATCAATTTATTTTCAAATAGTAAAATATTAATTTCTATTTTAAGGAAATCAAAATAAAGAAAGTCTACATCTCGAAGATTTAGGACATCTGGCTTTAGAATTATACAAAGTAAAGGAACTTTACAAGATGAAAAGAGAAAAGCAAAAAGTTATATCATCAAATTGTTGATTGTATGGCTGGAAACATAAAATTTATTCTTAAAATTAGCTGCCCGGCAAATGAGTGCCGGACAGCTTTTTATTATTATTTACTTATAATCATTGAGCAGGAAACTCGCTCAGTTCCAGAACGCAATACTACGTTATAAACGCCATTTGCTAAATCGCCCGATTCGAAAATAGTGCTATATCTGCCAGCTTTATGGAAACCATTTGCAACTTTAGCAACCTGCTCGCCCGCTATAGTATAAATCAATATTTCAATATCACTATCGCTTGAAACAGTGTATTCAAAAGTAGTAGATACTGAAAATGGATTTGGTGTATTTCTAATACTTAAAATCAAATCGTCTTCGCTGCTAAACGTAGTTTTTGCAGTGTAAATCGCATTTGATTTATAAGTAAGTTCATTTAGTTCTGTGTTTGTAGTAATATCAACAATATTATTAAGTGTTAAAGCTATTTCATCATTATTTGAAGTGTTAAACATCTTAACAATAAGTTGTTCATTTTCATAAGCACCGTCAATTTCTGTAGTAATATGATTATCACCCCAGACTGTTACAGCTGCAATACCATTATGAATAGCACCGCTTCCAATCAATTCAGCATTGGAATTATAAACACCGACTTCGCAGTTTTGAGTATTTCCCTCAACCAAGAGTAAGAGAGTAGCATCATTTGCTGTATTTGAATAAATTGGTATTAGATGCTTAGCACTTGGAGTAAGTATTGCTATATCCTGTCCCTTCTTCTGAGAATTGTCTGGATATGTAAGGATAGAAGCAGCTCCCATATAGAACATATAACCTTGTCCGGGTTTTAAGTTACCTATTGTATTTACGCCAAAACCGGGATGGTAAATCTGACCTGCTCCATTTTTTGCAATAATTAAATTAGGAACAATAGTGGCTAAAGCAATTGGTGCAGTCATCGGACTTGTTCTTAAATATGAATTAGTATTCCAACCGGCAATCATATTAATAGGTGTATTTTCCGGAATAATATATTCACCAGTAATATCAATCATATTAGGACTATTTACATTAACCAAATAACCATGCCGAATATTCCAGTTTCCAATTTGATTTATTCCAAAAGTCGGGTCATAAATTAATCCCATTGGATTTTTCACAATTTTCAAATTACTTATTTGAGAGAAAATTGTTGCAATATTCAGATTCTCTGGTTCAATATAACTTGAAATTAAATTCCAGCCATTTTGCAGAATTATGGTTTGAGATGGCGTTTCTTCACTTTCAGTTGTAAAGTTCCAAATTTCGCTCCACTCACTTTCAATGTAAATCGGTTCCTGCTTCACTGCTTTAACCCGCCAGAAATACTGGGTTAAGTAATTTAGTTCTGCTAATTGATAAGAAGTTTCAGTTAAACTATTTAAATCTACTATTAGATTATTGAAATCAATATCAGTCGCAACTTGCAATGAATAGCTTGTAGCTGTCGATACTTCATTCCAGTCCAAAAGTGGGTTAAGCCCTAAATTAATGCTGTTATTAAGTGGTGCCACTAAAATTGGTGGAGTAATTTCAGTAACAACTTCAATAGTTAATGTATCGTATAAAGTAGTGTAAAAGTCTGTTACTTCAAAGTAAAATGTTGTAGTTTCATAAAGTTGAATTTGGAAATTGGCAAGTGAAGTTGTAAAACCACTAGGATAAGCTGTCCACTCGTAAGCATAAAGTTCAGCGCCACCAGTTGCTTCAGCGTTTAAAGTTACGCTTTCGCCAGAAAGAAGGAGGTAACTGCTTGCGCTTACTTCAACAGCAAGTTCTTCTTCAAAACGAGTTCCAAAATCAAAATAAGTTTCGTTATTTAAAATATTGTAATCCTGCGGATAAGTATTGTCAATAACGCATTTTATTTGACCGTAACGAGTTGTTGCGACCCAAGTAGTGATTACAGTTTTTGCTTCATTGGGAATTGTGCTGATATCAATAGCTTCAATTAGTGTTTCTATGCTATCTTCGACCAAATAAAACATAACTGTTGCAGTTGCATCGGCGCGTCCGTTGTTGGCAATTTTTGCAACGATATTATATGCTTCTCCAAGAGTTAAATTATAAGGATGTTCAAGATTTTGAAAATAAAGTCCCCTTATTGAATCATTACTGTTATTGTTATAGCCGGAGAAGAGATAATCCGGTGCCGAACCAACAATAATAGCACGGCTTGCCTGATTGTTCAAATAATTCGTTTCAATAATTGAAGTATCTTCGTTAAGTTTAACTCTGATAATATGAGCGCCAATCATTTCAGAAGACCAGGGGTCTGTGCAGGCAGCAGAAGATTCCTGATAAACTCCTAGATATGGAAACATCACAGTTTCACCTTGCTGAATGCTGTTCACGTAGAAATTGATTGGGAAGTTTTCTGCCGGAGCGCGTCCCCTGTTCTTAAATGATGTGTAAATATCAATAGCTTCGTCCGGGTCTGGATTGAGTTCAGTCGGGTTAATGTGATATGATAGGACTTCTAAATCCGGGTAATATATAACAGTAGAGGGTTCGTAGAACCTGATTGTTACTCTTGCCCAGTTGTTGTCTTCGTCAATTTCACAAACTGTAGAATTTCCATTTTCGTCCACATCAACATAAACATATACAACAACTGTATCTACAACATCGCTTTGATAGTATTCTGTAAAGCTGACGCAGCCATTTTTATTTTTGAAATAACTTATATTTGGTCTTGAATTTATTGGCGAGCCAAAATAAGTTGGAATGTTATATGCATCGAATGTTCCCTGGTTCAAAAAGTATGGTTTAATCTGATATGTTGTTCCAATTGGCACATCAACAACAAGACTTTTTGTAAAACCATAAGGACCAGAAAAATACACATTGAATTCCTTACCAATTGTTTTATCGTAGTCATTGTTTTCTTTTGAATATTCTTTAATTTTATTCATTCCATCGACTATGATTTTGTATTCGTGTCCGCAATCCTCTACAACCCAGGTTGGTGAACTGACAACGTAATTCCCGCCCGGATTAAGTAAAGGAACAATTACGCTATCTCCAACCTGAACATTATCAATATAGAATCGAACGGCAAAGTTTTCTGCCGGCACAACGCCAAAGTTCCAAATCCTTTGGTAGAAAGTAAGATTTCCACCCGGATATACCGGATTTGTATTTGAAATGTCGAAATAAGCTCCCTGAACTGGGTGATACAACGACAAATCTGCTTTTGCCTCAAATACTTCCACATATTTTACTAAATGATTGTTCTCATAAGTTAATTCAGCAAAAGTTTCTTCCGGATTCACATCAATAAAAATAGTGTAAATTCCAGTTTCGTTGAATATATAATTATTCAAATGAACGTCAACCCATGTTAGTCCGTTTAGTGCAGGAACAATCACAGAATCGCGTCTAATAAAAACTCCGTCTTTATAAGTATTGTATATTAAATATGTTTGAGCAGAATTTGGACAGCTTAAATTATGCACCCTAACAGGCAAACTGTATGCTTTTCCCGGATAAGGATTAGGATATCCAAATCCCCAGCCCCATGGTGATGTGTTAATTGATAAATCAGGTAAGTCGGGATAAACTTCTACTCCCAATATCCTGTGGTTGTTTGATTTTCTGTTGTCATAAGGTTTAGATTCATCAATCAAATTATTCGGGTCTATATGCGACGAGACCGAATGAGCTCCAACAGAATTAAAAGTAATGTAGAAATAGAGTGTATCTTTATATTTTCTTGGAATTGTATCGAACATCATTTCGTAAATAATACTATTGTCTTCTTTTACAATGAAGTAAACATCTTCGGCAGTAATTGTATCTCTGTTGCCATAAATAACCCGATAAACATTTTCTTCGCCAACTATTACGCAGCCATCACCAACTCTTTGGACCGTAGTCCATAAATCCGGCTTCGGTGGCGGTGGTGGTGGAATAACTACGTCTTCTCTCCACACTACAAAAGTATCAACAGGTATATCTGAAATAAATGTGAAGTCAGTTATTTCGCCTACAATATGATAAGTCTGCATTGTGCAGGGAGTATAGAAGAAAGTTGAAAAATGTCCGTTAGCATTAGTATAAAATACTTTCTGTTCGCCAGTTTCAACTAAAGTAGCACGGACTTCAGCACCGGCAACTTTAGTGTCTGGGTCGAATACGTCAAAGTAGTTTGCATCACCGGAATATGATACGGTATGAGGCCAGCAGCCCGGCGATACTCTCGGATTTATATTTGTAACCACTTCAATACCACCCGGTATTACATAATCGCCAACAAGCACTGGACGGGTTGCAAAGTTATTAATCCTGTTTTGCTCTCCCAAAACGTTTGCTTCATCAATAAACACTTTTATTGGGAAGAACTCATCTTGAGCAAATGTATGAACTATGCTTACTGTTTGAATATGTGTATTTTGTATGTTTACACCAGCTATATTCGGAATAGCAACGTCTGCAATTAACGAATCCTCCTGATAAAACCGAACGGAAATGTTGCTTGCCGGATAATCGGAAAGATTACGCACTCTCGCTGAAATTGTTATTTGCTCCCCAACTATTGGGTGCATCTTTGAAAAAGTAATGTCATTTGCATAAATACACAAGTCAAGGAGATTATTGGAAACAGTAGGACCTTGCTTATAATTGGTCGGAGAACCAGTTGCCCAGTTTCCTGTGCTGTCTTTTGCAATGAACTTGTAACCTTTTACTCCTTCGCTCCCGAAGTTATATGAAAATGTATATTCTTTTCCATCAACAAAATTATTATCACTCAAATCGCTTTCAGACATATCAATTTCAATATCGTTTGTTCCGTTGAAATTGCCATCTCCGTTTACGTCTATCAAAACCTTGGGATATTCGTAATATGGAGGATTATTATCTTCATCTGAATAAATAATTTTATATTCGAAGAATGAATTAGTAGGACCATATTGAGGATTTATACCTCTTTCCCCTTCGTAGTATTCATCTTGAATAAATGACAAAACAGGTGGAGTTGAAACCACATATCCATTTCCAATTACAGTGTAGTCAAAATCAGTCAATCCTTCTATTGAAATTGTAAATGCTTCATTAAATGGCTGAATAGCTTGTGGCTCAAATACAATATAGTTTGAAAATGCTGTATTTGGCGCAACAATTATTGGATATTCGACCTGATTCAATAAATGGAAATTCGCACTTGCAAAGCTGATATTTGTTATAACAACAGGGTCGGTTCCTGCATTTGTCAATATAAACTGCTTTTGTGCAGCCCCGCCTAACGCAACATTTCCAAAATTCCACTGGTTCCAATTTGTAGTAAAGTTAACTCCAACAATTGGTGTAGTCTTGAATTTGAAAGTAGAAGACCACTCGCCAACGCAATCATCAAGCACCCCAGCAACTCTCCAGTAATAATTCGTTGAAAGCAATAAGCCGGCTAAACCGTAGCTTGTATCACTAAGGGTAGCATTTACTAATAAAGTACCGTAGAAATTAGCATTAGTGCATACCTGCAATGAATATTGAGGCACGTTTGGCAATGAACTCCAATTTAAAGTAAGTTCAATATTTTGGAAATTTGAATTATTTAATGGACTTAAAAGAGTAGGACTATTTACTGAAGTGGTAAATGCAAATACATCTGACCAAAGTCCATATGCGGTGCCGCGATAAGTGCGAACTCGCCAGAAATATTCAGTAAAGTTAGCTAATTCAACGCTCATAGGTAAATTATACTGGGAATTAGTTAGATTTTTACTATGAATAATATTGCTGAAATTCTCATCACTTGCTAATTGGAACTGATATTGCTGTAAACCGGAAGTCGCTTCCCACTGGAATTTAGGCAGCAAGCTAACGCAACCAGCACCATTTTCCGGCGAAAGCAATGTGATTTGACTTAATGGTGTATAGAAAGTACGCGTAACACTCGTTGCAAAATTTACTTCATTGTCGTAACCAACAACCCTCCAAAAATACTGGGTATTGCTTGCAAGGTCGCTTGTGGTATAAGTAGTGTCGTAAAGTAATACATTAACAAGCGGATTGCTGAAATATCCGGTTGTTGAAATCTGCAAACGATAATAATTTGTATTAGCGCCGCCAGACCACACAAACTGAACGTCCATACTTTGCATTACAGTATTATTATTTGGCGAAATTAGCACTGGTGGTGCAACGGGAACGCCAATTGTAGTAAATGCTCTGACTTCACTCCAGTTACTTACAAATGCCCCATTTGAAGCATTTACCCGCCAGTAATACGAAGTTAAGTATTGCAGGTTTGTGGCATTGTAAGTCATCGTTTGCAAATTGTTTTGCTGAATTACAATATTGTTGAAATTCTCATCAAGGGCAATCTGCAAATTATAACGATTTGCATTCGTTGCATAATTCCAAACAAATAGTGGATTTATTGAAACATTTGTTGCATTGTCAGCTGGTAGAGTAAGTAGTGGTGCAGATATTAACAACTCTTCAGTTGTAAAATCCCAAACCTCGCTCCAATCGCTAAGAACCGGGTCATCTGTTCCTGCTACAGCTCTCACTCTCCAGAAATACTGAGTTAAGTAATTCAATGCGGATAGTTGCTTTGAAGTTGTTGTTACATTATGCTCGGCAACAATATTTGCAAAGTTTTCATCACTTGCAACCTGAACTGTGTAGTGAGTTGCACCAAGCACAGAACTCCACTCTAATGTTGGGGTATTTTGAATACCGGTAATGTTATTAGTCGGAGAAATAAGCGTTGGTGCGTCAAGTGATTCAATAATTACTGTTATTGTTAAAGTATCGTAAACCGAAGTATATAAATCATTTAATTCAAAGTAAAAAACGGTCGTTTGGTAAAGCTCAGCATTCAAGTACGGAACGTTTGAAGAAAAGTTTGGTGGATTAGAAGTCCAGTTATAAGTATAAATGCCAGAGCCACCTGTTGCTTCTGCAGATAGATTTACAGTTTCACCGGGATTTAGCGTAAAACTGCTTGCTGAAATTGTTACGTTCAAATCTTCTTCAAATCGCTCTCCAAATTCAAACGAAGTTTCGTTGTTTAAAGTATTATAATCCTGTGGATAACTATTCACTATTGCACATTTTATTTGTCCAAAATGAGACGAAGCAAGCCAGGAAATGCTTAATGACAACTCTTCATTTGGAGAGGTGTTAATATCAACAGATTCAATAATAGATTCACCTTCGTCAGTAATCAGAATAAACTGAACAGTAGAAGTAGCATTGGTTCTACCACCATTAATGATGTTAGCTGTTATTTGATAAGCATCGCCAACATTAATAGTATATGGATATTCCAAACCTTCAAAAAGCAAACCGCGAATTTCATTATTAGAATTATTATCGTAGCTTGCAAATTTGTAGTCTGGAGCAGAACCGACTATAATAGCACGGCTTGCTTCATTGTTTAAATAATTCTCTTCTAAAATATCTCCGTCTTCATTTAATTTAACACGAACTATATGAGCTCCGATTTGGTTCGAAGACCAGGGAGTATTGCAGCCGACAGAAGATTGCTGATTGACTCCCAGATTTGGATAAATCACTCTATCGCCCTGATGCTCGCTGTTCATATAGAAATCAATTGAGAAATTGACTGCTGCACTTTCACCAATGTTTTTAAATGAAGTGTATAAACCAATTTCTTCGTTCGGGTCCGGATTGAGGTTTGATGGATTAATATGCTCTGAATGAACGAGTAGGTCTGGATAATTTACTGTATCTGGCTGATACACGTTGATTGTAAGCCATGCAGTATTATTATCTTCGTCAATTTCGCAGGTAGTAGAATTTCCATTTTCGTCCATATCAATATTAACTGGAATCACGAAAGAACCAATTTCATCGCAATTAAATGGAACTGAAAGATTTACAGCACCGTTATCGTGTTGGAAATAATCAACATTCCGCATTTCAAAAATCGGTGTGCCAAAAGCAACAGGAACATTATAAGCATCAAATCGCCCTCTGTTTAGCGCTACTGGGTTAATGTTTGCAACACTTCCAATTGGTTTGGAAATAGTCAGATGTTTAACCAATGAGCCATAAGGACCACGGAAATATATATCAAATTCTTTTCCAATCATTTTATCGAAAAAGTTATTTGTTTTATTGTATTCTAAAATTTTATTGTATTCGTCAACTTTTATATCGAGCCGATGTCCGCAATCAAGGACTTCCCAAATCGGAGAGTAAACGTCAATCGTTTCACCGGGTTCGACAGATTCTACAATAACACTATCACCAAGCATTTCATATCCAATATAATACCTTACTGCAAATTCTTCTGCAGCAATGGTGCCTGTATTTTTTATTCTTGCAATAAACTGGACATTACCACCGGGATAAATCGGATTGTAATCTGAAATCAAGAATTTTGTTATATCCAAATCTGCTTTCGCCTCATTAACAAAAAATTGCTTGGTTGCAACGTTATTTGAAAAATCAAGTTCATCGAAATCGTAATCCGGATTAACAGTGAATCTCAAAGTATGCCAGCCGGTTGTTGTAAAAGCAAAATCATTAAGAGTTGCCTGACGGTAAGAATTACCGGGATAATTGCTTGGCACTACCGGGACTAAAATCGTATCAATTTGCAATACTATTCCGTCCTGTATATCCTCAATTATAGCAAAAGTCGCAGGAGACGGGGGACAGCTTAAATTTGAGAATCTAAATACAAAATTGTATTGCTTACTTGGATATGGATTTGGATAACCATTTGGCCATGAATAAAATATAGGAATTAAATCCGGCAGCGGTCCAAATATTTTCTGATTTAATATCGAATTATTATTTTGTTTGTAATATTCAGAAATCATTCCTTGTGGGTCGATCTGGGCATAGACGGGATATGTGCCTGTTTGAGCAAATGAATAATTAAAATATAAAGTGTCTTTTAGCCCTGCCGGAATTGAATCAAAAGCTATGCTGTAAATAGTGCCGTTCTCAGCAAGAACATGCATAAATACATCATAAGCAGTTTCATCGCCGGAGTTTCCAAAAATCAATCTGTATTCAATCTCTTCATTTACTATAGCGCAATCATAGTTTTCTCGCGATAAGCTAACCCATAAATCAGGTTTCGGAGTCGGTGGGGCTACTGTATCACGCCATACAATAAAGGTATCGACTGCAATATCTTCAATTAATGTAAAGTCAGTGATTACTCCTTCTATATGGTATGTTCCCATAGTGAAAGGAGCATCGAACATAGTCGAAAAGTAACCATTTGCGTTAGTATAGCAGATTTTTGTCTGTCCTGTTTCAACGCAGGTTGCCGTTACTTCTGCTCCCGATACTTTGGTTTCAGGGTCAAAAACATCGTAGTATTCGGCATAACCAGAATAAGATACTTTTCTTGGATAGCCGCCCGGGGTTACTCTTGGATTGATATTCGTAGTAACTGTTATACCGCCGGGAGGATTGTAATTTCCGGCAATAACGGGACGGGTTGCAAAATTATTTATTCTATTCTGCTCTCCCAAAACATTGTCTTCGTCAATGAATACTTTTATTGGATAAAAACCTTCTTCTTCAAAAGCATAATTTACCTCTAAATTAATATTTGAATTTGGATTTAACACATTGATAAAGGTTTCTCCAATTAAAATTTCGTCATTATAAAATCTGACGTTAAAATTATTTGCCTGGTAATCGGAGATATTTCTGATTTTTGCTGAAATTGTGATTTGCTCCCCTACATAAGGATTTATTTTTGAAAAAGTAATGTCGTTTGCGTAAATGAGCAAATCAAGGAAATTGTTGGAAACCGTTGGTCCGCTCTTATAAGCAGTGGCTGCACCCGTTGCCCAGTTTCCAGTGCTGTCTTTTGCAATGAACTTATAACCCATTGTCCGCTCAATAACGTAATTTGTTGAAAATGTATAAACTTTTCCAGTTACATAATTCTGTTCATTTGGGTCAAGTTCATACATTGTTTCTTCCATATCTTCGGGGTCATTGAAATTTCCGTTGCCATTGAAATCAATAAGAACTTTGGGATAGCCGGAATAAGGCATATTATTATCCTCATCGGAATAAACAACCTGGTAATCGAAAATTTCGTTTACAGGACCCGTTTGAGGATAAACTCCACGCGTTCCAAGGTAAAGTTCATTGTCCACAAAGCTAAGAACTGGTGGAGTAGATTCAATATAACCATTTCCAGAAACATTCCACACGAAATCACCATACTGTTCAAAATTAACTGTAAATGTTTCTGCGTATGGCTGAATATAAAGCGGTTCAAAAACTACCGGATTTGAAAATGATTCGCCAATTTGAAGTGTTATTGGGTATTCCACAGCATTTAAGAAATGGAAATTTACGCTTGCAAACGTAACGCTATTAAGCGTAATTGGCAATGTTCCTTCATTTGTTATATTAAAAGGATATTGCTTTGTTGAACCAATTTCAGTATCACCAAAATTATGCTGGTTCCAGTTTGTTGTGTAGTTGAAACCAATAACAGCAGTAGTCTTAAAGCGAAATACAGAAGACCAAGGACCTTGGCAATCCTCTTCAACTGCTGCTACACGCCAAAAGTAATATGTATTGACATTTAACTCATCGACAAAAATACTGCTTTCCGTTACATAATCATCTAAAATCAATATGTTAGAAAAATTAGAACTTGTTGAAAGTTGCACTAAATACTGCTCTACGTTTGTTAAATCGTCCCAATCCAAAGTCAGTTCTACATTTTGTGATGTTGCCTGATGGATAGGACTTAATAGCTCCGGTTTGTCTGAACTTGTTTTAAAAGTAAACTGTTCTGACCATGCACCATAATTTCCACCCCTAACTGCGCACACTCTCCAGTAATACTGGCTAAAGTTGTCTAAAACTGAACTTAGAGGGAGCTGATGTGAGTTTGATGTTGGATTTGCAGTATAGAGAATATTGGCAAATTCTAAATCAGTAGCTATTTCTAACTGATAATTCTGCTGTCCCGGAACTGCTACCCAAGTCAGTGTTGGACGAATAGGTATGCAGGTAGAATTATTTGCTGGAGTGCTTAAAACTACTTGTGGCAATGAAGTTACAAAATTCCAAACGCTGCTCGTTGCATAATTGTTTTCACTTGCATAGCCAATTACACGCCAGTAATATTGTGTGTTCGGAATAAGTTCACTTGTCAGATACGAAGTTTCATTTGTTACTATATTGATTACAGGTGTTGAAAAATAACTGCTTGGTGAAACCTGTAAGCGATAATAATTTGTAAATTCATCACCAGCCCAGGAAAAATTAACTTCCGGAGTAGTCAAAACTGCTGCTAATGGTGGCGAAATAAGATTTGGGGCTGATATCGGAACATTTACTGTCTTAAACGTTCTTACTTCACTCCAGTCACTTGAATAAGGACCATTTACAGCATTTACACGCCAGTAGTATTTTGTCCAATATTCAAAAGGAATTATACTTTGAAAATAATTATTTGTTAAATCTAATTCATTTACTACAACATTTCCGAAACTTGAATCAGTCGCAATTTGCAAAGAATAATTAATACCACCGGGAACCGAAGTCCATCTAAACATAAGATAAATTGGAACCTCTTCAGCATTTGCAACTGGAATAATAAGTTCCGGAGTTTCCAAGTAAAGTTCATCAGTTGTAGTGAAACTCCAAACGTTTGACCAGTCACTTAAAAATTCATTGCATTTTGCACGGACACGCCAGTAATAAAGCGTGCTTGTTGCCAAACTGTTTCGTAATACGAAATTTGTGTCAGTAACTAAATTTTCCTGAGTAATATTCAGAAATTCAGGGTCAGTCGCAATTTGCAAGACATAATTATCCTGAGCATTGCTTTGCGTCCATCTGAAAATTGGATAAAGAGGAACATTTAATAAATTATTTGTTGGAAGAATTAAATCCGGAGCATCAAGAGTAACCAAGCCGGTTTCATACGTAAAAGTATCGCGGACTACATAGCTCCAATACCCGATTTTGTCCTGATACTGCATATTGAAAATATGAACTGAATTCGGCTCGAACTCCGGAACAATCAAATCACGCAGCAATTCAAGGAATTGAGCTGGTGATGTAAGTTCAACAGTTGTTATATCTTGATCATCGTTATCGAACCAGTAACGATAAAGTGTTACTGAATTATCAAACCCAGAGGAAAGTTTAAAGAAGTTTTCCTTAACGATATAGCTCCAGCCCCCTGCTATATCTTTAAATCTGATTTGAAAGGAATGTATTCCTTTGCTTAAATTGTCAATCGGAATATTGGTTATTAAATTATAAGTTTGAATTGGTTCAACGTAGCCGGTTTCTTTATTAAAGTAATCACCATCGAACCAATATTCATATTCTACAATTTTATTATCATCATTAGCAGAAAACTTATAGAAAGCGACGGTTTGCAAACTCGTCCATACATCAGCTAAATCTCTGAAACGCAAGCTGAAGGTATGAAAGCCATTTGTTAAATCCTGAATTGGAATTTCTGCTATTAGATTGAAAGAATCGCTTGGAGTAAGCGATGCAGTTACTCTGTTTTCAAAATCGTTATCAATCCAGTATTCATAATAAACAATTTTATTATTAACGCCGGAATATTTATAGAAAGTATATGCAAGGGGATAGCTCCAAACACCTTTGCTATCTTTAAATCGAAGGTTTAAGATATGAAATCCTGTCGGATAGCCAGTTAGTGAAATCGTTTCATTAAGATTAAAAACGGTATCCGGATTTGCTATATTTACCGATACTCTGTTGTCGTAATCGCTGTCAATCCAATACTCATACTGGTTTATTGTATTAACCTGAGCAAGCATTGGAGCAGCAAATAACAACAACAGTAAAATAATTTTTTTCATAATAATCTCCTTAATTATTTATCGTTGTTGGGCTTCAACGCTTGTATTTAAATTAATAGTGTTTCCTTCCGGGGTGAGCATAAATTGCAAAATTCTTGGAGTAAAGGGAACAGCATTATCTTTGTAGGGCTGATTTGTTCCGTAAATGCCAATATCAGTCCCATCGTATCCTGCATTTTTTCCCGGAGAAGTATCTTTAAGATGATAATCACTGTTATAACTGAATGTGTATGAATTACTTGGGTGATTAACAAAAATATTTGATGTGCTAATACCTACCAAATTATTTGAATAGGCATTTTCTCCCCATTGGGCTGTTGTAATATTTGCTACAAATAAATTGTTATAGAAAGCAGAATTTGTTATATATCTTAATCCATCTCCAAAATTTCTATTGAAAATAGTACTTTGTATCAGAGAATTACTAACAGAGTAAATTGGACAAAACTGGTCATAATAACCTAAATAATAATAATCTAAAAATATTGAATTTGAAACAGTTAAATAGCTGAAAGCTGTAACTGTAGAATTGAATATACATTTGGAAAAAATGCAGTTTACAGCATTGTATCCGTTGACTGCACCTCGAATAACTGATTCCATAACAAAAATACTCGAAGAAATTGGCTCAGAAGTATTGTTTCCAAGTGATAATGTTCCTATATTGCATCTTTGAATTAAAATATTTGCAAGTCCATCGTTGATACTTGAGTTGCCAAGATTTATATTATCGCAATAAACGCCGGCAATAACCGAAGAATCTGCTCCAGTAACAAAACAAATATTTCCGGTGATTACAGTTCTCATCATTGTGTAAGTTGAAACAATATAATGGCCTACACCATAAATATTTATTTTTTTATCAATTAAAAGCGCCGGACTATGAGCAAAAGTGCCGGGTGGTAAATATATTTCGGCTCCAGCTGGAGCGGCTATAATTGCAGAATCTAAATTACTGAAGAAACTTACATCTTCGCCAACTTGAAGGGCGATGATTTGCTGCTGCTGTGCCTGCATTGTTGAAACTGTAACAATAGCAAGCAAAAGCAATGGTAATAATATTTTTTTCATCGGATAACTCCTGATAAATAATTAAAAATATATTTTTTATGATTGTCTCAATTTAATAAAATATAATGCTGATGTCTGTCAGAATCAATTTTATTTACTATACTTATATTTGAGTGAATTCTTGAAAAACCATCTTCCACAAATAAACACAAATGATTCACAAATTTTCACAAATAAAGCTACAAACAAAGAACTTAAAATATTGGAATAAAACTATTTTGTTGCTTTTTTAGCTAAAGCATTAATTGCTTTCGCTATGTTAATGTTCTTTTGTGAGTCCTCTATTGAATAAAAATGATTGTTATTGTTAATCATACGCCACCATAAATACATTTTTTCAAACATTTGAAAACGCTCTTCTAATGTAGTTTCATTGTTCTTGTTAAATTCAAGCTCAAATTCTCTATATTTTTTATAATTTTTAATCATTATTTGATTTGTTCAATATTAAAAAAAATGCTTTTCAAATACATTTTGCAAATATTTTATATTTAAATGTAAAACATAATATAAAGTACAAATCATTAACAATTAACAATTAATAATTAGAACTATCTTTCTTGCGCTTCAACGCTTGTATTTAACTGGATTGTGTTTCCTTGTGGTCTTAAGATGAATTCCATTATTCTTGGGGTGAAAGGAATGCCGAGTTCTTTGTAGGGTTCGTCAGTGCCGTAAATGCCAATGTCTGTGCCGTCGTTTCCAGCATTTTTGCCGGATGAATCATCTTTTAAATGATAATTATGGTCATAATTAAAAGTAGTCCCGGATTGATTTACAAAAATTAGTGAAGCAGTAACATTAACAAGGTTATTAACATTTGAATTGCCAGAAAAATTAGTTAGGTTTTGAACAAAAAGATTATTAAGGAATGCAGAGTTTGTTACAGAAGTATGTATTGCCTGATTTCCAGCATACCTAAAAATATTATTCTGGATTAAAGCACTATTTACACTATAAATGGGGCAATAATAATCATTATAGGAAGGATAGTAATTTCCAAGAAATATAGAATTAGATACCGATAAATAGCTAAAAGAATAAACAGTATTATTAAAAATACTTTTTGATATAATGCAGTTTTCTGCATTATAACCATTTACGGAACCTCTAACCACACATTCCTGAATGAAAATGCTTGAAGAAACAGGAGCAGATGTGCTACTTCCTAAATTAATGTTATTAGTATTGCATCTTTGAATCAAAATATTTGTTAATGCATCGTTTGATGATGAGCTGCCAAACGTTATATTGTCGCAATAAACCCCTGCAATGACTGAAGAATCTGAGCCGGTAACGAATTTGAGGTCTCCGGCAATGACTGTTCTCATCATTGTATATGTTGAGACGAGATAATGCCCAACGCCGTAGATATTCAATCTTTTATCAATTAAAAGACTAGCATTATGCTGGAAGATTCCGGGTGGCAGATAAATTTCCGCACCTTGTGGAGCTACGACAATTGCAGAATCTAAGTTATTAAAGAAGCTTACATCTTCTCCGACTTGCAGTGCTATAATTTGCTGTTGCTGTGAATACGTAGTGCTAAATAACACTATTAGCAAGAAAATAAGTAAAATTACTTTTTTCATTACACTACTCCTTGAAAATAGTTATAAAATATTTATGTATAAGAACTTTTATTTCAAGATTGCATCACTAACCAAAAATTAAAATACAAAATATTTATTGAAACAAAAAGAATTTATTATAAATCAAAATTTTTATTAATTAACTCAACTTACGTAATTCCATCTTAAGCTGTTAGCAAAACTGAATTGATATGTTTTTTGTAAAGCTAGTGCCATTCCTCTATTGAGAGAGGGAATAAGAAACATTGATTAAAGAACATATTCGCTATAGGGTGCAGGGATTCAAAACTAACAAATTTATATGTAATACCAAACTGCTAACAATAATGTTAATATAATCTGTCATTCTGAAGCGCAGCGAAGAATCCAGAGATTAGTAGTTGAAAGGAAATATTCTGGATTCTTCGCTATCGCTCAGAATGACAGTGTTAAGTTATGTCATCTCCATTATAATAAAGCATTTGCTTTATTAGTGGGGTTCGGAATGACATTTTGATTTTGCACTTTAGTTAGCGGTTTGGTATTAAATATATGTCTCAAATTTGTGTCTATTTACGGAAGAAAATTATTCACAAATAGACACAAATATAATATTGTTTACTTCATTATTAAATTTAAAAAGAAAAAAATATCGATAACAGCAATTATTTTAAAATTTTCCAAATTTGAAGGCAATGGCACCAGAAAATCCGCTAAAATCAGAATTTTTTGTTTTTGATAGTTCTAATCCAGAAATAAATCTATAACCAGCAGTCAATTCAATGCGGAAGATTTTAGCAACATTTATTTCCATACCTAAACTTGGTTCAAAGACAAAATAAGCGGTGCTTTCATATACATGAGAGTGATATCTTCCTTCATCATTAAAAAAATCAGATATTGAAGATGTGTATGAAGCACCGCCCCCACCAATAAGAGAATTAATAGTAAAGTGTACTAAATCATTAGAAGAATTTATATAGCTAAGATAAAGCCCACCATATCCAGTTCTAAAATATGCTTTTGTATCGTAATTAGTCAAATAATCCTGAATAGAATGACTTGTAACTAAACCATAGCCAGCACCACCGATAGCAAAAGAACTGTTAATAATCCAGGCACCTCTTCCGCCAACAAGAACTCCAAATTCTTTATTAAAATTTGTGAATTTTACTTCTGGCGCTCCATACCCACCAGATTTCATTTCTCCGCCGCCAAACAGAGTTTCTTCTTGTTTCACTTCTGTGTTATTGTTTTGAGAATAAAGAGGTAGCGCAATTATCATTGCAAATAAGATTAAAAAAAGCTTTTTCATAATGTATCCATGTAGTTATAAAATATAAATTTCATACGAAAGCAATAATTTTTTGTTTCAGTTATAAAGTCCTGTTTTCTTTGAAATAATTGATTAGTCCATTTGTAGAAGAGTCGTGAGTAAAAATTTTATCATTTTCGCTTAGTTCAGGCAGAATTTTTTTTGCAAGCTGTTTACCAAGTTCCACTCCCCACTGGTCGAATGAGTTAATATTCCAAATAGCACCTTTAACAAAAGTAATATGCTCATACATTGCTAAAACAGAGCCAAGAGCCGATGGAGTCAGTTTATTATATAAAATTGTATTAGTAGGTTTATTGCCCGGAAAAACCTTATGAGGAAGCAACTTGTCAATTTCGTCATCACTCATACCGGCTTGGACTAACTCAATTTTTGCTTCTTCTCTTGTTTTCCCTTTCATAAGAGCTTCAGTTTGGGCAAAGAAATTTGAAAGCAAAATTTCATGATGAGGATTAACAGGATTGTGAGAATTAATTGGAGCAAGGAAATCTACTGGAATTAGTTGTGTACCCTGATGGATTAGTTGAAAAAAGGAGTGCTGTGCATCAGTTCCAACTCTACCGAATATAACAGGAGCAGTTGAATATATTATCTTCTCACCATTTCGGGTAACGCATTTCCCGTTGCTTTCCATTTCAAGCTGCTGAAGATAATCTGGAAGCTTTTCTAAATATTGGTCATAAGGAATTATGCATTGACTTTTTGCACCGAAAAAATTAGTGTACCAAACAGAAATTAGGGCAGCAAGCACAGGAATGTTTTTTTCAAACGGAGTATTTTTAAAGTGTAAATCCATTTTATGAGCGCCTTCAAGTAGCTTTTCAAAATTTTCCATACCAGTTTGAAGTGCTATTGGAAGTCCGATTGATGACCAAAGAGAAAATCTTCCGCCAACCCAATTCCAAAAAACGAACATATTTTTAGCATCAATTCCAAATTCTTTAACATCTTTTTCATTGGTTGAAATAGCTATGAAATGCTTCGCAATATCTTTTTCATTGTGAGAAACTTTTTGCAGGAAAATTTCTTTTGCTGTTATAGCATTAGTCAAAGTTTCTTGAGTTGTAAAAGATTTTGATGAGATAATAAACAGAGTTGATTCTAAATCCAACTTTTTCAAAGTTTCTACAATTTGGGTACCATCAACGTTAGAAACAAAATGTGTCCTTATATTTCCTATTGAGTATGGTTTTAAAGCAGTACAAACCATTTGCGGACCAAGGTCAGAGCCACCTATACCAATATTGACTATATCGGTAATTGCTTTGCCAGTACAACCTTTCCAATCTTTATTATGAACAGAAGAAACAAAGTTACTCATCTGATTCAACACCTGAAAGACATTTGGCATTACATCCCAGGAATCACATTTCACGGGTTCCTGCAAGCGATTACGTAAAGCATAGTGCAAAACAGCTCTGTTTTCTGTGTTATTGATTTTTTCTCCGTTAAACATCTTTTCAATCATATTGCTAAGCTGTAGCTCGTTTGCAAGTTTAATTAGTAGTTCTATTGTTTCATTTGTAATAATATTTTTGGAATAATCGAATAGAATATCGTCAAATTCAATAGAAAACCTGTCAAATCGGTTTGGGTCTGCCTCAAATAAATCACGAAGATGAATTCTGCTGATTCCTTCATAATGTTCATTAAGCAAACGATAACTATTTGTTTCAATGAGTGTTTTCATAGCTGCTTCCTGTTTATTTTGTTCATTATTGTTTTCTTCTTAGCTCTATTATATTGAAATTCTAAAATAATAAATTTTTCTCAATTTATATAAAATAATTAAACATAAGTTATTTTAAATGAAATTAAATATGATTTTGTTGGTTTCTAATATTTAAAGATGCCTAATATTCTGAACTTTCAGAAAATCAGATTCTTTATATATATGGAGATGATAGAATTTACTTGCTATTATTCTGACGGATGTCAGAATCCATCTTATTATTATTCAACTCTATTCATTTTTAGCTATTTCATTGAAGCATTTGGGCTTGCCCAAATGTAACAAGTGAGCAAGCTCACTTGCTTTCCCAAGATGGATTCTGGCATACGCAAGAATGACAAGAAAAGATGTTATTGGTAATCCTTTTGATGAGCGTTTGAAGTCGTTAGATTATCTTATGAAAATGTTAAATTATTATTAGTTTTAATAAAAAAATGGTTTGCATTAGTTTGAAGTAAGTTGTTCGAATGATTATGGATTTATAATTCTATCAGCAAGCTGATAGCATGACAAGAAATGGAAATCCATCTCAACTTCAGCTTGAGAAAAAGTTATCAAGTACTTAGACAATTTATTCCTTTTTTCTTATTTCTTATTGCACTTGTACAGAAATAAGAAATATGAATTATTGAACTACCAATTTAGCTCATCAACCTGCTAATATAGCTTAAACTTGGTATCTGTTCAAAAATTAATTTCATAATAACAAGCAAAGGAACTGAAAGGAACATCCCCGGAATACCCCAAAGAAAGCCCCAGAATATCAATCCAAAAATTACAGTAATTGTATTTAGACGAAGTTTATTCCCAGTGATTATAGGTTCAATCAGATTTCCTAACAAGTTCTTAATAACCAAAAGTATGAGAAATAAAAAAATCCCGTTCCAAACTGAATTGAATTGCACTAAAGCTAATAATGTTGGCAGGGATACTGCAACTATAGCTCCTATTGTTGGGATAAAATTAAGTGTAAACGAAATGAAAGCCCAGAGAAGAGCAAATTTTAATCCAAAAAGAGAGCAAACTGTATAAACAATAATTCCAGTAATTAAACTTATAATTAACTTTATTTTTAAATATGAAGAAACTGATTTTTGTATTTCATCAAATACTTTAACAAAATTTTGACTTTCTTTCTTATTTTCTACAAAAGCTAAGAATTCCCTATAATTTGAAACTGATGCAAGTAAAATTATGAAATAAAGAGCAAACATAGTAAATGAACCTGTAAAAGAACCAATTCCTTTAGCAACTTTGGAAATTAGTGATGTAATTACATCTTTATTGAAATAAGAAAGAAAAAAAGCAGTATCAATTTTCATATCGAGCAAATCACCTATATTATTATTGAAAAAATCAAAAAAAACAAGCATTTTCAAATTAAATAAAGTAATAATCTCTGGTAATTCCTTCTTCACCTGAGCTGCTGAATAAAATAATAACATCGATAAAATAAATATTACAGATAAAGAAATAATTATGATTGTAGGCAAAATAATAACTAATGGGATTTTTTTCCTTTTTAAAAAAGTGATTAGGGGTTGAAATGTAATTGATAAAAGCAATGCAAATACAAGTGGAATAATGATTGAAGAAAGTGCTGAGATTACATAAAAAAGTAAGACTATAAGTATTACTGATAATGTATTTTTTATTGTGTTTTCCATCTCAATTAAATATTTTTAAAAAACAACAAAGTAAATATAAGAAAATTTTTTTATTTATTTAACCTGAATAATTCATCCGATGACTTCCCAGTCATCGGATGAATAGATTCAGCTTATAAAAATTAGAATATTTTGATAAAGTTAAAAATAATAGCTCAATTTTTAGTAATTTTACATTTTTAATAGAGTTAAAATGTAAAAATTCTAAA
>CAZCHH010000048.1:0-25738 GCA_964498585.1 uncultured Hyphomicrobiales bacterium
ATTAAAACGAAATAGTATGAAAATAATAAAGTTTAATACAGGATAAAAGGAAATAATCTATTTAATCTACTGGGCCAAGCACTACTTTTATTTGATTCTTTTCATATATTAAAATATAATATTATAAGTTGCGTCTTAAAATTTTAAAGTATTGAAATATGATTATTTAGTAATATAATAAATGATATGGAACTTAGTTTTTCTAATAGAGTTAATGAAGTAATAAAATTAAGCAGAGAAGAGGCAATTCGCTTGGGACATGATTATATAGGGACAGAACATATTTTGCTTGGAATGATATTAGATGGTGATGGAATAGCAGTAAAAATTTTAAAGAATCTTAATATTGATGTATTGAAGTTAAAAAAAGAAATCGAAGAAACAATACGTCCGGCAAATGTTACAAATACAACTGTTTCCAATATCCCACTTACTAAACATGCTGAAAATGCATTGCGGGTTACTTATCTTGAAGCCCGTCTATACAAATCAGATATTATCGGCACTGAGCATCTTCTCCTTTCCTTGCTTCGCGATGAAAGCAATATTGCTTCTCAATCACTGAAACCTTATTCAGTAAGCTACGAAATAGTTCGTAGGGAATTGGATAATATTTTAAGCGGTAAGATTAATCCCGGAACCAATCCACAAATTCAGGCAACAAAACAAAGAATAATGCAAAAAGAACGAGTAAAAACACCAGTTTTAGATAATTTCAGCCGCGATTTAACCAAATTAGCTGCAGAAGACAAATTAGACCCTGTTATTGGTAGAGAAAAAGAAATTGAACGTCTATCACAAGTAATTACAAGGCGTAAGAAAAACAATCCGGTACTAATCGGTGAGCCCGGAGTTGGGAAAACTGCTATTGTTGAGGGATTAGCTCTTAAAATTGTTCAAAAGCGAGTGCCACGAGTTCTTTTCGACAAACGTATTGTTGCCTTGGATTTAGGGCTTCTTGTTGCCGGAACAAAATACAGAGGGCAATTTGAAGAGCGTATGAAAGCAATTATGAACGAGCTTGAAAAAGCAAAAGATGTAATCCTTTTCATTGATGAGCTGCATACGATTGTTGGTGCTGGCGGAGCATCAGGTTCTCTAGATGCTGCTAATATGCTTAAGCCCGCTCTCTCGCGTGGTGAAATCCAATGTATTGGCGCCACTACTTTGAACGAATATCGCCAGTACGTTGAGAAAGATGGCGCTCTCGACCGCCGTTTCCAAAAAATTATTGTTGACCCACCCACTTCTGATGAAACAAAAGAAATTTTAAAAAATATAAAAGCCAAATACGAAGAACATCATCGGGTTAGATTTACCGAAAAATCTATTGAAAATTGCATTCGACTTTCAGATAGATATATAAGCGACAGGCAGTTTCCAGACAAGGCAATTGATGTGATTGACGAAGCCGGAGCCAGAGTTCATCTTGCCAATATCACCGTTCCAAAGCGTATAATGGAGGTAGAAGAGCAAATTGAGATTGTTAGAAGTCAAAAAAATCAGGTTGTAAAAACACAAAATTTTGAAGAAGCTGCCAATCTACGCGACTTGGAGAAAAAATTATTAACTGAAATCGATAAGTTAAAGCAGGAATGGGACGATAATATAAACAAAACCTACAACGAAGTAAAAGAAGATGATATTGCTGACGTAGTTGCAATGATGACTGGCATTCCAGTTAACAAAATTGCAGAAAGTGAAAGTAATAAATTAAGCAATATGGAAGAAAGTTTGAAAGAACTTGTTGTTGGTCAAGACGAAGCAATTTTGCATCTTGCCCGTGCAATCAGACGTGCCAGAGCTGGACTCAAAGACCCCAAGCGTCCTATCGGCTCTTTTATGTTCCTTGGACCTACCGGAGTTGGAAAAACTGAGCTTGCAAAAGCACTTGCTCGCGTTATGTTCGACAATGAAGATTCGCTTATTAGAATTGATATGAGCGAATATATGGAAAAATTCTCAGTTTCACGCTTTGTTGGAGCTCCTCCGGGATATGTTGGTTATGAAGAAGGCGGACAGCTGACTGAAAAAGTAAGACGCAAACCATACAGCATAGTTCTGCTTGACGAAATTGAAAAAGCACACCCGGATGTATTCAATATACTTCTGCAAGTTTTTGACGACGGCATTTTAACAGACGGATTAGGCAGAAGAGTTGATTTTAAAAATACTGTAATTATTATGACTTCTAATGTTGGAACACGGGACGTCAAAATCGGTGGGAAAATTGGCTTCACTGAAGATTTACCTGAAACTGAAAATGAACATATAAAAAATACTATCGAAGAATCTATAAAACGGCTATTTAATCCCGAATTTATCAATAGAATTGATGATTTCATTATATTCAAGAAATTAAATAAAGATTGTATTTATTCAATTATCGAAATTCAATTAAAGAACATTCGCCAGCGGCTCGCTTCTTCAAATATTACTTTTGAACTTACAAAAAAAGCAAAAGATTTCTTAGTTGAAAAAGGTTTTGATGAGCAATTTGGTGCAAGACCGCTTAGACGTGCATTACAAAACTACCTTGAAGACCAGCTTGCTGAGGAAATGCTGAAAAACAGCATATTACCCGGTTCTGAAATTCTTGTTGATTTTGAAAAAGATAACCTTTCTTTTGAAGTGGTTTCGAATTCTATTTTCAATCTGAATGACAATACTTTAACCGATATTGCCAATAAAATTATAGGAAAAGATTCTCCCGATGTAGGAGGCATTGACGAACATACAACAGCAATCAATAAATTAAATTAGAGATTTTATGTTTTACATTTGAGAATTTTGTGGAAGTATTGAGTTAAAGTAGGAAACAGGTAAACCTATTTACTACTTTTCCAATCTTGTTATACTCCATCCCAAATTGAACTTGGGATGGAGAGGGAACTACTAATCCATCTAACTATCTAATCTATCTAATCTATCTAATCTATCTAAACCAATTACAGTTCTACTTTCATACCCATTAAAAGTGTTATTGGTCTTGAAGGACCATATATAAACCCGGCATCTCTTTTCACTCCCATATCAAAATCAGTTTGGAAGCTATTCAAAACGTTTTGCACACCAGCAAAAATCTCAATATTTGGAATTTGGTTTAATCTGTAAGTAGCTTTTAAATTTAGCTCAAAGAATGGGTCGGTATGAACTAATTCATCTCTTGTAAGTTCTTCGCCAGTATCTAATTCTTCTGTGATATAGTGTGGAACATACATTTGACCAGTATAAACTCCGGAAATATCAAGTCCGACATTTTCGAAAGGATTGAGAGTAAATGTAAAATAGCCATATAAATCTGGTGTTCTTAATAGCTTGTCAGTAGATTGAGAAGCGGTATTTTCGTCTCCGCTTGACCAAACGAATGGTTCATCGTATTTACTGCTTTGATAAGTAAAGCCAGTTTTAAAAGCAAGAATGTTTTTTATATTGGATTGAAGTTCTAAAGTAAATCCATTAATATTAGCACCGTTTCCGTTTCGCCTTTCCATAATCATATTTCCTTTTTCGTCCAATCCGGTTTCTTCAAGAACGAAAGCATCGCTTAGTTTAGTTGAAAAGAAATCGAAAGAAACTGCAAGAGGGAATGATTTTGTATCAGAAAACCAATCTACTGAGACGCCATAAGTGTAGGAACGTTCTTCTTTCAAATCCTTTGCTAATCTAATCACCTGACCGCCGCCATTAACGATGGTAATGTGCAAATCTTCATCGAATGCCTGAGGTGAGCGGAAACCGGTTGAAAAATTACCTCGAACAGAAAGATTATCCAATATTTTATAAAGGACATTTGCGCGGGGACTAAATATGAATTTGTCAATTAAGTTATGCTTATCGAAACGTCCACCAAAAATCAATGAAAATTTTTCAGTTATGCTCCAGTCATCTTGCAAAAAGATACCATTTTCCACAACATCTTGCTTGATTATTCTGTCGTAGCCCAATGCTTCATCTTCAATATTATCATTACGAAATTCGTAGCCGATAGTAAAAATGTGTTGCCCATAAATGAAATTATCGCTAATATGAGTATATTGCAAACCAGCAACTGCCGTTCTGTTCTTTGTATTTCCATAAGCATCTGGATTTCGTTCAGCACCGTAGTATGTTTTTCTTTCAGTAAATTGACCGGAAGCGTAAATTGAAAGTTTATCGTAAGTAGTAAAAAATGTTTCTGATGTTAGCTGGACAATATGCGTTTTGTGACGGGCAGCTTCAGTAATATCAGCTTCGTGTTCCGGAAGATTTAATTTATTTCCGCCACGTCTGTCATCATTAATTATATTGTATTCAGCACTAAACCTTGTTTTGTATGTCGGTTTATAAAATGCTTTCAGTCCAAAAGTGGTTAAATCAAGTTTTGGCACTTCCGTAAATCCATCGCCATTAGCATCCCATTCAGTGCGGTTGCGGTTTAATCCGAAGATATATACTCCAATGTCCTGATTTTCATTGACTAATGAGGCATTCATCTGAAAAGTGTTGTCCGGAGTTTTTCCGTCAGTAAAAGATTGAATATAGGAGCCGGAGTAATAGTTAATTGAAGGGTCTTTTGTTATGATATTGACAACGCCGGCAATAGCACTACTGCCATATAGCGAGCTTCCACCTCCGCGAACAACTTCAATCCTGTCTATCATAATCGAAGGAATTTGTTCTAATCCGTAAACTCCGTTTAAGGCAGAAAATATTGGTCTGCTGTCTATTAAAACCTGTGTGTAATGTCCTTCTAAACCGTTGATTCTGATTTGACTTACTCCACAGTTCTGGCAGGTATTTTCTATTCTTAAGCCGGGTTGGAAGCTCAATCCTTCTTTTATGTTTAGTGAATTAGTAGATTTTAAAACCGACTGTGAAACAACGCTAAGTTTTACTGGTGTATCCTCATATATTTTTTCTGAACGAGTAGCAGTAACAACTAAATCGGGAGTTGATATAGCTATTTCTTCCATTGAAATATTAAATTCTTTTATGTCGTCGCCTTCTGTATGCTCAAATTCAATTGAAAATGTTTGTGTTTTAAAACCAACTGCTGAAATTATTAGGTTGAATTTTCCATCTGGAATGTGCTTTAATTTGAATTCGCCTTTTGTATTGGCTATTGTTCCGAGAGTTGTATTTTCGATTCTTATGGTTGCTCCCGGTATAGGTTTATTTTCTCCATTGTTACATTCAATTTTTCCAATTAATGTATGGTTATGTGCTACTGAAAAATTATAAGATAACACGAAAATTATTGCGATTATTATATATTTGAAATTCATTTTTTTAAAATTATTAAGTGAAAAATATTGTTATTTAAAATTTATTATGGGAAGTTCTAAAATTGTCATTTCGAACCCCGATATAAAGCAAGTCCTTTATTATAATGGTGATGACATAAGTAAAAGTGTCATTCTGACGGATGTCAGAATCCATCTTTAAAATAGTCTTTATACCAAATCGCTATCTAAAAGTACAAAATCAAAATGTCATTTCGAACCCCGATATAAAGCAAGTCCTTTATTATAATGGTGATGACATAAGTAAAAGTGTCATTCTGACGGATGTCAGAATCCATCTTTAAAATAGTCTTTATACCAAATCGCTATCTAAAAGTACAAAATCAAAATGTCATTTCGAACCCCAAAATGAAGTAAGAACTTTATTTAAATAGAGATGGCACCACTTAACTCAGTCATTCTGAACGAAGTGAAGAATCTCACAAGTCATTGATACCACAGAGTTTGAGATTCTTCGCTGCGCTTCAGAATGACAGATTATATTACCATTATTGTTAGTGGTATGGTTTTATTCGTCATTAGTTTTTTTACTAACTTCCAATAACTAAAATTATTCCTTTGTCCAATCTCTTTAGAGAAAACCAAGATTGATTCTGACATACGTCAGAATGACAGAGTAAATTTATTTCATCTCCTTTTAAATAAAGTTCTTACTTCATTATAGGGATTCAGTATGAAAAATTTTAGACTATCTTAAAAAGGATATTTTAGCAAAAAGCTGGAGGACTTCGATAATTATTATTGGAAAGGAAGATTTGTATATAATTAAAAACTGGCTCTTCTATTCGTTTTAAAATAAAACTAGAATTTATTGCTTTTAAAAATATGAAGAAGGTAACAAGAAGAATAGTTGAATTTAGAAGGAAAATACTTATTAATTCTTCCTGTGTGTGAATATGTATTGTTTTGGAATTATCGTCTTGTTTAAATGGATGTGCATGGTAAATCATTTTACCATTTACATAATGGAAATGTCCGAAGAAAATATTTATAAGTTGAAAAAATACTACTATTGCTATGAATAGCATTGTTCCAATATTTCTTATAAAATTTCTCTTTTTCATACTGCAAATTACAAATAATATTCTATTTAACAAAATATATTTTTATTAGTGCTAACAAAAATAATCGATTGGTAAATACTTATATATACGTAAAATAATATACTTATATTACAATAAAAAAGCAAATATTCTTTTTAATTTTATTTACGAAAATTTACTATTTTAGTTTCAAATAAAAATCAGTTTTTTACAGCACACCAACAAATAGTGCAATATAAAAAGGTCTTTCTGAATTCCAAAATGAAGTAAGAACTTCAATTAAAAATAAATGAAATGACTAATGCGTCATTCTGATGAATGCCAGAATGACAAGCAAAGATGTCATTTGTAACAGCGTGAGAAAAAGTAATTCTTTTTTCATAAAGCATTTCTCTTTAAATTAGTAAATAAATTAATATATTAATTTGCCCCTGCTTTTTTATCTCGTAAATTTGGAGCAGGGGCTTTTTTTCTATATTTTTCTATATTTTTTTTCTTGATTATTTAAACAATTGAAATATGCAAGAAAAAAATAAATATTTTAATTCTTTTTTAGACATACTATCTACGAAGTTGTTCGCATGACTTTTTTCTTTCTCTTTTGTATAAAATTTAAATGAATTGAGAAATAATGAAACAAAACTGAAACGAAGAGTATATTATTGATGAATGTTAAACAAATATTTTTGGAGAAATATTATGATACCCTCAAAAATTAATATTAAACTTACATTAGTTTTTCTTTTGCTGATGTTAGGATTTAGCAGCTCTTTAAGAGCGCAGTATGATTCAACAATAATAACCTTTGAAAATGGTTACTTTATTGAAGAAACAATACAAATTGGGCAGACTCTTAGCATTGATTTCAATGCAGTATCGAGTCTGCCCGGTGAGCTTAGATACGAGCTCATGGATTTAACCAATAACGACATTGCAACAATAGATGAAGTTACTGGTCAATTTTCATTGACGAGCCAGGAACCAGGTTATTTTAGTTACTTAATTACTGCATATTTAGTTGATAATCCGGATATTATAGGGCAATGCTGGCTTGATGTTACTGTAATTACTGAAGAAGAAATGCCCTGTGCTACTCTTGAAGGAACCATAAGATATGAAAATAGCTTAGAACCTGCTTCGGATGTATATGTTTTTGCATTTTTAACGGATAATTCAAACGTATTTAAACAATATTATTATACAATTACTGATGAAAACGGGTATTACATTCTTGAACTTCCCAAAGGGATTTTTCAACTTGGAATATTTACTAAAGATGGCAGATATGATGATACTTCATTAGCTGTTATTGAAATTGATTGCGGAGATAATTTAACTCAAGACTTTACTATTGAAGAACCTCCAAGCATCTATTTTGCTTCTTATCCATCATATCCTTTAATCCTTTCTGTTAATGAATTCTTCTCATATACTCCTTATGTTTGGACAAGCCGCCAAGATGCTATAGAATTTTCATTGATTAATGCTCCTGATGGTATGACTTATTCTTCTACTGACGGAACAATAGAGTGGACTCCTACTGCGATAGGTGATTATGAATTTACTATTAAGGTATTCTACGTTGATGAACCTTCTGAATACGCTGAACAAACAATATATATACAGGTTAGGAATTACAATTTTGATTATCCCTGCGCCTATTTAAATGGAACAGTTTATGACCAAAACAGCCAGAAAGTTCCTTTTGCGACTGTTGATGTGTTTATGCCCGATGTTGAATATCCTTATAACGATGAGCCCGGTTATTTATATATGTCAACTGTTACTGATAATGATGGTCAGTATAGCTTCTTTGTTCCGGAGGGAAATTATAAATTAAGATTTTCCGGCAAAGGTATTACTACTGAATATTTCCAGGATACTCCAAGTTATGAAGATGCACAAATCATAAATATGACTTGCGGAAATACTTTTGATTCAGATGTAGAAGTATATTCTGAATTTACTTATGAAACACATACAATTAGCGGAAGAGTTACAGACGAAATAACCGGTGACCCTTTACATGCTTATGTTTATTTCTTCCCAATTTTTATTGGTGATTCAAATACCTTTGACCCCGGTAAAATTTATATTGACGCTAGTACAGAAACCGATAGAAGCGGATATTACAGCGTAACTGTTCTTGCCGGCTATGAATATGTCGGCTTTGCCTACTCCTTAGATGGCAATTACTACGAAGAATACTACTATAACACTTCAAATCAGTTAGAAGCTGAACCAATCTTAGTAGAGCAAGACATTACCGATATAAACTTTACTTTAGTTAAATACGCTAATGATTTTTATTACATCAATGGAAAAGTTGTTAACAAAGATTATGAACCATTGAGTGCTTCTGTTCAGGCATATCTTGTTAGTATGGATACTACAGGATATTATTACAACTGGGCTTTCCCTGCTCAAACCAATGAAGCAGGTGAATTCCAAATATACGGTGTTATTCCCGGCGATTATGTCCTGTTTACTTTCCCTTCTGAAATGGACTATTTACCCGGTTATTACGTTGATAACGATTTTGCTACAGAAGAATTTTTATCTGCAACTACTATTACAGTTAATTCTGATAACAATGAAAACCAATACGTTATTAAATTAAAAGATTTAGTAAGAATAGACACTGGCAAAATTATTCCTGTTGAAGGAAGTATTTTTAATCAAAACGACGAACCAATTTCCGGAGTTACCATTCGTGCTATGACTAATAACGGCAATTCTGTTGATTGGGCTTTAAGCAAATCCAATGGCGCCTACTCTTTAAATAAATTAATAGAAGGAAGTTTCAAAATAGTTGCTGAAAAGAATGGTTATGAAAAATTTGAAACAATTATTTCATTACATGAAAATGATGAATTAATTAACAAAGATATAATTTTATTTGCAAAAGCTTCTTCAGTAGATGACAATCAAACGATTAAGCAACTTGAAGTATATCCAAATCCAGCTACAAGCTCAATTAGTATTGATTTGGATTTGAATTCCAATTATACAAATATAAAAATTCTCAATACAGATGGTACTGTAGTTTTTGAAAATAATTACAGTTCAATCAATTCAGAAAAGCTTACAATAAACGTTGAAAACTTAGCTCAGGGATTGTATTATTTATTAATAAAGAATCAGAGCGGTAGTTATCAAAGTAGTTTTGTAATTGTAAGATAAGCTCCTTCCTTATTTTGTGAAAAAAAGCAGCTGACGGCGACAAAAATGTTGGCTGCTTTTTTTATTGCTATATATTCATCTCTTATCTCTTCAGTCATACTATCATTTCCCAATGTTCGTATGAATTGTGAGTTCTTTTTTTTCTTAGACCAAACCGCTAACAATATATGACTTGCGAGTTCTTTTTCTTTCTTAATCATCTTAATCATATAAATCATACAAATCACAGTTCAAGACAAACACATAATATAATCCTTTGCGGGATAAAAGAAAAAAATGTTGGAAAAGTATGACTGTGTGCTTCTTTTCTTTAAACACCTCTAATTATTCATTCAAAGCAGAAATTGCCTCTTTCATTGCACAAATTGCAAGTAAATATTACAAATTGAACTCCAGTAATAAACAAATATCATATTTAAATATACAAAGTTAAGAGTTCATTATAAAATTGTTCTTTTGCAAGACAGATTTTTACATTTTAAATTAACTTTCGTATTCTTGTAAAATACAAAAATCATCTATGAAAATTGATTTGTATTGTTTAAATATAATAAAATGTCTTTTAAAAGAATTAAAATGATAGTTAAATGTATCTAAATTTTATTTAAAAGAAATAAACTGATATTTAAATGAAGTAAAAATATGTTTAAAAGAAATAAATTGATGTTTAAATAAAGTAAATTGATGTTTTAAAGAAGTAAAATGATGCTTAAAAGAAGTAAAATGAAGCTTAAAAGAAGTAATATGAATACATATTATTACTTTTAAGTAAAATATTATTCTAATTAAAAAATAAAATGTATTAATAAAACATAGAAATATATCATTTAAACATCATTTTGAATAATTTAAATTTTATTTTAATATCTTAATATGATAAAATATGATTAATAATTATCATTATAATATTATTAAATAATTACAGGATATAATAAAGTAATAAAATGATATATTTAATCAATTCATTTCTATTTTCAAAGATGATTTTTTTGTTTTTCTAAAAGATAAATGTGTTTTTAAAAATAAAAAATGCAAAATGAAACTTATCATTTCTATTTTTAAAAATGATGAAAGTGAATTTAAGTAGGATAATTCTTTTTTTATAGAGATGTTTTCGAAATTGAAAGAATATATTTTTGTTTTGAAGAATGAAAAAAGGATAATGAAAAGGTTTTTTTCTCCACTCCTTCCCAAATTGTATTTGGGAAAGAAAGTTATAATTCCCACTCCTTCCCAAATTGTATTTGGGAAGGATATTTTCATAAAAGTTATACTTTTCTTATTTGAGAGCAAAATATAAATTCAATTTGAAAAATATTGTTTGAGACAAAGAACAGCTTTTTTAAGAAAGTTGCCTTCCCAAGTTCAAATGAGAAGGAGAAAAAACAAATGATTAAATATAAGTGTTTAAGCATTCCTTTATAATATCATTACATTTTTATTGAATGTATTAAGGAAAGCATCCGGAGTAATTATTTTAATATTTTCAAAGGGATTTAGTATAAGTAAATCGGAATCACCTGTTATTATATAATCTGCATTTCCATTCATTGCTAATTCTAAAAATTTGTTATCTTTTTTATCACGGCAAATATCAATTTTTTGTGATATTTGAACAGTTTTGCATAATTTTGAATATAGCTTTAAAAATTCCTGTCTTAAATTTAGTTCAATATATTTATCAAATTTTTGCTTCAAAAGTGCAGTTTTTAACTCGTTAAAAGTATCTTCAGAAGTTAGCAGATTTCCGTTTTTTATAGCTAAATCAAATGCTTTTCTGGGTTTGCTGAAAGGGAAACATAAAGCACGTATAATAACATTGGTGTCAAGAAGAATATTCATTACTTTTCGTTTAAAAGTTCTTCAAGTTTTTCTGGATTCAAACCATATGACATTGCCTGAAAGCCAATGTTATCCATTAAAACTGAAATGGCTTCTTTATTTGAATCCTCTTTAAGCCACTCAGATAAAAGAAAATTAATGCTATGCTTTTTATAAGCGGGTGCTTTATCATACAAATATGCTGTATGTTCATCAACTGTAATATTTATTTGTTTATTTGCAATCATAACATTTCCTGTAATTTTTTTTATTAACGAAAGACAACTCCTTTTATTTCATTAATCTTCTTTTCCTGAATGCTCAAAGTTAGTGATAAATGATTCTCCACTCCTTCCCAAGTGCAGAGGAAAAGAAGAGGGGAAGTCATACCATCAACAAGTTGTTCGCATTACTTCAAAAGACTGTTTTATTTATCCCGTAGGGATTTGATATTTGTAACAAGTGAAAGCCGTTCCTGTTCTTATCCCGTAGGGATTACATATACAGTATTACTATTTAATCCCTAACGGGATAATAGAAGCAAAGGGGGTTTATGAGTTACAAATATATAATTCCTACGGAATAAATTTAAAACGACCTTCGGAAAGTTCTATCATTCTATCCGCCAGAATAACTGTTATACAATTTCCAGTATTAAGTGGCATAATGTCATTCTGACGGATGTCAGAATCTATCTTTATTATCGAAAAGAATAAGATGGATTCTGACATCCGTCAGAATGACAATTCATATTGTATATGACATTTTATAATGGAATTTATATTATTACTTTCGCCCGAGTTTCTTAACTTTGCGAAAGTTTGAAATATTTACTCTAAAAACAAAACAAATTCGCCCCAGCTTTTATGAGTTTGGAAACCGAGTTTTTCAAAAAACTTTTTAGTGTAAAAATGCGTTTTGATGATTTTATAATTCAATGCTCTCATTCTGTTTATAAAGTCTTTGACAAGTGCGGTGCCTAATCCTCTTAACTTGAGATGGTCAACAACAACAATTCCGTCAAGCAATACTATATCTGCTTCAACAATTTTATAGCAAATTCCACCAACAATTTTATTTGAGCCGTCAATTAAAACGAAGTGCCTGTCGTTTTCAGTAGCAGTTTTGGGATAATTTTCCAAATAAAAGAGACGGTATAAATTACCAACTTCAACTGGTTTAATCGGATTCCTGAAAATGAACTGCTGATTGTATTTGTCATTGATTTTTGAAATAATAGCAGTTTGTTCTTTGTCGTTAATCCCAATCTTTTTAACCTCAATATTCTTTGATGTAGTCTGGGTAGGGAACACAAGCCGGCTAAATATTAATTTGTCATCTTCATTTTTAAGTTCATTCTGCAAATCAGAAAGTTCAATGCAGTTAAGAGCCGGCTCATTCGGATTTTTATAGAGGGTATGCAATAGATTGTCATAAGCTTTTTTGGTAAGATAATCGGCATCGTGAAAATAAGTAAAGCGGTATAAATAATACCTTGCAATTTCCGGCTGCTGAAAAATCCTGTAAAGTTTTATTAGTTCAGTAATTGTTTCCTCGCAAGCAACAGAAGT
Source organism: uncultured Hyphomicrobiales bacterium (assembly GCA_964498585.1). GTDB lineage: Bacteria > Bacteroidota > Ignavibacteria > Kapaibacteriales > UBA2268 > JAAYJM01. Next base: position 12,904 of record CAZCHH010000048.1, read on the forward strand.
AGCTTGCTTATTTTGAGATTTCCATTCCCAATACTCATCAATCGCAACTGTAAGGCATAAAGGAGGATAATACTTTTCTTTCCTGCTTTTAATATATTTGCTTAAAATTTCCTTTACACTTGTCTCATTCGGGCATAGTAAATCGTGAACTTCCAAAATATTAAGTAATTTTTCTAAAAATAAATCAGCAGTAGGAATATCAATAGCTTCGTATAAAGAATCGAAAATCCAGGTAATATCAAGAAATTTCCGTGTATTTGGATAATGATTAATCGTTTTCATATAAAAATTAAGGAGCATCGGCTTGATAAACATAAGTGCAGATTCATACTCTTTAATTTCAGACATATTTTGCAAAACAGCTCCGTCATAAAAATCTTGCTCGCTAACAATTACATTTGAAGGAGTAATTGAATTAGGAACGATTTTATAACCACTGTAGCGCCAGGCACGGAAAAAAGCAGCAAAAGCTTCGATAAACAGCCGTCTGCAAAGCTTCTTTGTTTTGCTAAAATCAATAATATTTTTTTGGATTGTTAGCTGACGCAATTGCTCCCAAACATTAAGTTCGCATTTATAAACGACAGTCATTGCTTTTTTCTCTGGTCGGCAGCAACCAATTCGCGGAAGCACACGCGGGCTGAAAGGATAGCTTGCAACGGCAAACATCCAAAATACTGCATTGTGGAAATCTTCATATTCCGTCTCATCAAATATAATTAGCAATAAATCGAAATGCTCATTTGAAATTGTATTTATACTTATTCTGTAATTACGCATCTTGCTTGATATATGAACGCGATTTATCCAAATACCGTAATTTTGAATATTATCAATTAAAAAATTCGTTTTATCGAAAGCAAGCATTACCGATTGTTTCAAAAAGGTTCTGTCCAAAAGCAACCCGCGTATTTGCTCAATCTCATCTTCATCTAAATTATCATCAAAAACGAGTTTGCTGTCCAATTCTTCCTCATTGAAAATTGGTGTTCGGCTCAATAAACTGTTTTCGTATTCAAGGTAAAGTTTATCGAAAAACATACTTGCAATATCTGAATAAAACTTGTCTTCTTTGAGCAAAACCCAGGAACAAAGTTCAGAGCGAACAGAATTGTAATACTCAGGGTGAATGGAAACGAAATTTACAAGCAATTCAAAAATATTTTCGATTTGTTGGCGTGTAAGTTCGTTTGAACCTTGCTTAAGATTTGTCCTGTAATAATAAAGTCGCTTTCTTAATGCTTCGAGCCGGCGCTTTTCAAAATGAGAAAATGTAAGAAATTCTATTGAATCGCTGTTTAAAAATGATTTTCCAGAGCTAACAAACCATGCAAACAAGTAGTTATAACTTTCGTCCGGCTCATCTAAAATTAATATCCGATACGCTAAGCATCTTACCGCTTCTTCAGGATGCTCGCAAAGTGCAAATAATCTTCTGCGAACCAAATCCTGTATTCTTTTTGGATTGTCTGTTAAATAAGTCGATAATTCATTTACTGCTTCAATTATTCCTTCATTTTCCAAAGAATTGAGTGTAACAAAATTTTTGTGTATTTTGGAAAGTGATGCATCTTTTATATGAGAAATTAATTGGACATTATTTTTAGTATTTTCAAAACAAAAATGAATATCATTAGAAATAGAATTATGTGGAGTATCCCAGCCCTCTTTGCAAGGATAAAATGAAAGCAGTTCATTGTTTCCGCACCAAAGCGATGGCTGCCTGACAATCGTTCCAAGTTCTATTACATTTGAATTTAACGAATAAAGCAAATCTCCAATCCGGATTAGATTATCATTCTTTTTAATAGTCAAATGAACTGAATTAGAACGGTTTAAAATTCCTGTTTCATCAATAATTATGTCATCTTCCAAAATACCAATATCCCTAAAAAACCATCTCGGAATTTTTATTTTCATATCGCCAAATTTTAGTTCAATTGTGTTACTATTATATAAATCATCAATTAAACCAGAAAAGTTTTTCACTATATTTTTTCTGTTAAAAGTATTTTTAGCAGTGATTTCTTCTAACTGGGGAGAGAAATCCCGGTCTAAAATCTCGAAATTGATAATTCTGTCATACTGAGCAAGTGAACTGTTGCAAACTTCTATTATTTGTCTGAAATACTGACGCTGCTCTTCTCGGTTCTTGTAAAGTTTTAAAATCGGCTCTTCATCATCGGGAACAATAAAAAGCACATTATAGGGCTTCCCATCGCCAACAAGGAAAGTCCTTTTAACGCCGGCAACCCCTTCAAAGTTCTGTTCGACCAGGCGGGGTGAAACGGTTTGCCCTTTATTATTTTTATAAATATCCTTAACTCTGTCAATTATTTCGTAATGTCCATCATCAAGCAATTTAAAGACATCGCCAGTTTTGAACATATACTCTTCTTCATCAGGAAATTTTATTTCAGAATCGAAATTGAATTCGTTATCGTAATGAGCAACGTAGTGACCGGAAATAATTAGTTCGCCATTCGGGTCAAGAAATATATTAATACCAGGAAGTGGCTTCCCAACGGAATTTTCAACATATTTGCCGATGGGAGTGAGAGTAATACCGCCAGTAGCTTCTGTCATACCGAAACCACTGCAAAGCTGAATCCCTCTTTCCTGAAAAAATTTGAAAATATCCGGGCTGAGATAGCCGGCAGCAGAAAGTCCCCAGCGAAGATTCCGTCCAGTGATTTGTTTGTAAGCCGTTTCTTTATGTTCAGCGATTTTAACTTTGTCTTCTTCTTCGATTATTCTTTCGTAAATTTGCGCCCAGCGAAGCGGAATACTGATAAAACCAGTAGGATTGACAATAGGAAAGAATTTTAGAACAGTATCGGCAGAAGGATTTCCGCAAAAAGTGTATGTCCCAGACCAAAAAAGCATACCGAGCATTTCCAAGTATCGTCCGAAAGTATGGAAAAGTGGGAGATAACAAAGCAGGACTTCGTTTTCACCAACTTCTGGCAATGCAGCAGCACGTGCAAACCGCTTTGCGATTATATTATACATCGAAAAAGATACTCCTTTTGGCATTCCAGTGCTGCCGGAGGTAAACATAATAGTTGCCACCTGCTTGATTGTTCTTCGTTCCCTTTGGTTTAGTATATCTGTAATATCGCTGCCACTTAGTCTTTTGCAGTATTCACCGAGGTAATTGACTGGATATTTTTCATTTATATTAGCATTATTGCCAATGAAAAAAATCTTGAAAGGCAAATTGTGCTTATGCTTCAATTTTAAAATTTTATCAAGCCGCAATTCAGTATCAGTTACAATTATATTGATTTTATGCTTTTCTATGATATATTTAAGAATTTCCTCGTTAAACTGGGTATTTATTGGAGTAACAGGAATATCATAGCAAAGACAGGCGATATCGGAACAAGCAGCTTCGAAGCAGTTTTCCGAAAAAATCGCAACTCTTGGTTCGGTATCCAATTTGGTTTTCCAAAAAGTAGCTGCAATTTCCCGAATATGAAAAAAAACTTGTTGATAAGTCCATTTCAGCGGAGGTTCATTTGAAAAATCCTGAAAATAAATTTTCATTGGATAAAGATTCACTCTGTTTTCAAACATATCAAGCAGATTATAGCCCGAGAGCTGAATTGACTTAAAAGCAAGTTCAACCCAATTTAAACGGTTTTCTTCTGTTCCTAAAGATGCAATAAAACTATGAGCAGCACTTGCATCAAGGAACTTTTTCAGCAGTTCCGTATCTTTGGTGCTGCTAATTTCTTCTTTTACAGCATTTAATATGTTCAAAGCTAACTCTGAATCGCAATCGAAATCGTTATCTTCAAAAAGAGAGAGATATTCAGCAAGTTTTAATTCTTCATTCATACTTTTTATCCGGAAATAATTTTAAAATTGATTTTTCATTTGCATCGCACACACCTCTTTCGGTGATTAAGCCAGTTACAAGGCGTGCAGGAGTTACATCGAAAGCATAATTTGCAGCTTTCGTTTCTTCGAGAGTAATCAACACATTTTCTATTCCATTTTCAGTTTTTCCGTCAACATATTTTACTTCATCGCTGTTCCGTTCTTCTATTGGAATATCTGAAACACCATCTTTAATTTTCCAATCGAAAGTCGATGATGGCAGACAGGCATAAAAAGGGATATTGTTGTCGAACGCAGCGAGTGCTTTTAAATAAGTGCCTATTTTGTTTGCAACATCGCCAGTAGAAGTAGTTCTGTCGCTACCAACTAAAACCAAATCCACCAAGCCATTTTGCATTAAGATTCCGCCAGCATTATCAACTATTAACGTGTTTGGCACATTTTCATTGAAAAGTTCAAAAGCAGTTAATTTTGCACCTTGATTACGCGGACGTGTTTCGTCCACCCAGATATGCAGCTTTATTCCTTTTCTGTGTGCTGTGTAAATCGGAGCTAAAGCCGTTCCCCAATCAACTGTTGCTAGCCAGCCGGCATTGCAGTGAGTTAATATATTTACCGTTTCCCCTTTTTTCCTTTGTGAAATTTCTTCAATAATTATGCAGCCAAATTCACCAATCGCTTTGCAATACTTTACATCATCATCAGCTATTTTACGGGCAATTTCTTTTGCTGTTTCAATCTTTTGTCCGTTCGAACTAATATTAAGCAAGAAAGAAAGCTGATAATCCACAGCCCAAGCTAAATTCACAGCAGTGGGTCTTGTAGCTTTCAGTTTTTGTGCTGCATCTAACAGGTGCTTATTAAAATCAGTTTTGCTTTTTGCTTCCAATGTTGCTATATACATACCGTAAGCCGCTGCTGCTCCGATTAAAGGGGCACCGCGGACAAGCATATCTTTGATAGCATAGCAAAAATCTTCAGTTGTATTCAGTTTTACAACTTTAAAAATATGTGGCAGCAATCTTTGGTCAATGACTTCAATAGATTCATCTTCTTCAGATTCCCATATTGTTCTGTAATGTTTTCCGTGTATTTTCATAGTTTTTTTAGCTGTCGGCTGCCGGCTGTTAGCTGTCAGCTATCGGTTATTTATGATAATTTTTTTGCATATTTTCATTAATAATTAATAATTAATAATTAATAATTAAAACGCAGTAAGCTAAATTAATAAAAATTATACTAATAATCATATTATTTAAAATATCTTTTTAACAATAATGCTAAATCACAGAATTATTAAATATTTTTGATGAGTAATTCAGAACTAGCTGATAAAGGAAAACTTTAATTTAAAAGGAGATGACATAATTTGACACTGTTATTCTGAGGCGAATATAAACGAAGACGTTTACTTTTGTGAAAATGAACTTTTTAGTCACCGGACATCTGTCAGATGACTTTAGTCAATATTCAAAATCAATATAATTATATATTATACATATAGTTAAGTGAAAAAATGCAAAAGTGGTTCATTAGGAGCCCAGCGCAGAATCCAGAGAATAGTGGTTAAAAGTAATTTATCTTGATTCTTCACTTCGTTACCAACGACATCGCTTTTTTTACAACCAAAACTTTACGAAAGTTTAAATTTATAATTATCAATTATTTATATACTTCGATTCGTTCCTAATGTACTTCTTTGGCTTTTTTAACACGTAATTATATGTAAAACGTATAATTATAATGAATACATTTGCAATCGGAAGTCACCGTTTGACTGACAGAAATCCGATGACTAAAAAGTTCACAAACTGATTATTTAGTATATTTTGCCTGAACGACAGAGCGGATACCACCGCGTAAACTCCATTCAGTAATTACTTCCATTTCGAAAGGATTGCATACTTCTACCAATTCATCAAGGATAAGATTAGTTACTTCTTCATAAAATATGCCTTTATTACGAAATTCAAGAAAATAATATTTTAATGATTTTAGTTCTATACATAACTGGTCTGGTATATATTTAATTGTTATAGTAGCAAAGTCTGGTAGTCCTGTAATGGGGCATACAGAAGTAAATTCCGGATTAATGTGGGTAATCAGATATTTTCTATTAGGTTTTGGATTTTGAAAAGTTTCAATTTTTGTTGTCATAATTTAACCTATTTATTATTTGAATTTGACATTTCATTAATAGTCTGATGACGAAGAGAATCTAAAATTCTTAAATATTCCTCTGGATTCTCTGAAAGTTTTTTGAAAGTTTTTATAAATGATTCTTTAGTAAAGCCATATTTATCATAGATACGAAGAATTTTTGTATTTGCAATTGATGTATCAGAAGTACTGAGTCTGATGAATAAAATCTCTTTGTAAGCATTCAGATAATTTTCTTTTTCATCATCCCAAGAGTTATCGCAGGAAAAAATAAAAAGAGAAAAAAAAGTAAACAGACAAATAGAGCAAATAAATTTAATTTTTTTCATAATCTTTTGAAAAATGTTTAAAATATTACACATTGTTTTTATTTTTAAATACTTTTTCTTAATTTAGTATAATTATAAACAATAGTTCAAGTATAAAAATATAATATAAAGTAATTAAATGTTGTAAAACTTATAAATAAAATGTAAATTACAAAATTATTGAATATTTTTTTCATAAATTTGTATTTGGCATAAAAATTATGAATGAAATATTAAAATAGTTATTTAAAAATAAGAGAATTAAAATAATAATTATTTATATAAAATTTAAGTATTAACGGAGGATTTATGAAATTTTTATCAAAACTTCTAATAATTGCATTACTTATAGTATCAAGTGCATTTAAAGCAGATGCACAGTATTCCGGTAGCTATGATGTAGGAACTGGTATGATGCCTACATTATTTGCAGCATTTTATTTTATCAGTAACGCTGGTTTGAGTGGTGATGTAACATTAAATATTATGAACAATATTAATGAGAATTCAAACCAGTTACCAGTTTTGAGCCAGTGGACAGTAGGTTCGAACTATACTATAACAATAAAACCATCAACAAATGCTCCTGCTGAAGGATGGACTGTTCAAGGTAATTTTAACGATGGATTAATTGTTTTAAACGGTTGCAGCAATGTAATTATTGATGGCGGACCCGATAAGAAGCTAACTTTCAAAAATAATAATTCATCTACTACTTCTGCAGTATTTAGATTAAAAAGTTTAGGAGCTGGCTTAGGATGCGAAAACATTACAATTAAAAACTGCAAAATTTATGGCGGTTCTGCATCTACTCTTGGCTGCTATGGCGTTTATGCTTTTGATAATTCAGCTATAACAAATACTCCTACTCCGAGCCCAACTTCAGGTGCTGACAATAATAACCTAACTATTACTAATAACTTATTTTATAAAGTCCGCCATGGTATTCTTGTAATGGGCTCAACTACAACTTCTTTGACTGGACTTGAAATATCTAACAACACTTTCGGCTCAATTACTCCTTCTGAATTCATTGGAGTAAAATCGATTTGGGTAGAAAATGTTGATGCTCCAACTATTACTGGCAATACTATCTATAATATGAAGGCAAATTTGACTAACGTTGTTGATGGTGTTATCGGCATTCATATTAATGGTTATACTTCTAATGGTATAATTACCAGAAATAAAATTTATGGACTAAGTTCAACTGCTGCAAATACTGGTGTTTACGGTATTAACATTATGAATGGCGGAACTAATATGACCATTTCGAACAATATTATTTCTGATATTACAAGCGCAAACAATAGTACTACGTCAACTCAGTACAATCCTTTTGGAATCCGTATTGATGGTGGTAATAACCATAAAATCTATAATAATACAATTAATTTAACTACAGCTCAAGCTGGTGCAGGTTCATCTGGTAGTTTAACATCTTGTTTAATGATAACACAGGTTGTTCCATTCCTTAATATTTGTACTGGTTTAGATGTCAGAAACAATATATTTATTAATTCAATGACTGGTTTAGCTGGAACAAAATCATACTCAATGTATGTGCCGGATAATCAGGCATTTGCAGATTGTAATTATAATAATTATTATGTCTCAGGTACTTATGGAGTTCTTGGAATGGTTGGTTCTGGTGATGTTACTTCATTAGCTGCCTTAATAGCTGCAACAGGCAAAGACGCTAATTCAGCTAATACTGCTGTCCAATTTTTGAATCCAACTACAACTGATTTACATTTAGATGGTGCTTCATTATCAAATATGAGTTTATTATGTCCAACAATACCAGCAGTTTCTGTTGATTTTGATGATATAGCCAGAAAAACTACGACCAGTACACAAATGGGTGCAGACGAAGCTATTCCAAATTTAGCAATATCTGTTCCTTTATCTGCCGACCCATTTTTGACTTCTTACTGCGCTGGCACTACCGCTCAAATTACTTTAGGTTTCACAGGTGTAATAACTAGTTTCCCAGATGGTATTTCACGTACCAATCCTCCACTAATTTATGAATGGTATCATGATGGTGTTTTAATTCCGGGTGCAAATACAAATTCACATCTTATAGCACCGTTAACCGCTCAAGATGCCGGTAACTATTACGGCACAGTCAGAGTATTGGATTATTCAGTACCATCAAACATAATTACTCTTAATATTACCCAACCGACTTCAATAGCAACCCAACCCAACCCTACTTATTTAGTTTGTAATACTTATCCGTTCTCAATGACTGTCCCAACAATTGGAACTGTAACAAGCTTTGAATGGGAAAAATTAAATGCATCTAACAATACTTGGGAACCAGTCCCCGGACAAACCAGCAATACATTTGCTATTGCTGTTATATCATCTGCTGATATTGGTTACTATCGATTAAAAGTTAGAGGTTTCAATAATAATTGTGACCCTGATTCAATTTATTCAAATATTACACAATTACAATTTGCCCTTCCAATGACTATTGGAACACCTGATTTAATATACAATTTTACACCTGCTTTTGGCGTTTGTAAAGACGATATGATTAAGATTTCTGTTAATGTTAGTGGAACTGTCCAATCATATCAATGGCAAATTGATGTTGATAATGACGGCATCTTTACTGATATTTATGGTGCAAATTCAAAAGATTTCATTATTGAAGCAGTAACAACAGCCGATACCGGCTATTATCGTTGCGTAGTATTATCTTATTGTAACAATATCAGCTATACAACCAGTGCTGTTGGTTTCACTAAAGTTTGGAGCAGCCACGTTTCATTTACTACAAATCCAAAACCATTTGTGATTTGTGAAGGTGAAGATGTATTGCTAACCGTAAATGCTGTAGGTATTGTTCATAACTATCAATGGTATAAAGATGGTATTATGATTACAAAGCAGGATAACAATACTGCCGATAGTGTAATTTTCAAAATCAAGAATGCTTCTTTCCATGCAAGTGGAGTTTATACCTGTAGAGTTTTAGCTGATGACTGCGAAGGAATTAATACACCAAGAGAATCTGAGCCAGCATTAGTATATGTTAACAGAGCAACAAATATCATTTATCCTCCTCAAAATCAGATTTTAGGAACTGGTTCAAAAGCTGTATTTGAAGTATTTGCTCATTTAACTTATCCTGCTACAGTTCAATGGTATAAAGGAACTACTCTCCTTCAAAACAATGACTGGATTGAAGGCGCTCAATCTTCCTTAATGACTATTACTAATATCACCGAAGATGATTTTGGGACAGATTATTGGGTAGTTGTTACTGGTTTATGCGGTGCTGATACTGCTTCTAATTTCGGTATATTAGCTCCTGATGTTATCTTTGTTCAACAACCTGATGACGCTACTGCTTGTACTCTAAATATTGTTACTTTTACTGCTGTTGCTGAAAATTCAACCAGTCCAGAAGAACTTAAATATCAATGGTATTTCAATGATGCTCCTTTAACTGATGATGCAAGAATTAGCGGAAGCAATACAACAACCTTAACAATTAATGGCATTGTCGAAGGAGATGCCGGGCAATATAAACTTGAAGCTACTTTAGAATCAATTATGTATGTTATTTATTCTAATGAAGCTACTTTAACTGTCAATATTCCACCAGTGATTACAACTCAACCTGTAACTACTATAGAAGTTGAAGAATCTAAAGAATTTACTATGACAGTTGAAGTTTCCAGCAACTTACCTGTAACATACACCTGGTATAAAATAGATACAACTAACATTGCTGTCGGAACTGAAGCCACTTATACAAAAGCAGAAGCATCAACAGAAGATGCAGGTGCTTATATTTGTGAAATTACAAATGATTGCGGAACAGTTTATTCCGATACTGTTAATGTTGCCGTATCCAAATATGGACAATCTTCTGTTGAAGAACCATTTACAGGAGAATTTACTTTGCTAAATAGCGAACCAAATCCAGTATTAGATAATGCTACAATTAAGTTCATTGCTGCAACATCTAAACATATTAAATTAACTGTAAATGATATTTATGGTAGAGAAATTGCTATATTATTTGATGCAATGGTTCAACCAGGTTCTTATTCAGTCAATTTCAATGCAAATCAATATAATTTAACTTCCGGTGTTTATTACTACACTTTAACTGCCGGAGCATTTTCACAGACTAAATCAATGATTATTGTTAAATAATCTGATTATTTCAGAAATTAAAAAGCCGAAGTTTTACTTCGGCTTTTTTTTACTGCAGATTAAAGTAATACCAAACCGCTAACTAAAAGTGCAAAATTAAAATGTCATTCCGAACCCCCTTATAAAAGAAGACTTTTATTTTAAATGGAAATGACATTAATTTACCCTGTCATTCTGAACGAAGTGAAGAATCCAGAAAAATTTCTTTAAACCACTATCCTCTGGATTCTTCGCTCCGCTCAGAATGACCGACAAATGTAAAGATGTCATTCTGGCGTATGCCAGAATCTATCTTTAATATCGAAAAAGAACAAGATGGATTCTGACATCCGTCAGAATGACATTTCATATATTCATAATATTTATGACATTTTATATTGGAATTTATATTATTCTTTATTATTTCTTTTCCAAGTTCAACTTGGGAAGGAGATACAATTATTTATTGAAATCTTTAAAATTATAATATTCTAATTTCCATACTTTATCTTCATTGCTTTTGCATATATTAATAATTTTACTCCCATCATTAGCAACAAAACAATACGAATCATAAGCTGCAACAATTGGGGGAAGTATTCTTAATCCTAAGTCATTGTAACATGTTACATACGATTTATTGTCTTGGTTGAACTGGATGCTGAAAACTGAACCATCATAATTGGTAAACTTTCTGAAACTCTTTTCATAGTATGACAAAGTTATTTTATCGTATTTTATATCTGGTTTGATATTATAAAGAAAGCCCTCTTCGTAAATTAAATGTAATTCATCTTTAAAAGCACAAACAAATTGCTGGTTGCCTGCATAAATTTCTAATGGTGCCTCATAATTAGTTATGTGATTTTGATTAATAGTGAATAAATCATATTTATGGAAAACAGTATCAGCATTTATCAAATAAAAAGCTCCCCAAACTTTATCTGAATATAATCCTCTTAAAAAAGTGCCAATATTTTTAATTCCTAAGTTTTGGCTTGAGTCAAGCACAGCATTGCAGCTATCTATATGATAAAAATTTATTAATTGCTCAACTTTATTCCATTCTCTACTTTTTCTATTATACTGAATTGTATCTGTAGGATTACTCAAGCGCAATGAACTTGATATACCGTTCGAATCGTTTAACAATACAAAATTATTGTGCAATAATCTTATAGAATCAGCAAACTGATTATCAATATCTTTTTTTGAGAATAAATTAATAATTTTTTTTAAATTTAACAAAGTATCATAAATCCAATACTGTCCTTCTTTTTTTGAATAGAAACAAAATCTGTTTAATTCTGGTTCATATACCATATCAAGATTGTTTGCGTAATCAGGAATATCTAATAATTTTGTAAAATAGGGCTTTATATCCGCAATATTATTTTTATTTAAATCTTGATAATACATTACAGAATCTACATACCTATATGCATCTCCATAAGCTTTTGAAGATGTTTTATAACAAAATAGCTTCTTATTGATATTATCAAATATGATTGCTTTGCCGGCATAGTTCAATAAATTTTTATGAACTTTGCCTTTAAAATTCAAATAAGTAACCTTGCTGGTGCTGTCTGGAATCTTCAATAAAGATTTAATATTAGTATCATCAGTCCAAAATTGAATGTTTATATTTTTTTTAAGTTCAAGGGGAGTGTTTTGCCAGCCGGCTTCAATTTCGGACTTGCAACAACGAACACAGAAATTTTGTGCTACGATATAGACAACTTGAAATGGCTGTTGTTTGATTTCGCCTTTTTTCAATTTGTTTAAAATCTTATTTTTCTTTTCGAAATACTCTTTATCTTTTCCTTTAATTTCAGTAAATTCTGCCTTGCAAGTAAAAGAAAACATTATAGAAAAAAAATAAAGCAAAAGAACTCCCCTGAATATTTGGGGAATTGCCTGAAAATTTTGAATATTACACGTCTTTTTCATAAATTTTAGATTGTTTATTAATGGTAGAAATTAAATAATTTATTCGAGATATTTGAAACAACATAGCATTGAACTCTTTCCCAAGCTGAGCTTGGGAAAGAAGATAATAAATGTATATTCTACTCCTTCCCAAGTTGAACTTGGGAAGGAAAATTATATTATTTATTTTTTTTGAATAATTCTGGTTTAAGGATAATTACTACTTTTTTATGGACATAAATTAGCTCTTTGTTTATCTGAGGCAGTTAATTCCCGCCCGGTTTTTGTAAAGACTATTCTTTTTATTGTACCTTCACTGCACAATCCTGTTGGGTGTGGAGTTAATGGTCTGACTGAATATAAGTCCGTATCAATCATCGTTTCGGTTTGATTATCAAATATGACCTTACCCAATCCTGTTGTACAACCGG
>CAZCHH010000049.1:0-25727 GCA_964498585.1 uncultured Hyphomicrobiales bacterium
GTTTATAGTCTTCAGTTTATGGTTTATAGTTTATAGTTTATATTTTATGGTTTTCAGTTATAATGATATATTTAATCACTAAGCATTAATCGCTAATCATTCCTCACTAATCATTAATAATTAACAATTAATCATTAATAATTAACAATTATTTACCATACTTTTGGCAAAAATCCTTCAGAGTTCACAATAGAAGCGCTGCTTCCAGTAGCTTTAATTATAAATAATCCGTTTTTTTCTGCCATTTTTTGTGCGCCGCCATCTGACTGAAGAAATGCAACAGAACCAATCACTTTTTTATCTTTGTAAATCGGCATCATTTGTTTAATCTGTTTTAAATCTTCGATAAAATCCTTTATATCATCTGGTTTCAATGTAGTTTTTACTTCGACTACAACTGTTTCATCGTCATTTTGTGCAATTATATCAAATTCAAATTGTCTTTTATTGTAAATCCCGCTTATTCGAGTGTTTAAATAATGAACTTCTATACCTTTTTTATTTAGCAACTTAATTAAATCACCTGCAACAAGAGACTCAATCAATTTACCCCACTGCGAAGTAAAAAGATGCTCCAACTTATTTAATTTTTTATCGGTTTCTTTGAACTGCTTATCGGTTTCCTGAAATCTTTTTGCTGTTTCTTGGAACTTTCTATCGGTTTCCTGAAATCTTTTTGCGGTTTCCTGAAACATAAACCAAACTTTTTCAAAAGTTAATGGTTCCTGTGGTCTTTCATAAGTTTCCATAAATTGCTAAATAATAAGTTTAACAAATCTTTGTAATTTACAAAAAAATTGTAAAGAATAAAAGTAATAATAAACTTTTCAATCTTTCTCAAGTGCAACTTGGAAAGAAAATTTCTTTAAGCTGTGCTTTTAATTTTTTTAATAATAAAAAGTTAAAGCAAAGCTTGATTGAAAGCTACATTCCCAAGTGCAACTTGGGAATGAGTGGAAAACTTGGAAAAGAGTGATTAAAAACTTTAAAAAATGTTCTAAAATCTAAATTTTTTCTTTTTTGTTTCAGGAGCTTCTTCTATCTTTTCTTCTTCATCAATTCTAATTGATTTAAGAGCATTGATTGCATTTTTACTCAAAGGTGGTAGAGTTTCACCCTTAATAATCAAATCTAGTTGTTCGCCATCAAGCACTTCTCTTTCTAATAAAACCTTAGATAAATTATGAAGTAAATCCATGTTTTTACTTAAAATATCTTCAGCTTTAGATTGAGCATTTATTAAAATATTCCTAATTTCAGCATCAATAGTTTGAGCTGTTAATTCGCTATGGTCGCGTGGCTGGGAAATTTCCCTCCCAAGAAAAACCTCTTCCTGATGATGAGCAAAGCGAACAGGACCAATTACATCGCTCATTCCCCATTCGCAAACCATTTTTCGTGCCAGTTGAGTTGCTCTTTCCAAATCGTTCGATGCACCTGTTGTTAGCTGGTTAAATACTAAACGTTCAGCTGTCCTTCCAGCAAGCAGCATAACGATTTGAGCTTCTATATAATCTCTTGAAAAAGAATGGAAATCTTCGTTAGGTAAATAAGAAGTAGCTCCTAACGCTCTTCCACGTGGAATAATCGTAACTTTATGGACTGGGTCGGCATTTGGAAGCATTTTCCCGACGAGAGCATGTCCCATCTCGTGGTATGCTGTTATTTCCTTTTCTTTGTCAGATATAACCATACTCTTACGTTCTATCCCCATCATTACTTTATCTTTTGCATTATCGAAATCGAACATAGTAACGTATTGACTGTCTCTTCTTGCAGCGAGCAATGCGGCTTCATTTACAATATTTGCAATATCTGCGCCGGAAAAACCGGGTGTTCCTTTTGCAAGTACTTCTAAATCAACATCATCGCCTACTGGAATTTTCTTAATATGAACTTTGAAAATGCCTTCACGTCCTTTCATATCAGGTCGGTCAACAACAACCTGTCGGTCAAATCTACCGGGACGAAGAAGAGCAGGGTCAAGCACATCAGGACGATTGGTTGCAGCAATTATAATCACGCCGCTGTTTTGCTCGAAACCATCCATTTCAACAAGAAGCTGGTTCAGTGTTTGTTCTCTTTCGTCATGTCCACCTCCTAAGCCAGCGCCTCTATGACGTCCGACTGCATCAATTTCATCTATAAATACAATGCAGGGATTGTTTTTCTTTGCCTGTTCAAATAAATCACGGACTCTGCTTGCCCCAACACCAACGAACATTTCAACGAAATCTGCACCGGATATGGAATAAAACGGCACTTTTGCTTCACCGGCAACCGCTCTTGCGAGTAAAGTTTTTCCTGTTCCCGGAGGTCCCAGAAGCAGAACACCTCTTGGAATTTTTCCACCTAATTTTTGGAATCTTGCAGGGTCTTTTAAAAAATCTATTATTTCTTCAAGTTCGTATTTTGCTTCGTCAGCACCGGCGACATCTTCAAAAGTTACTTTACCATTAGCGTTGTCAAGAAGTTTTGCTTTTGATTTTCCGAAAGAAAAAATTCCTTTAGAACCACCCATCTGCATTCGTCTTAAAAAGAAAATATATATTCCAATGAGTAAAATCCATGGTAAAATAGAAAGCAATGCACCCCACCAGGGATTATCTCCGTCTTTGTATGTCCAGGTTATTCCTTTGGATTCCCATAATTTCTCGGTTTCGCTATCAAGAACGCCAAGCTTCGTAACGAAATGTCTTATATCTCGTAGCTGTCCTTCAGACCTGATTTTAGATATTTGCTTGAGTTCGCCGTGAAACTCATAATCATTTAGCTGCGTTTTAGTAATTGTTGCCGTTTTAATTTGGTCAGCGCTAAGCAATTCCATATATTGAGTATAAGTAATAGGCCATTCCGGCTTCTTATCCTCATTCATAAACATATAAAGCAAGATAATAGACGAAAGAAAAATTATCCAAATGAAAACATTGCGCATCATTTTGATTTGTTGTTCATTCTGAGATGAAGGTTTGTTCATATCTGAGAAAGGCGAGTTCTTCTTTTCTTTATTTTCTTTTTTGTCTTCGGTTTCTTTTTTATTCATTTTTTCCATTATTAATTTTAACATCAATTATACTTTAGTCATAAAAATTATAGACGAATATCACTTTAAAAAAGTTTCTAATTTAAAAAAGATTTATTCATTTGATAGAATGTAGATGTCAGGTAAGTTTCTTCCTATTTCAGCATAATCAAAACCGTAGCCAATTACGAAGAGGTTAGGAACTTCAATTCCAACATATTTTAGGGGAAGGGAATATTTCATATTTTCTGGTTTGGTTAGAAAGGTAACTACTTCTAATGATGCGGGATTTAATTTTTGCATTTCCGGTAGCAGTTTGCTCATCGTTGTGCCGGAATCAATAAGGTCTTCGATTAGTATTACATCCCTGTTTTCCAAACTTGCTTTCGGTTTTGTAATTTCTACCAATCCTGTAGTTTCCATCTGATTTAGATAGCTTTTTGCACTAATGTAATCAATTTGACAATCAATGGTGATTTTACGAAGCAAATCGCTTGCAAAAAACATAGCTCCTTTCATAACAACAATAAAAAGAACGCTTTTCCCAGCATAATCCCTGTTTATTCTTTCTGCAAGTTCGCTATTAATTTGATTAATCTGTTCTTTTGAAATAAATTGGACGAATTTCTTTCCTTTTGCTAAAACTGATTTTTTTTCCATTGATTTTTAAATAAATTTATAAAATTACTATTTCCAATTCTTTAATATCACACAAAAATATAAAAAATCTATAAATTAATCATAGAATTATTATAATATAAGTTATGCGAACATCTTGTTGGTAATATGACTGGAATAACAGAAAATAAAATTAAACTATGTTTAGTAATTTGTTAAATTAATTGCTATCTTATGTTATTCCATTTGCCAACAAAGCAAATACTTTATTAAAATGAAATTACTGTTTTATTAAATTTAATATTAGTAAATATCTCTTGCTCTCTAATTTTCAATCAAGAAAATATTGCAGAACTTATTTGAAAATATATATTTTAATTTAAAAGACAATTTTATTCATTGAAAATATATTTTTCTTGTAGAAATGGTCTTCGGAATACCTGGAGATGATTTTTGAAGTAGAACTTTGAAAGAACATTACTTTATTTAATTTTTTAACATCCTTTCTTAATCATTTTATACGATTATTATGATTTATCTAAAGTATCATACATTAAAATTGAAAAAATGAACTCTGAATTTTCTTTTAATTTTGTTCTTTTGTAATTATTTCTTATTTTGAAAATATAAAAATTATTGATAATAAAATTTATAGAATTATGAAAATAAATATAATATTAAAATTAGCACTGTTATCATTGTTATTTATAAGTGAAAATGTATTTTCACAGCGTTGTGGAGAACAACAAATATGGGATGGTTCAGAAAAAGTAGTAAGTTACGGCATAGATACAACTGGTAATTGGTGGGTAATAACTCAACCATTTTCAAACCAATACAGATTAATTGTTAATGGCAACCAATCTGATTTAGCTTTGAAAGTAGATGGACTAACTTTTTCAAACGATGGTAAAAAATGGGCTGCTTTTACAAGTGAAAAGGAGAAACTTTATCTTTTTACAAATGAAGGAAAAATAACACTACCCTCACTTTCTATGAGTGGTATGCTTGCTTATACTCCAAATTCAGAAATTCTTTGTTATTCATACAAAAGAGAAGACATTGAAACAGTTGTAGTCGGGAAAAAGAAGTTTGATGTTATGAACGGAACTGGCGAATATTTTTTAAGTTATACCGGCGATAGAGTAGCATTATTAGGGAAACTGAGTTCTGGTTATGTTATGAATATAAACGGAGTAGAAAGTCCACTTTATGATAAAATCAAGCCATTTGGTTTTTGGAATGATGGTCAGTTCATTTTTGCAGGTAAAAGTGGAACGACCTGGCAGATTTTTAAAGGAAGTAAGTCAATTTCTGATAAATATAAAGACATAACTGAAGTAGCAATAAATATATATGGAACAGTTGCCGCTGCGATTGTTGTTTTGCCAAGCGGAAGAAAATCTTCAGTTTTAATTTCTGACGAGTATTACGAGCCATTATTAGGAAAAGAGTATGAGCAAGCTTATGATTTGGTGCTTCATCCGGAATTTTCTTTAATTGGATACAGAGCAGTCGATAATGGCAGAAACATTGTCGTTCTTAATAGTGTTGAATATGCCGGTGGCGAATACTCAAGTAAGCCCTTCTTTACTTATGATGGCTCTGAGCTTTGCTTTTTAGGTTGTAATAATGATTGCTTTATTAATGTTAATGGTAGAAATTATCCAATTCTCAATGAATTAACTTTAAACAGTGTTTATGCAAAAAAGCCAAATAGTGAAACTGTTGCATATACAACAAGTACTTCTTTGATTGTAAGAGATTTGCAGTTTAGCACTCTTTATGCAGGCAAAATGGTCGATGAGGTTTCAACTCCTATTTATAACTGGAAATTAAACAGATATGAAGCTATTGGTAGAATAAGCGACAGGTTGTATTTAATGTATTGTAATTTTTAGAATTTAAATAACACTTTACGCATTTACTTTTCTAGAGAGGAATGCGTAAAGTGAATTTGTATAATTAATTTAGCACTCCGAACATTTCATACTCATTGGTCCCATATTGATTTCTTTGATTTTTCTAAGGAATATTGTAATTTGCTTTTTTATAAATATAAATTTTAAAAAAATAAATAATGAAAAATTTAAATAAGTTAGTATCTGAATTTGTAAAAAATGATATTATCGTTCTCTCTTTAGAAATGAGTGTTAAGGAAGCATTGGAATTAGTGAGAACGAAAACCTCCAAAGGAGCAATTATTTATTTTTATGTTGTAGATAGCAATGAAAAATTAGTTGGGATTGTATCAGCAAGAGATATACTTACTGCTTCTGAAGATGATTTGATAAAAGATATTTACAGTAAAAAATTAGTATCAATAAAAGAAAATGAAACTGTTTACAGAGCTTGCGAACTTTTTTTACATCATAAATTTTTAGCATTACCGGTAACCGATGAGCAAGGTCATGTTAAGGGTGTGCTTGATATTACATTATTTACTGAAGACATAACAGATTTATCCAACAGGAAATATTCTGATGACGCTTTTGAGCTTATAGGTTTTAAGGTAGAGCAAGTACAGAATGCTACTGCTTTTAAGGTATGGCGATACCGCTTTCCCTGGCTATTGTCAACTATTGTTTCCGGAATGCTCTGTGCTTTATTAGCTCAACAATTTGAAGGCACTTTAGTCAAATCAATTGTTTTAGCATTTTTCTTAACACTAGTTCTTGCTCTTGGAGAAAGCGTTAGCGTTCAATCAATGACTGTAACAATTAAAGAATTGCAATACTCCAATCTTAATCTCAAATGGTTTTTTAATTCTTTTAGAAAAGAAGTTAAATCTTCATTGTTGCTTGCTTTATCCTGCAGTTTAGCAATTTTATTTGTTATCGCATTGTGGATGGGCTTTTCAACTTCAATTTTAGTAATCGCAATTAGTATTTTCCTTTCAGTTTTAAATGCATCACTTGTTGGTTTTACTATTCCTACTTTTCTCCACGGTTTAAAGCTTGACCCAAAAGTTGCTTCAGGACCGCTTACTCTTGCAATTACTGATTTATGTACTATACTAATTTATTTTGTTTCTGCAGAAATTTTCCTTTAATATGAAAACAAAAGACGATAGAAAATTTGTTAGTTTAAAGCGTAACAAACGTCAGATACTAAGGACGCTTATCAAAGATGTTAATATTACCAATGAAAATATTGAACGGGGGAAAGTAGTAATTCAGGAAGGAAGGAATTACATTATTGAATCTGCGGATAAATCTGAAGAGAAAAATCTTGTAGAATGTGTAATATCCGGAACGGTTGCATCTGAGAATGTTGATAGCACAATATTGGTGGTTGGGGATTATGTTAGCTTTAAAAGAGATGGATTGTCAAAGTCAACTAATCTGGATTCAGGAAAAATTATAAGTATTAAAAAAAGAAAAACTTTTCTATTGCGCAAAGATGTTATTAAACCGAAAGAAGACATAATTGCTGCAAACATTGATAAATTAATTATCTTTTGTTCTGCTGCCGAACCTTTTTATAATACTCGCCTGATTGACCGATATTTGATTGCGGCTGAAATCGGCTCTATTGAACCTGTTATTTGTGTAAATAAAATAGATTTAGCAAATATTGATGAAATTGATAATGATTTGAATATGTATAAAAAACTCGGAATAAAAATATTCTTTATTTCTGCGCTGAATAAAACAAATCTTGATGAATTTTTAGAATATATCAATAGAAGTAGTTGTGTGTTATCAGGGCAGTCTGGTTGCGGCAAATCTACTTTTATAAATTCAATTTTTCAAAAAAAGCTACAAAAGATTAAAGATGTTAGCGAAAAGTGGAGCAAAGGGATGCATACAACAAGTTCTATTAAGCTCTTTAAGTTCGATACAGGTGGTGAGATAATTGATACACCCGGTTTGAGAGAATTTGCAGTGTGGGGCGTAATCCCTGATGAGTTGCATCTGTATTTTCATGATTTCGATGATTTTTCTTCCAAATGCAAATATGTGCGCTGCACTCATATTCATGAGCCGGAATGTGCAGTTTTAGACGCAGTTGAAAATGATTTAATTGATTTTCGCCGTTACGAAAGCTATTTAAACATTTACAATTCTCTTTTAAAGTAATGATTATGCTGACTAAGTCAAGCTAGCGAAGCTACCGCAACTGTTTGATACGCAATTAATCAAATAATTAATAAAAAAATATAGGATTTATGGAAACAACAAATTTTGACGATTTAAAAGAAAAAGTAAAACGTATATTAATGACTATTTACGACCCTGAAATACCAGTAAATATTTGGGAATTAGGTTTAATATATGATATTCAAATTACTGAAGAAAATGAAGTTGTGGTTTTAATGACTTTAACTGCACCAAACTGCCCTGAAGCTGAGTCATTGGTTGAGGCAGTAGAAAAGCGTGTTAAAAGCGTTCATGGAGTAACAGATGCAAAAGTAATAGTTACTTTCGACCCTCCCTGGGACAGAAGTATGCTAAGCGATATTGCAAAAATAGAATTGGGCTTGTTTTAATAGGAGTAAGCAGATATTCCAAATTTTCATATTTGGAATATCGCTCAAATTTTATTCTACGTTAAAAGCAATTAATTCTGCTTTTTGTTTATCCGTTAATACTTTGTTTAAATCAAGCAAAATAATTATTCTATCTTCAAGTTTAGCTACAGAAGTTATATAATCAGAATCAATACCAGAAACAATTGCTGGTGGTGGCTCAGTTATATTCCTTTTGATTCTTAATACTTCGTTTACATTATCAACAATAAAACCAATTACTCTATTCTCAATTTCGACTACTATAAAGCGGGTTGCCTTGTCGTATTCTTTAACAGGAAGTCCGAGCCGTTTCCGTAAATCTATTATTGGTAAAATATTTCCACGCAAACAAATTATTCCTTCTACATATTGAGGAGAGTTAGGTACTTTAGTAATTTCAACCATCCGATTGATACCCTGAATATTTAAAATATCAACTGCAAATTCATCATTACCAAGATGAAAAGTAACAAGCTGTAGCAGTTCATTTGAACCTTTCGCCTTTTTCTTATTTCCAAATTCATCTGTCATATTAATTCCTTTATATTTTATTAAATTTTTATGGTTTCTACTTGCTTCATAATTTTCTGAATTAATTTGAAACTTAAGTAGTCTTTTGAAATATTTACTAATTTGTTTTTATTATCCAAATTTTAATGTCATTTAATCCTCTGATAAAGCAACAATGTTTCATTTATAAGGGAATGACATCACTTAGCACCGTCATTATGAGGCATTTATAAACGAAGACGTTTAATTTTGGAGAAATGAACGAAATATAAATATTTTTTGGCGTTCTAACTCTTAACAAGGGATTGCGGCCCTTTGTTAAAGAATAATCAACAATCGGATTAACTAGGTGGTTGATTTATCGCTTGAAATATTTGTAATATAAGCAGTTATACGATAAAAAGCTTATTTGGTTCATTAGGAGCGCAGCGAATAATCCAGAAAAATTTCTTTTAAACAACTTCTTTCTGTATTCTTCACAACGTTACCAATGACATCTCTACTTGACATTCTGGCGTATGCAGAATCAATCTTGGGAAAGCAAGTGAGCTTGCTCACGATACATTTGGGTAAGCCCAAATACTTCAATAAATAGCTAAAATTGAATAGCGTTGAATAATAATAAGATGGATTCTGACATCCGTCAGAATGACACATTTAGTGATGTCATCTCCATTATAATAAAATTCTTACTTCATTTTGGGGGCCTGAATGACATTTTATTTTTGCTTTTTATATAAGAAATTTAGTATAAGAATCAGAGCATCTAATAGATATATCTTTTTCTTTAAATTTAGATTATAATTATTTAAAATTAATAATCTTTTAAAGTAAAAATATCAATAGCTCCTACGATAATAGGAGCTATACAGAAAAAGATAACTAAGATTTAGCAGGCAAGTGCCTTTTCGAAGAAGAGGTTAATTGTCTGTATGAATCCGAAAATCTGTCATCGAAATCTATATTACTATCAACTCTGAATTGAGTAACTAAAGCACGCAGTTGTTCAGTTAATTTTGATAAATCTTCAGAAGAGTGAGCAATATCTTGAATTCTTCTAGCACTATCGCAAGTTACATGAGAAATAGTAGAGACACTTTTAGCAATTTGTTCACTAGTAGAAGATTGTTCTTCACTTGCGGCAGCAATCTGATTAATCATATCCTGAACTAATCTGGAGCTATCTACAACAGATTTAAGAGAAGTACCTGCTTGGTCCGCAAAAGAAATTCCATCAGCAACTTCGTAAGTTCCTTTGTTCATAGCAGTAACAGCTGATTGAGTTTCATTTTGAATGCCTTTAATCATATTAGCAATTTGTTTCGTTGCCTCAGTGGTTCGCTCAGCAAGTTTTCTAACTTCATCAGCAACAACAGCAAATCCGCGTCCTTGTTCTCCAGCACGTGCAGCTTCGATAGCAGCATTAAGAGCAAGTAAATTAGTCTGGTCGGCAATATCATCAATAACCGATACGATTTCGCCAATTTCTTTACTTGATTCACCGAGTTTTTCCATATTATCAGCTGATTGTTTGACAACTATAGCAATATCTTTCATTTTCTCAACTGTTTTTGCAACAACTTGTCCACCTTCATTAGCAATGTATCCGTTCTTTTCCGCAACTTCAGCAGTTCTTCCAGCGTTCATCGCATTTTCAGTAATTGTCCGAGCCATTTCTTCAACAGCACTTGCAACTTCATCTGACTGTTTGCTTTGCTCTTCAGCCGACACAGCCATAGTTTCAGCTGTAGATGAGATTTGAATAGCTGCACTTGCTGTGGACTGAACTGCATCAAGTACTTCTCTGATAACATTGCTCAATGATTCGCCAAGAGAATTAATATTGTCTTTATAAATAGCAAAATCACCATTGTAATTGCCAGTCATTCTGGGGGTTAAATCTCCGGAAGCATATATACTTAATACTTCTCCAGCTTCGTTTAAAGGATTTATTATATTATCCATTGTTTTATTAAATCCTTCAACAACCTTTACATACTCTCCTTTAAACTTTGATTTATCGCCGCGAACATTTAATTTGCCATCTGCACCTGCATTTGCTAAATTAACAGTTTCTTCGACTAATTGCTGAATCGTTTCCATCATTTTTAATAGTGAAGGATTAAGATTATCATATTCACATCGTTTTCCTTCTTTTCTCAAGTCATTAATCTGCCTTAAATCTCCGTTTGAGACTTCAATGCAAAGTGAAGTAATTCCTTTAAGTTTAACTAATATTCCGTTTACACTATCAGCAACATCGGCAAATATTCCTAAATAATTTCCATTAACATTTTTATTGTAATCATTTATAACAATATTTGCTAAAATATTACGTGCTTCAACTAAACCTTGTAATCCATCTATGCAGCTATTCAGGTTATTTTTAATTTCATTGAAATCACCTTTGTATTCATCAGTAATTTTCGGAGGTATTTCACCTTTACTAATCCTGTCAATGTATTCAGCAGCGACATTTAATGGACTAATAACAGCATCCAAAGTCCCATTAAAACTATTAATTAGATTTTGATATTCACCCGAATACTTTGTTGCATCAATTCTAACATCTAATTTCCCAGACATTGCAGCTTCACCCAAATAATTTGCATCTTTTACTAAAGATGATATATTGTAAGCCATATTATTCATAGATTTAAACAAAACTGCAGTTTCGTCTTTGATTTTAGTTTCTAATTTGATGTTTGTATTACCTTCAGATAACTTATTAGCTGCATCAACGCAAAGTTTTAATGGTCCGGTTATGCCTCGTGTTATTATTAATGCAATTATGATTGCAATTAAAATTGTAAGACCTGAAATTACAGCTATTATCAACAAAGTTGTATTATATTCATAATCTGCTTCTAATGCCGCTTTGTTTGCCAATTCAACTTGATAATTTATTAATTCATTAGAATATTTGACATAATCTGTCTGAGATTTTTCTAATACAGAAAATAAAAGTATTTTTGCTTCTGGTATGTTCTTATTCTTTATAGCATCAATTACTTCATTCCTTGCTTTTATATAATTCTCCCTTGATTCAGTAAGAATATTTAACATTTCTTTTCCATTTTCTGAAGCAATAGTATTTTTTAAGGAATCTAACATTTGGTTGACTATTTGAGTATGGATATCCAAATCTTTTAGTTTCTCTTCATAAGCTATTGTATCGTTTGATATAATAATATCTTTTAAAACGTGGCTCGCATCTTTTATAGCAATAATAATTTTATTTGCCCATATCGTTTTTGGCACCCTGTCGTTAGAGATTTCATTGATACTGTTATTCATCTTATTTTTAACGTTTAAGCTTAATAAAGTTAAAACTATGGTTAAAACAATTACAATGGAAAAACCAGTATAGATCTTAGTACCTATTTTCATAAAAACACCTGTAAATTACTAATATTATATAATTTTTTTTTCTTTTCATTAATAAATATAATTAAAATAAGTATTCTTAAATTACAAACCAAATTATTTTTAATTTTTATGTACAGATTAGGATAAAAGCCATTCCTATATTAATTAAAATCCAGATTTCAAAGAAGTCTTGCTTTTTATTTTGATTTGTTTTTCTTAAATGAATAATTAACTAAAATATTTAATATAGGGGAGTTCTAAAATTCAATTTTGTCTATCATTTTGAATCCAATAATAAAAGAAAACCTTAATTAAAAAGGAGATGACAAAATTTAGCACACTCATTCCGAGCGAAGCGAGGAATCTGACGTCATTGCTACCATTACATTTGAGATTCCTCACTTCGTTACCAATGACATCTTTTCTTGTAATTCTGACATCAGTCAGAATAACACATTTAGTGATGTCATCTCCATAATAATAAAGCATTTGCTTTATCAGGGGGTTCGGAATGACAATTTTTTGAACTCCTCTTTTATATTGGATATTATCATATTCCAAAACTTTTCTAATATTTTACTTCTACATAAAAAAGTTCAGAATATCAAAAAATATTTTACAAATAATATTTATAAATTTAATGAAATTATTCATTAGAATTAAAATTTCCTGATATTCATCGTTTTTACTAAATAATTGAGTAAAAAAATTACAAACATATTAGAAAAGTATTAATTTTGTAATTGTTTAAATGAACATATTATATAATGAAATATTAGTTAGTAATATTATGTTAAATCAATTAATAATAAAAACCATGCCATTGGTTCCTAAAGGAATTATACACATGGTAGCGAAAAAATACATCGCAGGCGATACTCTTGATGATGCAGTAAGAGTAACAAAAGAAATTGAAAAAAAAGGCGGAATGACCACAATAGACGTTCTTGGCGAATTTGTTGAGACCAAAGACCGGGCAATCCACGAAAAAAGTGAAAGCACTAAGGTATTAGATGCTATTCATAATAATAAACTGAATGCCAATTTATCAATCAAACCAACTTCTTTGGGGCTGGCTATTGATTTTGATTTCGGATATAATAATATAAAAGAAATCATAAGTAAAGCAGCAGATTATGGACTTTTTGTCCGCATTGATATGGAAAATGCTCCTTATACTACTATGACGCTTGATTTATTCAAGAAATTGAGAGCTGATGGTTTTCAAAATACCGGAATTGTTATACAGTCATATATGTTTAGAAGCGAAGACGACATTCGTTCTGTAATGCATCTTAAACCATCAATTCGACTTTGTAAAGGAATTTATAAAGAATCTCCTCAAATAGCATATCAAACAAAAGATGATGTTAGACTAAATTACAATAAGTTATTGAAACTTATATTGGATAATGGCTTATACGTTGGTATAGCAACTCATGATGATATTCTTATTGATAATGCTATGAATGAGATTAGCAAGCGTGGACTGAAGAATACCGATTATGAATTTCAGATGCTTCTTGGGGTTCGCGAAGAGAAACGCAACAAGATTATTAAAGATGGGCATAAAATGAAGATATACACTCCATTCGGAAAAGATTGGTATGGATATTCATCAAGAAGATTAAAAGAGAATCCAGATGTTGCTGGACAAATTTTTAAAGCTATATTTATAAAAGGTTAGGGAATTTTCAAAAACTCGTTTTTTTTTGGAAAAATACCTAAATTTTGAAAAAAAAACTTGTTTTTTAATTTAATTTTATTAATTTAGTAATAGATAATTAATAATGTTCTAATTTTCTCTTTTGCTCTATCGAACATCATATCATAATAAAACCCAGATATCACCGAATAGCAAAGGAAAGATTATAAATTTTTCTATATTTTTATTCATTTTTTAATGGAGTTATTTTAATGGTAACATTATACGTCGGTAACTTAAGTTATAAGACAACCGAAGAATCAATTCAACAACTTTTCAGCAAATTCGGAGAAGTACAATCAGTGAAATTTATTACTGATAGACAAACTGGGAAATTTAGAGGTTTCGGCTTCGTCGAAATGGAAAGCGAAGAAGCTGAGAACGCTGTAAAAGAACTTAATGGTTCTGAGTTTGATGGCAGAAGTATTAAAGTTCACGAAGCAAAAGAAAGAACTGAAAGAACTGAAAGACAACCAAGAAGCAATAATTACGAATACGGAAATAATCGAAACTCTCAAAGAAATTATAGATAAAATTTCTTAATTCCAAAATTATAAACTCATCTTTTTCTTTAAAAGATGAGTTTTTTTTGATAATTAAAGATATAAAGCAGAAGAGTTCAAAAAATTTCGCTCTAAAGTATAAATAAATGAAGACTTTTTCTTTAAGAAAAATAACTTTTTAGTCATCTTATGACTGACACTCATAAGATGACTTCCTTTTACTAAAAGATTTATTATAATTATATACAATACATATAGTTATGAACTAATAAAAGCCGAAGCTGTTCATTAGTAGCAAGCTAAGAATCTTCATTAAGATTGTTTAAGTAATCGTTGAAACGTTTTTCTTTTCTTCCAATATAAGCTTTTTTATGATAAGCATAGCTAGCAAGAAGTGGGAAAGTAAGAGTAGCTTCGCTAAATACCATTTGTTCGTAAGTAGTTTCAACTTTTCCCCAGGAACTTGCTTCTTTAAGAGTTGAGCCGGAAAGAGCGCCATCACGTTCATCTGCAACAGTGATTTGAACTGCATATTTATGCATATTTGCTTCAATTTCAAGAACATCGCAGGCAACAATAACATCTTGAGTGAAATTCTTGGGGACCCCGCCACCAATCATTAAAATACCAGTATCTCCAGCTTTAATTTTTGTATGTGTTAATTCAAGGAAATCTTTTGCAGAATCAATAGTAACTTTTGGTCCTTTTGTATGAAATTGATGATGAATAAAACCGAAGCCGGCAGAACAGTCAGAAAATGCCGGAACAAAAATTGGAACTCCTTTTTCACAAGCTGTTCTAATTAAAGAGTTTTCACCTTTTTCATTTAAAATAAGCCATCTACCCATTTCTTCAATTATTTCACGTGAGCTGTATGGTCGCGGCTCCATTGAATTAATTATTTCAGTAACAGTCATATCACAAACGCGAAGGTCTTCTTCATCTATGTATGTATCGTAAATCCTATCTATCATTAATTCACGAAGAATATTATCATCAACGAATTGAGTGCCGATATAATGCTTGAATCCTAGTGCTTCTAAAAAGTCCTGGTCAACTATATTTGCACCGGTAGATATTATAGCATCAACCATATTGTTTTTTACTAATTCTACTACCACATCTTTTAAGCCAGCGCTGAATAGAGAGCCGGCAAGGGTTAGATAAACCGAGCATTTTTTATCTTTAAGCATTTGGACATAAATATTTGCAGCGCGGTTCAGATTGCGTGCCTGAAATGCCATTTTACCCATTGCATCAACTAAATCAACTGTATTGTGATTGGTTATGTCGAAATGTTCTATTGTCTTTTTGGGATTGAGATATTCTTGTTTTGTCATTTTGTCTCCAATTCTAAATTATAATGTTTTTGAGTATTCTTTTAAATATAATAATTCTGAGAGTGTTAAAGAGTTTTTTCCTTGTTCGCTTATTTTGTCGAGAATTTGATTTAATTTATCTTCAGTGAAAACCATTTCTTTTTCATCATAAGTTGGTAAATCATATCTTGGTATTGAATTCTGTTCAATTTTTCCTTCTTTATCAACTAAAGCAAAATCCATCTCACTGTCATCTTCAATTGGGGGAGAGGGCATTAATTTTGAAAGAGGTTCATTCTTAACTTTATCATCAGAAATAACTTTTTTTGCAAATATTATTTGTATATAAGTTAAGCCACCAGCAATCAAACCAAAAACCAAATCAGGAAAATTTGTTATATAAACTTCTCTTTGAAAAGTAAATGAAGTATGAATAAGTAAGCCAATTATCCAAATGAAAGTAAAAACGAATGAAACAAATAATGAATTAATTGGTTTATATCTCCAGAAAGTGATTGATTTATTTAGGTTTAAAAGTGCATACAGTGTCAGAACAAAAAATGAAATACCGCCTGCACCTGCAAAAGCTAATTCGGATTTCCAGAAAATTAGTGTTTGAAGAGTTCCCTGAAGACAAATTAGTAGAAAAAGTAGAAGCAGATAAAGAGATTTATTCAGAATTTGCTCTAATTTTGGTGCAACGAAGTAAAATGTAAGTGCAAAAAGAAGTATCGTTTCTATAGAACCACCACTGAACGGAAAAGTTATTAGCCGCCATAGTTCCAAATAATTTATCACTTTTATTGGAATAAGAGAAAACTCCTGAGTTAGTTTTCCATTTAAAAAAACATTTGCTATTGCTAGTGGTAGCATTATTAACACAAGGCAATGCGATATTGATATTTTTGAATATGTTTTCATTAAAATTATATTTAGTAAACTTTCTTTTTTTGCATATTTAGAAAGTTATTTCTAATATTTTTCAAAATAATATTTATTTAAATACTTTCAGTAACTTTTCACTAAATTTCTTTACAAAATTAAACAACAATTGCCAATAAAAAGTTACATTATTTTATATTATTCAAACTTACCATTTCAAAAAATATGAAGTAAGTTCCTGATATGATTCCATTTCTTTTTTATTATCTACGTAAATAAAATTAATTACTTTAATCAATCCAATTCCGGGCGAAAAATACATTTCATCAATTGCCATTTTAAAATCATTACCATACTGTTTCGGATATGTTTTTTGGTAAACATAGCATGAAAACACTCCTGCTGGAACAACTACTTGCATATTTCTTGATATAACATGCATTTGATAATTTTTAATAACATCATACCACACATCATCGTATATAACAGGATATGCATATTTAAGATAAGCTGAATTGCTCGTATCGATACAATTAATATCGTAGAACCATAAACCACATTTCTTATTTTTAGTAAGAAAAGAATTTAAACTATCAACTTTTAATTTATACCATATAGAATCATTAATTAAAGTATCTTTCTCAATATAAAAAGAATAATTATAATTAGAATCTTCAGAATTAAATGAATAATTCCACTCATTCCCAACTTTCAAAGGGAGAATTTCTTTTGTTTCGCTCGGTGAAGAACTATCGCTGCAAGCAGAAATAATGAATAAAACTGCAATGAGAGATAAAATTAATTTTTTCATATCTTTTTATTTTTTAGTTGAACAAAATTGTTATCTTTTCCAGTCATATTATCAACTTTGTTGATAGCAAGACTTTGATTTCACTTCAAACCGTCTAAAATCTCATCAACTTTTTCGATATTAACATTCTCGTAATAATCTTCGTTTATTGCAATCATTGGCGCACCACCGCAAGCTCCCATACACTCGACTTCTTCAAGAGAAAACATTCCGTTTGGCGTACATTCCATATTTTTAATACCATACTTATTTGAAATATGCTTGAAAATCATTTCGCCTTCGTTTAGCATACAGGAAACGTTGGTGCATACCTGAACGTGGTATTTTCCCATCGGCTTTTTGAAATACATTGTGTAGAAACTTGCAACACCTTTCACGTGTGATTCGGAAAGATTGAGCAAATTAGCAATATATTCAAGAACTTCGTTAGAAAGCCAGCCGAATTTCTTTTGAGCAAGCCAAAGCACTGGCATAAGAGCAGCTTTCGTTTCAGGATAATTCGATTTTATTTCTTCAATTTTTTTAAGTTCTTCCGGTGAAAATTCCATTTTATACCTTTTTACTCTTTAAATATTTATAGAATAGAAATTACAAAAGATTTTAATTTTATCAAAAAAATATTATTATTTTTATCTTACCTTACTCAATTCCTATTTAAGATTTGAACAAGTTAAGTTGATGCGTTATTTCATTTTTAAACACAAGTAGCATTACTTTTGAGAGGGGGAATGTGCAAGGTGAATAAATATTAGAAATTATTCCTTCATTTTATTGCATATCGAATCTGCTGTATCTCTATAATATATATATGTTTTCAAATCAGTTTTTTCAGTTAAATACCCATTTTTTACTGCTCTATCAAAAAATTCACTATCTTCAGAGTACTGCTTGCGAAATCCTTTGAGAGCAATAGCCACTTCTGTTTTTACAAAAAAAGTTCCACCAATAACACATTCTGAAAGATTTATTTGCGTGTTTGTATTGCTTTTGTCGGGAACGAATTCATTTCCAATAATTTGCACTCCTCCGTGGAGCAAATCTATATTTGGATTGCTGCTTAAAATAGCATAGCGGGTTTCAAGATGATTTTCGCAGTATTCATCATCAGAATCAAGAAAAGTCGTGTATTTCCCTTTTGCAACAGATAGCCCAAAATTGCGTGCCTCAGCTATTCCTTTATTCTCCTGATAGAAATAAGAAAAATTTTTTTGCTTTTCCAGATATGGTTTTACGACTTCTTTAGTATTATCAGTGCTTCCATCATCAATTAAAATAACTTCCCAATCAGAAAAAGTTTGCTTTAAAAGAGAATTTAAAGCACGTTTCAAAAGGTTTGCTCTGTTGTAAGTGCATATAATTACTGAAAAATATTTTTTATTTGCGTTTTTGCTATTCATTAAAAATCTTTTTTACATATTATCGTTAATAATTATGTAAATATAACAATTTTGTAGTGGAAAAATAAATGGATTTAATAGAATTTTGGACATTATGCTCCTCGAATGGAATAGTGATTGAAAAAAGCCAAATCGACCTTTTCAAAAGGTACAGCGACGATTTGAAGTATTGGAATGGCAAAATCAATCTGATTTCAAGGCGAGATGAAGAATTTTTATTTGAACATCATTTTCTTCATTCAATTTCCTGCCTGAAATACATTGATTTAAAACAAAAGGCAGATTGCTTAGATGTTGGAACCGGAGCTGGTCTGCCAGGTATTCCACTCTCAATAGTTAGAAATGATTTGAAATTTACTCTTATTGATTCAATCTCCAAAAAAATCAAAACTACTGAAATGTTCGCTAAACATCTTAATTTAAGATATATGCGAACCTTGGATTTAAGAATTGAAGATTTAAACCAAAGACTTGATGAGGAAAGAAAATATGATTATATTTTTTCAAGAGCTGTAGCTACTATTGAGAAAATTATTAATTGGTCAGACAAACTAATAAAAAAATCCGGCAGCTATATTTTTTATAAAGGCGGAGATTTAGAAACTGAAAAACAAGAAGCAATGGAACTTTATCCAAATTTGATTATTGAAGAAAAAGAAATTGATATTGTCGGCTACAACTGGTATAAAGAAAACGAGAAAAAAATTGTAATTTGCAGGTTCAATAATTATTAATTATTAATTGTTAATGGTTATTAGTTTATTGGGTTATTAGGTTATTTATCTTTATGTAAAAAAATATCCCGATAGGGATTAAAAAAGTGATAAATGATAAGTGATAAATGATTGGTTTATTTATCTTTATGTAAAAAATTATCCCATAGGGATTAAATTAATGATAATTAGGTTATTGGGTTATTTGGTTATTTATCTTTATGTAAAAAAAATATCCCGATAGGGATTATATATTTGTAGCAAAAATAATCCTTGACTGTGCTTATCCCGTAGGGATTAAATATTTGTAGTAAAAAAATTTCGTAAAGTTTGGGAAACCTTATGAAAGAAAAATGTAAAGTTATAACATCAACTTGTTGATAGTATGACTGGAATGGATATTCTGACTGCAGAGGAAATATGAAAGATTAAATAATAATTATTTTAATAGTTATTCGTTTGAATATTAGATTTGAAAAAAATAAATGAATATAGAATTGATTTTGTTCAACTTGAAAGTGGAAATATTCCATTTGAGAAGTTTCTTGATTCATTAAATAAATTGGAAAGATCTGAAGTTTTATCTTCTATTGAAGAATTTCGAGAATATTTAAGCAATAATCAACAGCTATCACCAAAAATTTCAAAACCATTAAGAAATGGAATATATGAATTAAAGATTAATCATCTGAACAGAACAACAAGAGCATTTTATTTTTTTCAAATTGGTAGGTTGATTATATTTACCCATGGGTTAGTTAAAAAAACAAATAAAACACCAAACGAAGAAATTGAAAAAGCAATAAAATATAAAAAAATATATGAAAGTTTAAAAGATGAAAACCAGATATGAACAATACGTAGAAAAGCAAATGGAAGACCCTGAATTTAGAGCTTATTATATTCTTTCGAGAGAAAAAACAAAACTTGAATTTATGCTTGCAGATTTAGAACAGGAAATAGATACAAATTTTGAAAAAAAGCAAATTCAAAAAAGAGTAAAAAGCATAAGCAGATATGTAAGAAAAATTGGAATGAATGAATAAAAGACTAGCTGAAGAATTTAAATTCTATTATTTACATTATATTTGTTAATTTTTATAAATAAGTTAATGCTTTATTATAATAAAAATAATAAACTAAAAGCAAGAGAATTAAGAAATAATATGACTTTTGAAGAACGTTTACTATGGCAGAGAATTAAAAATAAACAATTGAATGAATTGCAGTTCTACAGACAAAAACCTATTGGAGATTATATTGTTGATTTTTATTGCCCAAAAGTAAAATTAGTTATTGAAGTAGATGGTGGTTATCATTATAATAGTATTAATATTTTGTCAGATAATATAAGAAGTGAATATTTAAAAAGTTTAGGATTGAAAGTATTAAGATTTAACAATGTTGAAATAAAGAATAATATAAATAGTGTTGTAGAAAATATTATTGAAAATATAACAAAGGAATAAAGAAAATGCAAGAAAATCCCCCCTACCCCCCTTTTTCAAAGGGGGGAAAGAATAAGATAATTATTTGCTACTTTTTTCAAAAGGAGAAAAGATTAAAAATAATAAATTCTACATTTTTTACAGGGAAGAAAAGAAAATATTAATGAATCCCCCCTTTGAAAAAGGGGGGTAGGGGGGATTTCTTTGAGTAGTTCTTAAAATATATTTCTTAAATTTGCAATGAACTACTTTCTTATATTCGAAAATTCTTCTTTTGCAGTTGATTTTAAAAATTCTTAAAAATATAATTATGAAACAAATAAAAATATATATTTTAATAATAACTTTACTTTTTGTAGGTCTATGCGATGCTTTTCCTCAACAGGCGAAAAGTGCCGTTAAACTTGCAAGAGTAAAGTATTCCGGTGGTGGCGACTGGTATAACGACCAATCTGCAGAAGTAAACCTTTTAAATTTCGTTTTAAAAAATACAAATATCAACGTTTCACCGGTTTACGAGTGGGTGGACTTGGCAAGCGATAATCTTTTTAATTATCCGCTAATTTTTATTACTGGTCACGGAAATGTGAATTTTACTGAAAATGAAGTTCGCAGATTACGAGCTTATCTGGAAAATGGCGGTTTCCTTTATATTGATGACGACTACGGATTAGATGAATTTATCAGAAAACAGATGAAACGCGTGTTTCCTGAACAGGATTTTGTTGAACTGCCATTTAATCATGAAATTTATAGCATTCATTATAAATTTCCTAATGGTTTGCCTAAAACTCACGAACACGATAAAAAAGCTCCTCGTGGCTTCGGACTTTTTAATAACGGACGTATGTGCGTCTTTTTCACTTATGAAACCAATCCAAGCGACGGATGGGCTGACCCTGATGTTCATAATAATCCTCCCGAAAAAAGAGAGGAAGCATTCAAAATTGGCACTAACATAATTGTTTGGGCTTTAACAAGGTAAAAATATGCAAGCATATAATAAATCATACAGCGAAATAATTAAGCGCATTAATTCAACCAGAAAAAAAGAAGCTAATCTTGAGTTTATTACTGCGGTAATGAAATTTTTGGCAATTACAGCTGTCGCTCTGCTTCTTATCTCTATTATTGAACTTATATTCAACGGCAGTGAGACTTTCAGAACAACACTTGCAGGGATTTTAGCATTGCTCATTGTTACCTCTATTGGGACTTTGCTCGCTGCTCCACTTGCAAAAATCACGGGTTACAAAGGAGTTCAATCGGAAGAGCAGGTTGCACTTCGCATTGGAGATAAATATCCTGATTTAAAAGATAAACTATGCAATTCAATTCAGCTTGTTTCTTCTTTGGGAAATCAGGTTGGAACTTCATCTGCTCTTTCTGTGGCTGCTTTTAATGAAGTTTCAAATCTATCAAAAGATAAAAACTTCGATGAAATTATTGATAAAAAGGATTTCAAAAAAACGCTCCTTTTTTTCTTGATATCTTCAATTATCGTCAGTTCTATTTTTTTAATTTTTCAAACATCTATTGGAAATGCTTTTAATAGAATCGTGAATTACAACGAATCCTATCTACCACCTGCACCATTTTCCTTGGAAATCTCTCCCATTGATGCAAGCATTTTACGTGGTCAAATCGCTACAATTTCTGTAAAAGCAAAAGGAACTGCTCCAGAATTTGTAACGCTTTTTCTCAAGGAAGAAAGACAGGAAAATTATGATTCGTATAAACTTAAACCAGATTCAAATAATTGCTTTATCTATACAATTCCAGCACTTAAAAATTCTGTTGAATTTTATGCTGAAGCCGATTGGCTTGATTCAAAAGTTGGGACTAATCACGGCAGAATAAAAGTAGTCGACAAACCGGAAATCCGTGCAATCAACGGAAGAATAAATTATCCGGGCTATACCCGACTTGCTCCAACAAATTTCACAGAGCAAAATGCCGATTTATCTGCTCTGCGTGGTTCTAATATTCATATTAATTTGCTTTCAAATAAAGAATTAAGCAAAGCAGAAATAATTATCGAAAAGCTAAATACCAAACAAATTAAGGCAGATTCAATTGCAACTCATACCGATAGCATCGCGCTGCCGATGACTGTTGACGGACGCAAGGCATTGGGTAGTTTTTCACTTTCAGCAACACTTAATTATTATTTTAGAATAACCGACAAAGAAGGTGAGCAAAGTGTAAATCCAGTAAAATACACTGCTCTTGCTCTTTCTGATGATTACCCGACTATTACATTAATTGACCCAACGAGCGATGTATCTTTAACGGAAAAAGCTGTTCTGCCAGTAAAAGTAGGTATTTCAGACGATTATGGCTTCTCACAGCTACTTCTTCACTATCGTCTTTCTGATTCAAAATACGCTCCACCAGACGAAAAATTCAGAAGCAATAAAGTTCCAATTTATTCGAGTGATTTATCTGCCGAGGTGAATTATCTTTGGGATTTGAATTTACTTGGTATTTCACCAGAAGACAAATTTGAATTTTACTTTGAAATTTTTGACAATGACATTGTTACTGGTCCAAAATCTGCTAAAACACGCGTTTTAACTGCCCGGCTCCCTTCTCTTGAAGAAGTATTTAAAGAAGTTGACAAAGGACACGAAACAGTTGAAAAAGACCTCGAAAATACTTTGAAAAAAGCTGAGGAAATCAAGAAAGATATGGAAGAGCTAAACAGGGAAATGCTCAAAGACCCTAAGAAAAAGGATTTGGATTGGAAGGAAAAGAAAAAATTAGAAGACATTGTAAAAAAACAAGAAGATTTGAAAAACAAACTTGCAGATGTCCAGCAGAATATTCAGGACATTACAAAGAAACTTGAAGAAAATCAGGCAATGTCCCCTGAAACATTGCAAAAGTATATGGAATTGCAGCAGCTTTTAAAGGAAGTAAATTCTGCTGATTTACAAAAACTTCAGGAACGTATGCAGGAAGCGATGAAGCAATTAACTCCCGAGCAAATCCAAAAGGCAATGAAGGAAACTAAATTCGACGAAGACCAGTTCCGTAAAGGTTTGGAAAGAAGCATAAAAATACTAAAAAGATTACAAGCCGAACAAAAAGTCGATGCCTTGCAAAAGCGCGCTGAAGAACTTTTGAAAAAACAGGAAGATTTGGAAAAGAAAACTGAAAATTCAAATCCAAATGACCAGAACAAACGAAAAGAACTCGCTCAGGAACAAAGCCACTTGCAAGATGATTTAAAAGATTTGGCTAAAGAATTAAAAGATTTGGAAGATTTGATGAAAGAAATTGGCGATAATATGCCAATGAAAGAGTTGGAACAGGCAAAACAAGAGCTAAATCAGGAACAGACAAATTCTGAGATGCAAAAGTCAGAGCAAAATATGAAAAATGGCGATTTAAGTCAATCGCAGAAATCTCAGCAAACAGCAAGTAAGAATTTGAAAAACTTTGCTCAAAGTATGATGTCTTTGAAACAGGCAATGGAAGACAAAGTTAGCAAAGAAGCAATGCGAAAACTTCAGCAAGCTATGATGAATCTACTTGAACTTTCTGAACAGCAGGAAAATTTACAACAATCTACACAAAATACAACAGCAAACTCTGTCCAAATGCCTAAACTCGCCGAAACGCAATCGGAAATCCTTGAAGCAATTGCTAACGTTACAAATATGATGGTTGAACTTTCTCAGAAAACATTTGCTGTTACTCCTGAAATGGGAAAACACCTCGGCGATGCTATGCAAAGTATGCAATCTGCTATACAAGATATGTCAAACCGCTCCACACAAAGAGCATCACAGGAACAAGCTCAGGCGATGGCTTCAATGAACGCTGCTGCTATGGAAATGCAATCAATGCTTTCCACAATGCAGCAAAGCGGCGGCTCCTGCTCAAATCCAAGTGGAAAACCGGGACCGGGTAGCGGTGGCTCTAGTTTTATGGATGGATTACAGCAACTTTCACAGCAACAGCAGGGAATTAATCAGGCAATGCAGCAACTTGGTCAAGGTGGACAGCTTAGTCCAGAACAGCAAGCACAAATTGGACGCCTTGCTCAAGCACAGGGACAGGCACAAAAAACTGCTGAAGAACTCGCTGCAGAACAAAAGCAGATTAAAGATGGAAACAGAAAAGGACTTGGTGATTTAGAAAAGATTGCACAAGAAATGAAAGAAGTTGTTAAAGATATGGAGTCCGGAAATATTACTCCTGAAACTATGAAAAGACAGGAGCGTATTCTTTCGAGATTGCTTGATGCAACCCGCTCTGTTCACGATAGAGATTACGAAAAGAAACGCGAATCGAATACCGGAGAAAATGTAATCAGGCAAAGTCCGAACAATTTTGATTTATCAACTCAGGAAGGACGCACTCAGGCGTTGCGTGCAATGATTCGCTCTATTCAAAAAAACTACAGCACAGATTATGAGATTCTAATTCGCCAGTATTTTGAACAATTGCAAAATAATAATGGAAAAATAAATCAATAAAGAAAGAGTTTTATGAATGAAAAAAATAACTTTAGAATAGTGTTCGTTTCAGTTGAAACATTAAACGAAGCAAAGCAAATTGCAAGAATTCTTGTTTCTGAAAAACTTGCTGCTTGTTGCACTATTTCTCAGAATAATTATTCTTATTTTGCCTGGCAAGATGCTTTACAGGAGCGGCTTGAATGCCTTTTGTTCATTAAGACAAAAACCGATAAATTTCAAGCTTTAGTAGACAGAATAACAGAAATTCACCCTGACGAAGTCCCTGAAATTATTGCTATACCTGTTGTTGATGGATTGGATTCATATCTGAATTGGATGGAACAGGTTTTAATCGAGGAATAGAAAAAGAATTTCTTAAGAATGAAGATGTCCTACATCTCGAAGATGTAGTGCATCTGGCTTTTCTCTTTCGATACATATCAGCGAG
>CAZCHH010000050.1:0-25121 GCA_964498585.1 uncultured Hyphomicrobiales bacterium
ATTTATTTGATGAAGATGATTATGAAAGGAAATCATCTCTTAATCATAAAAATCATATAAATCATAGTTCAAATAAGAACACACCCCTGCCCCTCTCAAGAGGGGAATTAAGATTTTTCTTTAATCCCGCAGGGATTAGATTATGTGTTTGTCTTTGAACTGTGATTTTTGTGATTTATTTGATGAAGATGATTATGAAAGGAAATCATCTCTTAATCATAAAAATCATATAAATCATAGTTCAAACAAGATCACAGCCCTTCCCTTCTCAAAAGAGAAATGGTACTTGTGTTAAAAAGAAAATAGTGCATCAACTTAACTTGTTTAAAATCTTAATATAGTATTGC
Organism: uncultured Hyphomicrobiales bacterium; assembly: GCA_964498585.1. Classification (GTDB taxonomy): domain Bacteria; phylum Bacteroidota; class Ignavibacteria; order Kapaibacteriales; family UBA2268; genus JAAYJM01. The sequence goes on from CAZCHH010000050.1 coordinate 348, forward strand.
GTAAGGTGTGTTATAAGTTCAAGCACAAGAGTTCCGAAATCGGTATTAAACATAAATATCATAATTTTTTATAAAAAATAAAACGTTTTTTATATTTTTGTTTAAATTGAATTAGCAATTAAATATAATTTAAATAAGAAAAAAATGCTTGATATTCAAAACACAGAAACCGCCGGAGTAAAAACTCTTAAACTAATTGGCAGAATTGATGGAATCAGCAGTCCTATGCTGGATAAAAGTATAAAGGATTTGGCAATTTCCGGCGAAAGGCAGTTGATTGCTGATTTGCAGGACGTTAATTATATAAGTAGCGCCGGGCTTCGGGTTTTTTTGACTGCTCAGCAGGTAATGACAAAAGCTGGTGGCGAGCTTTTGCTGTTTAATTTAAATGAGCAAATTCTGAGTATTTTTAAAACTGCTGGTTTTACACGGATTTTTAAAATTATTAATGATATTAGTGAAATTTCTGCTCTTAATGGAGCTACACAAGAAGAGAAGCAAATATCAAACGAAATCATTAATAATATTAAATTGAAAATTTTAAAAACAAATGCAAAACTAGAAAAAGCCACAAAATTGGGAAATTTCGACAAACTATCGAAAAGCGAATATTCTGAAACCGATGTGGTTACGCTTGCTCCAAAAGAATTGAAGTATGGCATTGGCCTTGGTGCGTTGGGCGATGGGTATAGTGATTTTAAGGAATTTTTTGGTGAAACTGCCGTGATAAACAGCAATTTCTTTGTTTATCCCGCTGTAAAAAAACAAGCTGTAGATTTTATAATCCCACCACCAGACTTTTCTTTCATAAAATATCAATTTCTAAATTACTTGGGATTTCAGGGAGATTTCAAATACATAATTAATTTTGAAGGTGTTGATGGCTTCGTCAATTCCAATGATTTATTTCAGGCATTATTAAAACTAAATAACAGTAAGCTTTGTGGAATTGTATTTTTTGCTGAAAGCAAGGGCTTATGGGGAATGAATTTGAAACAGGTTCCAATTGTAGATAATAAGTCTGGCATTGAAGATTCAATTTTTTCCGAGAAAAATTTTCCGAACTGGCTTAATTTCCCAGTTGAAGCATCGGATTTTAACAGCATTATTGTCGGCACCGGCTTCATACATAATTTTACAGAACTACCCGCAAGTTTAAAAGATTTTTTTGCATCAAATTCCAACTGGCATATTCATACCGCAGTTTTTGAAAAAGGAATTATAAACAGAAATATAGAAAATTTTGATAGTGAATTAAATAGAATTATCACAGAGCTTGAGCCGCAAAAAGTGGTTCATTTACTTGGTCGTTCTGTTTTAAGTAGTGGTTGTATTGGATTAATTGAATTGGAGGTTTAAATGGAACTTTGGCTCGGTGCTTTGAATTTAGGTTTGCTATACGCTTTTCTCGCTTACGGTTCACTTCTTACTTTCAGAATATTGGATTTTTCTGATATTACTGTAGATGGAAGTTTTACTACTGGGGCAGCTGTTTCTGCTATTCTTATAGTTGCCGGAATGAATCCATTTATTGCTTTATTAATTGCATTCATTTGCGGAGCTATAGCTGGAGCAATAACTGGAATAATCCACACCCGACTTAAAATAAACGGCTTGCTTGCTGGTATTATCGTAATGGTTGGGCTTTATTCGATTAATCTTCACATTATGGGAAAATCCAACGTCCCTTTGCTCAATGAACGAACAATCATAGAAATATTTGCAACGCTAAATCCCGGTTTAGCTTCAGAACTTTGGTATTTGATTTGCTTTTTGCCAATAATGGCGATTTTTTGGTTTCTGCTCTCTCTTTTCTTTAAAACAGATTTGGGTATTGCAATTCGTGCTGCCGGAACAAATACAGAAATGTCAAAAGCAGCGGGTATCAATGTTAATTCAATAAAAATATGGTGTATTGCTGCTGCTAACGGACTTGTTGGTCTTTCCGGTGGCTTGGTGGCTCAATATCAGGGCTTTGCGGATATTGGAATGGGAATCGGAACTTTGATTATTGGGCTTGCTTCTGTGATTATCGGTGAATCTATTCTTCCAAGCAGAAATGTGTTTGTGATATTTCTTGCTGCTGTAATCGGTTCTACAATTTATCGTTTGATGATAGCTCTTGCTCTTTATTTTGGTATGAATCCAATTGATTTGAAATTACTTACAGCAGTATTTGTATTGCTTACTTTGATTTTAACAAAAATTGCTAACGACAGAAAAGAAAATAAAATTAAACAGCGAATAGGATTTTTAGGTTTTATCAAAAAATACAGAATTTGGTTTTCAATCGCTGGTATTGCTATTATAGCAGCTACTATACTGCATTTTGTATTTAACTCAAATCAATCAGGCAGTTTAGATAAGTATTATAAAATTGGCGTTTTGCAACTTGTTGACAATGGCTTGCTTAACGTTACAAGAGATAGCTTTAACGAAGAAATGAAGAAATTAGGTTACGTTTCCGGTGATAACTGCTTAATTGATTTTCAAAATGCTAATGGTGAAATTTCTATTGTAAATTCAGTATTAGACAACTTTGTAATGAAAAAATATGATGCTATTGTTACGATTTCAACTCAGGTAACGCAGGCAGCAATAAATAAAATCAAAGATATACCAATAGTTTTTTCAACAGTTGCGAATCCATTTATAATAAAAGCTGGAAATTCAGATGTAGACCATTTGCCAAACGTAACTGGGGTTTATGGTGCTGTTAATATGGATTCCGCACTATACTGGATAAACAAGGTATTACCAGTTGAAACATCAAATAAGTTTAAAATTGGAGTTGTTTGGGACCCATCTCAGGCAAATTCAGAATTTAACGTAGAAAACCTCAAGAAATCAATAGCGAAATTACCAAATATTGAATTTACAGGCGCTAATGTTACAAGTTCTGCAGATGTTTTTCAATCGGCTTCATCACTTGCAGCAAAAGACATTGATATGTTCTTTTTAGTACCAGACAACACTGTTTATTCAGCTTTTGATGCTGTTGTTTCTGCAGCAAAAAGCAAGAATATTCCAATATTTATATCTGATATTGAGAGAATTGCTGATGGTGCTTTAATGGCTTATGGTTATGATTACACATCAAGCGGAATTCAAGCAGCTAACATAGTCCATAGAATTTTAAATGGTGAAAATCCAAAAGACATTCCTTTTGAAATATACAACCATACAGTAGTTGGTATAAATATGAAAGCAGCAAAGTCGCTAAATATTAAAGTGCCAAACAATGTCCTTTCAAAAGCAGAAAAAATTGTGTCTATTGACCCCATAAAAACAGACAAAAAGAAAGTGATTGGCGTAATTCAATTCAGTATGGAGCCGAATGTTGAAATATGCAAGAAAGGAATTTTGCTTGGGCTGCAGGATAATGGTTATGTAGAAGGAATAAATGTTGAGTTTATTTACAAAAATGCTCAAGCAGATTTCGCAATGATAAGTTCAATAGCTCAGGACTTAATCCGCAGAGGAGTTGACGTAATCGTTCCGCTTTCAACCCCTGTAGTTCAGGCAACAGTGCAAGCCGCTGCTAATTCCAAAACAACTGTTGTTTATACTTATATTTTTGACCCTTACGGAAGTGGATTAGGAACAGCACCAGACAAGCACGTTCCTAATGCAACAGGAGTGGCTTGTTTTCCACCTTACGAAAAAATATTAGATTTGATTAAAGAAATGTTTCCGCAAAGGAAAAATGTCGGTATTGTTTGGAATAGCTCTGAATCTAATTCTGTTTCAGTTGTTGCTAAATTAAAAGAGTATGCAAAACAAGTTGGATTAAATATAGTTGATGCGACTGTAACCAATCCGGCAGAAGTTCTTGAAGCTTCCCGTTCAATTATTTCAAAAGGAGCAGATGTTTTCTTGGGTCCCGGCGATAACACGCTAAATGTGAGTTTCGATAGTTTCGTAAAAGTAGCAAACGAAAATAAAGTTCCTATTTTTACTTTCGATGCTGAATTGATTGAAAATGGTGCAACTATTGGTTTAGGACCGGATTATTTCCAAACCGGCTTCGATGGTGGAGTTTATCTGGCAAGAGTGTTTAACGGTGAAAGCACTGCTAATATTCCTATTATGCAGACTAAAGAAACACTGCTTTATATAAATTTGAAAGCTGCTCAAACTTACGATTTTAAAATTGACAATAAATTTATAAATCAAGCAGATAAAGTGATAAGGTAGCGTTTAATTATAGAAAAAAATTGCCGTTCTGAAGTGCAGCGAAGAATCTATCTTATTGATTTTAAAAGAAACTGAATTCTTAACTTCGTTGCCAATGACATCTTTTCTTGTCATTCTGGCGTATGCCAGAATCAATCTTGGGAAAGCAAGTGAGCTTGTTCACGATACATTTGGGTAAGCCCAAATGCTTCAATGAAATAGCTAATATTTAATAGCGTTGAATAACAATAAGATTGATTCTGACATCCGTCAGAATGACAGTGTTAAGATATGTCATCTCCATTTAAATAAAGCATTTTCTTTAGAAGGGATTAGGAGTGACAATTTTTTTCTGCAATATTAATTCAAAATATTACTGGTGCATTTAATTAAGCACAAAAGATATACCAAGTAAAATTGATACAAAATCACGTGAATAATCAATTTTTGAAAAATATAAATCTTCTGAATAACTAAATTTACGGTAATTCAATTCCGTTTTTATTATTGCTGTTTTGTTAATAAGGAATTTGACTCCACCTGCAAGATTAAAAATTGTAATATCCAAATCTTCTGATGCTTTGGAATATAAATTAACGTTTGGGATAGCTAAGGAGTTTGTAGCCCCAAATCCAATTTTTGCGTAAGGTGCTATACTCTTATCGGGTATCAAATAAGTATATGAAACATTGCCAAGCAGAAAAATACCCGGCTTTTCATTTTCTACTAACATTAGACCAATTTCAGGTTCTATTGATAATCCTTTAACAACATATATTGCTGGATTAATCGAGCAAATAAATAGTGAAGCATCATTCTCGTCTTCATGATTGCCGTTTTTTATACTTTCGTTCATTAAGTAGAAACCTAAAGAACCGCCTAATTCAATACATCCACTTTCAAACTGTGCAAAAAGAGGTATATTAAGCGCTATCAAAAATAAACTGATAAAAATTGTTTTTTTCATAAAATCCTTTTTTAAAAATATATAAAAGTTAATTATTTTTGCTGAGTTCTTATCCCGATAAATTGTCAGTATCGTAATAACCTTTATTGTCGATAATGACTTTTAAAAGTAAATTACCGGAAATATTATTATCATCTACAACATTTAAAGTTAGAGTTGCCTGTATGTTTGCACCATCTTTATAAGTTTTAAATGTTCCGGTGAATTCTTTAGAAAACCAACTGCCATCATACTTATCTCCAAGAAAATAACAATAGTTTTTAGTCGCAGTTATATTGTAAGTATAGACATTATCAAATATCGTGATTTCCCACTCCCCATTAACAATTTCATAAGGTTGTTTAGATGGTTCTGATGGTGAATCGCTGCTGCAAGAAATATTAATTAAAACAAATAAAAGAAGCAAAATCTTTTTCATAAAAATCCTTTCTTATTAATATTTCAATTTCAATAAAAATTTATTTTTTCCTTGTTATGGCATTTAAATCATATCAAATAAATTATGAAGTATTCTAATAAATCGAATCTATCAGTTATTTTGAAATGCTTTGAAGAATCTCAAATTTTGTGAAAAAACTAATAGTGTAATTCATAAGTAAACCAAAATGACAAATTTAGAAGTTACTTTAAATATATTTTTAATTAAATGAAATTATTATATTATTCGCTTATTTGTTTTAAAAATCATTATAAAAAAGATTTTGGGCTAATTTTTATTATTTATTTATTTTATATATTGCAAATATACAAATATTAATTTATTAAAAAAATTATTTTTAAATTATTTTTTAAGTATTTTTTAACCTTTATAATTCATAAATAAATATTCAATTCCTCCTTCCCAAGTTGCACTTGGGAAGGAGTTCAAAACTAAGTTTTTTCAATATTTCAAGTAAATCATTTAATATCAACTATTAATAACTCACCTTACGCATTCCCCTATCAAGCTAACGATTATACACAAATATTTGTTCTTGTTGAAAAGAGAGATAAAAAGGAACAGTATCTTAAAAATTTATTCCGTAGGAATTAAATATTTGTAACAAGAATAACCCTTGACTGAGCTTATCCCGTAGGGATTATATATAATAGAAGCACTCTAATATTTAATTCCTACGGAATAAAAAAACACTAAAAAAAGCATTGTTACAAATATTTTATACCTACGGGATATGTAGAATAGCAACAAGTTTTAAAGATGTGTATAATCGTTGGCCCTATCAAGAGGGGGAATGCGTAAGGTGATTTAGTAATATAGTATAAAATAAAAAAAAGGAAGCAATTATTTAGTAATAAATACTGCTTCCAAATATAAATTAAATTTTAGTAAAAAATCTTTTTTAAAAGATTATAGTCAATGATTACTATTTATGAATTAAACCCATTCCGACTTCAAATGCCTGTTTGTTAAGAGGAATAAGTTTATGGTATCTTTCTGGTAACACTTGTTCCAAAGCTTTAAAAATAGTATCTGGTTTAACAACTTTCCTTGCTTCGATAAATGCACCAAGGACAATCATATTCATTACTTTTGTATTTTTTAAATTAACAGCGGCATCACTTGCAGCTATAGGATAAATATTAATATCCTCGCGGGTTGGAGGAACTAGAATATTTGAACTATCAAAAATAATATTACCACCTTTTTTTACTTTTGCTTCAAATTTATCAACAGATGGCTGGTTTAAAGCAATGACTGTATCAAATATAGAAATAATGGGGGAACTTATAAGTTCATCGGAAACGATAGTAATACAGTTAGCTGTGCCACCTCTCATTTCGGGACCGTAAGAAGGCATCCAAGTAACTTCTTTGTCTTCAATAATGCCGGCATAGCCGAGCAACAATCCCATAGTAAGGACACCTTGTCCTCCAAAACCTGAAAAGATTGATTCTTCTGTCATAATTATTTTACCTCCGGTTTCTTTAAATCGCCAAGTGGATAAAAGGGTATCATTTTTTCATCAACAAATTTATTAGCTTCGAGTGGGGTCATTTTCATATTTGATGGACAGTTCGATACAATTTCAATTAATGAAAAACCTAAGCCCTTCCCTTGATATTCGAAGCCATTTTTAATAGCTTTTTTAGCTTTACGGACATTAGCCACAGTATTAACTGCCTGACGAGTTACATAACAAACGCCCGGAAGAAGTGCAAGCAATTCGCCAATTTTAATTGGAAATCCTTGAACGGCAGTATCTCTTCCGTAAGGAGATGTTGTTGTTACCATACCGGGAAGAGTAGTAGGAGCCATTTGTCCGCTTGTCATACCGTAAATACCATTATTAATAAAAACAACTACGATATTTTCGCCACGGTTAGCAGCGTGAATAGTTTCGGCTGTTCCGATAGCAGCTAAGTCACCATCTCCCTGATAAGAAAAAACATACTTATCTGGCATAGTTCGTTTAATTGCAGTAGCAACTGCGCAAGCTCTACCGTGAGCAGCTTCCTGCATATCAATATTCATATAGTGATAAGCAAATACTGAGCAACCAACAGGAGCCACACCAATTACATCATTTTGTATTCCTAATTCATCAACGACTTCCATAATAATTTTATGAGCAACACCGTGACCGCAGCCGGGGCAATAGTGAAGTTCTCTTTCAGTAAGGGTTTGTGGCTTTTGATATACGCAATATTCAGGTAAGCGAATATCTTCCAAACCAGTATCATTTATCATATTTTCATTCATTATATACTCCTTATTTAATTAACGTTTTTTCAAAGTGTTCGAGTATTTCATCTGGCGATGGAATCACACCACCCATTCTGCCGTAGAACTCAACTCTAGTTTTGCCTTCAACGGATAAACGGACATCTTCTACCATTTGCCCTGCATTCATTTCAACATCAAGAATACCTTTGATTTTTGGTGCTAATTCAGCATAAACTTTTTTTGGGAAGGGGAATAATGTCTGAGGCCTGACCAGACCAATTTTATAACCTTTTTCTCTACCAAGTTGCATTGCTTTAGAGCAAATTCTGGAACTAAGTCCGTAACCAGTGAAAATATATTCAGCATCTTCAATATTTGTAGTTTGGTAACGAACTTCTTCTTCTTCCATTTGTTTATATTTTGCCTGGATATGTAGGTTAATTTTTTCGAATAATTCCGGTTCGATGTGAAGAGAAGTAATAAATCTTCTTTCGCTGTCTTTTGGTTTTCCAGTAGTTGCCCAGGGGAAATGTCTGTCAATACGTTCCATTTGTGGGAAAAGTTCAACTTTTTCCATCATTTGTCCAATTGCTCCGTCAGTAAGCAACATAACAGGATTTCTATATTTTTCAGCGAGTTCAAACCCGAGTTTAACAAAATCGACCATTTCCTGAACACTATTAGGAGCAAGAACTAAGAGATGATAATCGCCGTGTCCTCCGCCTTTTACAGATTGAAAATAATCGCCCTGTGCTGGTTGGATAGTGCCAAGTCCCGGACCTCCTCTGTTGACATTTGCTAATACGCAGGGAAGTTCTGCACCAGCTATGTAAGAAATACCTTCCTGCATTAAGCTGATGCCGGGGCTTGAAGAGGTAGTCATAACTCTTTTGCCTGCACCAGCGGCACCATAAATCATATTAATAGCTGAAACTTCACTTTCAGCTTGTAAAACGACCATACCTGTCCGTTTTGTAGCATGTATTGCTAAATACTCTAGAACTTCAGATTGTGGTGTTATTGGATAACCGAAATAAGCATCGCAGCCGGCAAGAATCATTGCTTCAGCTAGAGCTTCATTTCCTTTCATTAATTTTTTCTGTCCCATTTCTAATATTCCTTGTTATTAATTACACTGCTTTCTTTTCAACTTTGCGATACACAGTAATTATCGCTTCCGGGCAAATAATTGCGCAACTTGCACATCCAGTGCAGTTGTCATTAATCTTGACTGAATAGCGATACCCCTTCTTGTTGATTACTTCTGATAATCCTAATGTTTGTTCAGGGCATGCAGCTATACATAATTCACATCCTTTACATTTTTCGATATCTATTACGATATCACCATATACTTTTGCCATCTTTACCTCTATATGTTTTAATTGTATATTAAATTTAATATATTTTAATAATTCATTATAAATAAAAATATTAAGTTAAGAATAAAAAACAACATTTCAAAAAAAAAAGATTAAATTTCTTTCTCTTTTCTTGATATAATTCCAATAAAAGCATAAGAAACTGCTATAATAAACACTCCATCACGCTGCAAAAACTGAGTTGTTGAAAAATCGGAAATCAATAATAAAATTAATGAGCATAATGAGCCTAGAGCTATTAATTTATAAAAATCATCTTTTAATAGACGTGAATAATTTTCTGCTTTTATCAAAAAATAAAAAAAAGAATAAAGAAATATACATAAAACTGGTATTCCTAATCTATATAAAAAAAATAAATATCCGTTATGAATAAAATCTGTCCTCTTTTCGTATTTTAATATTGGTTCATGGAATGAGAACTCTTTACCCATTCCACTTCCACCAAGAGGATATTGTTGGATTTTTTTATAAATTACTTTATATTCATCTAATCGCGCTCGAACTGATATGTCTTTTGTGCCTTTTGTTGATGATGTAAAACGTTGGCTTATGGCTGAGAAAACTATTTCAGAATTACCTTTAAAAATTAATGTTATCATTGCGAAAACTAAAACTACTAGTATTAATGAATACCTTGTCATCCTCAATTTTTGACTTATCGGAACATATAAAAAAACAATGAACAAAAGGATTATAGCTGCCAACCAAAAAGTCCGGGCAAAAGTTGATATTAATGCTCCAGATGTAAGAATTACAATTGATATTAATAATATTTTATTAAATAATTTCTTTTGATATAGCAAAAATATTGTGGCATAGCTTATTAATATAGCAAATAATGCCATATTTAATCTGATTGAATGAATTAACTGCCATGCATATTCTATACCTTTCAATGTAATTTTGTAGTAACCGTAATACTGCATAAAAACAATACATAGCGTAGAAAGTAAGAATAATAATAACAAAGTGAGTATGTGTTTTTTCTCAGTAAAATATTCTCTAATCGGGAAGTAATACAAAATCATTGAAAGCAAAGTAAATTCACGTAACCAATCTAAAAAACTAACATTGTTAATTATTGAAATAATCAGATTCAGTAATACGAAAATAAAGAATAAAAAAATTGACAAATCGGCATAATTGTCTACTAATTTCTTTCTTTTTACAGCTAACTGCCAAAAAAGCCAAACGAATAAAATTCCATTATAAAATACAGCAATAATAACATCAACAGCAGAAATTCCTTTTTCGCTATCACTAAAAAAAAGAAATGATGAAGCTGCTATCAAATATATCCAAAAACGCTGTAGTTTCTCCTGCATTAATCTTCCTGATTTGTATATCTTTTCTTATATCTATTGTTCATAGTTCTGAAATTTTCAAACAGAACTATTATAAATATTATTAATGCAAGCGAGCCAATAGCTGAGCCAGCAACAATTAAGGAGCGTTTTGGAAGGTCCTTCTTTTCAGCGGGAATAGCATCGTCCAAAACAAATAAGGTTTGCTGATTTCTTATTTCATCTAAACGGGCTTCTTCAAGCATTGGCAAAAGTAATGCTTTCACCTTGGTAAATGTTTCGAGTTCAGCATACATTCTTAAATACTCAATAGCAATTTTTGCTGATTCATCAAGAGCAAAATTCCCGGCAAAACCTGTGTTCCTTGTCATTGCCTGTAATTTATTTTCCATCTCATCAACAATATTTCGTTGCATCTTTGTATATGAATCGTTAGAGCCATACTTATTGGTTAGAACATCTAACATAATTTCCTGCTTGATTTTTTCAGCTTTTAAATCAGAGAAAGAATTACTTAGTGCTTTGGCTTGGTCTTCAGGAGAAAAAATTAAATATTTTTTTGAATATTTTTGCAATGAATCAGCAATCACACTAAACATAGAATCTGTTTGAGCCAATCTTCTTTCCAAATGCATTCTGTTGGTTCTTGCCTCCCTGTTAAATATGTCTTTTCCAACATTATTAACAATATCAATATACGCTTTAACCATAGCCGCAGCAGTATCAGGGTCCTTATCCCATATTGTAATTGTATAATTTCCTTCAGATTCATAAGTTATTTCTATATTGCTCTCTAATTCCTTGCGGGTATTGGTCATAACATATTCTTCAATTTCATATTTTTGAGGAAGATTAAACAACTTGATTATACTATCTTTAACTGTTCTGCTTTCTAAAACTACAAGGAAACTATATTGCTCGGCACCACCACCAGAGCCACCCATTTTGGTTAGTCCAAAATCTTTTAAAGCAGAAGAAATATTACCGATTGCCCCCTGCAATAATGAACCACTTTGCTTGGGTGGAATTAAATTGCTTGATGAAGCATACCAGTTAGGCAGAAGCAGTGAAATAATCACAGAAGTTATTGTAACTATAACAACGAATATTATTATTGTTATTTTATATTTATAAAGCAATCCGGTAAAATATACTGAATCGAATTCGGTTAATACTTTATCACCAATTTTTTCTTTAATGTTTTCTTGATTTTCCATTCTTTATTTTTCTATTGATAGTGGATTCTTTAAAAAAGGAGGTTTGTTGAAATCATCTTCAATTGGTTTGACCTCGCCATCTTCAAAAAGAAGGTCTGGTGTTATTATACTTGTAGATAGATATGCTCTTCCACCGGAAACAAAAGTAGAAACTACTGCCGGTGCAAGATAATTTAAAACGTAACTATTTTCTGATGTATTGATTATATCTTTAAATGATTGCTGGGTAATCTGTTTTAACTCGCAGCCACGAAGCAATTTTTCTGTTCCGTCCGGATATACTTTGTAAACCTCTACTAACGGGATTGTGTTTGGTTGCCTTCCGAAAGCAAAATCTCCAGCTGACAAACGATATATTCCAGTAAACAAAATATTTGTATTCATTGCCTTTCTAACAATTATTCCATACGGAAGCTCACGGTCTTTGCAAAGTTTTAGCATTTTTTCTTTAAGTTCTTTTGAACTTAAACTATGCTTTTCGTCTGAAGTAAGTTCAAGAACTCCAAACATCGGCGCACCCATACGAAAATGACCATTGCTTTTCCGGACACGTTTAATTGGGGTGCGTGAAGATAATAAGTTCTTTAAGTATCCATCTTTTACTAAATTCACATTTTGAGGTAAAATCCCTTCATCATCTAAATTAAAACTACCAATTAAAGTAATATTTCGATATTTGTTTTGTAATGGCTTTGCATCAACAGATAAAAATTCGGGTAAAACTCTTCCACCAATTTTTGATTGAAATGCCCCATATTGTTCATTTGTTTGAACGCCCTGGGCTGTAAGAGGTGAGCGTTGGGCAACTAAATGCGGAGCAAAAGTTTGTGCAAAAACCTCCGATGCAGCTTGTCCTTCAAAAATAATTGGTCCTGAATAGGAATCGTCCAATACATCAGCTTTTAACATATTTGTAGTATTTTTTGCCATTGCATCAGTTGCTCTGACAAGTGAATCAACATTAGGCAAATCAGTTGGAACTTTACCATAAACTGAATAGAAATTTGAAAGTGGCATTCCGTCTTCTGCCTGAGAAACAGCAACGACCTCCAGCCCAGCAAACATTTCATTTTTAACATATTTCCGCCCTTCGCTGTTCAGATAATAAACCGTTTGAGGTAAAAACTGATAAGCAGCAGAGGAATTAAAAATGTCCGGATAATTACGAAAAACTGCAGAAACATTTTTGCAAATATTTTCTATTTCGTTCATTGATGGGATTGGATACTCTTTTGGCTGTATGTAAGTTTCCGGTGGTATTTGAGTATAATCATCAATAGTATCTTTGCGCATTTTATTTTTTAGTGATGACTCTTTTTTGGAGTAGATTTCGGCAGCTCGCTTGTATGCAGCATCTGTCGCAAGCCAAAGCTCGCGGCGAAGCGTAGAATAATCTAATTCTAAAGGAACCTGACGATTTTTAAAACGTTCTTCGTCATCGCCGCTTCCAAAAAGATTTAATCCGAAATCGAAAAAGTTTGTATTATCAAATTTATAGTCGCCTACTCTTACTGAAACAGATATTGTTGCTATTTGATTTATATCAGAATCAACAATATGCCCAAGCACCGCTTTTGCAGAATATTCATTTTCAAAAAGTAAAGTGTATTCCACATAGTATGGCTTTTGAAGCGATTCGAGATGAAGTTCAGCGAGAGTGCGGGTGATTTCGTCCTGCATTGCACGGAATATTTCTTCCTGATTGATTGCTTTTGCTGATAAGCTAAAAATGATAAGAAGAGATAAAAGTATGAAATTAAATTTTATTATTTTTTTCATTTTTTTTGAATTGTTTCTAATACATATAAATTGAAAAGACGTTTAATTTTCAATAAAATTATTAATTAGTTCACATTATTTAAGTGATTGTTAAGAAATAAGTCATACTATTGTAGTAATTCGTTAAAAGACTTATTATATTGTGTCATTTCGAAACGAAGTGAGAAATCTCACAAGTCATTGCTACCACGAAACTTGAGATTCCTCACTTCGTTTCGGAATGACAAATAAACATATTTCATTATTAAAAGCAACTTGGTATAAAACATCTTGAGCTGTCATATAAAAAGCATCTCCATATTTAAATTTTCTATTTCTTCAAGTCGTTTTTTTGCATATTCATTATATTCTTGATTTATTTCAATACCAATATAATTTCTTTTGAACAATTTTGCTGCAACACAAGTTGACCCACTGCCACTAAAGGGGTCAAGAACCAAAGCGTCTTCTTTAGTTAATAATTTTATTAATTGCTGAATTATAAATATAGGGTAAACTGCTGGATGAGGGTTTCCTTTTATGGATTCTACAGGACTTTCTATAATATCTTTTTTTAAAGTTTTTCCATAAATTCTTATTATTGTAAATCCGTTCTTTTCTATTTGAATTTTTCTGCCACCATCTTGCCCTCCAAAAGGTTGAGAATGTATATTTCTAATTTTCATCCTAAAACTATCAAGTTCACCTTTTTTAACTTCTTGTATTACTTTGTCTAATTCTTTTTTAGCATTTATTTTTTCAAGCTCAGATAAATTTGAAGATTCAATTAGTTCATAATATTTTTTTCCTATACCGTTTCCATTTCCGTTAGTCTTTTTAGCATTTATTTTGATTAAATCTAAATAATCTAAAAAAGCATCTTGATTAAAATAATATTCATTAGATTTAGCAAAAATGAAGAATGGTTCTGTAGATTGAACTAACTTTCTTTTATCTTGCCGTGGTGTTGGATTAAGTTTAGACCAGGTAATATTATTTATTAATTTTAAATTAAACCTTTCTTTAATTCCAATTGCAAATTTATAAGGTATAAGTGAAAGAGACCCATCTAAATATTTATCTCCAATATTAAAAACTATTGTGCCAGTACTTTTTGTTACTCTTATGCATTCTTTAAAAATTGAATACAAATTTTCTAAATACTCATTTTCAGATATTTCATTCCCTATACCAATAAAGCCATAATCTCTTTGCTGAAAATATGGTGGCGATGTAATAACTAAATCAACAAAATTTGTTGGGAAATCTTTTAAAACCTCTTTACAATCTCCACTTATTATTGTATTATATCTGATTTCTTTATTCATTAGTATTTTTTGCATTAATAATTGTTTTTCAACTATTTGCAAAAATACTAAAAAATAGCAATTACTACAAAAATGATTAATTTTCTTTTTAATTCATAAATATTTATATTGTTTTTTCTTAAATTGCATTTTTAAATTTAAATGAAATTAATCAATAGGTGATTTATGCAAGAAACAATTTTTTCAAAAATAATAAAACGAGAAATTCCGGCTACGATTGTTTATGAAGATAATGAAATCCTTGCTTTTAATGATATTAATCCAAAAGCTCCAATTCACATTTTGATTATACCCAAAAAGCAAATTCCAACAATTAACGATATTGAAGAAAACGATGCCGAATTAATCGGAAAAGTTATTATCGCTGCAAAAAAACTTGCAAAAGAAAAAGGTATTGCTGAAAATGGCTATCGTCTTGTATTCAACTGCAATAAAGACGCCGGACAGGAAGTTTTTCATATCCATTGCCATTTAATTGGCGGAAAAAAATTAAAGTGGGAATTTTAGATGGATTGGCTAGTGTAACAATTCTTTGAAAAGCTGGTAATAATTTCTTGTTATTCCAAATCCCACGATAAAGGAAGACCTTTATTTAAATGGAGATGACATAAATTACCACTGTCATTCTGAATAAATAAACAACATAAACAAACAATAAAACAAACAAACAAACGAATCAACAAATAAACCAAAATGATAGATAACAACGACTTAATCCTTGAAGGCAGACGGGTAATAAACGAAGAAATTACTGCTCTTCAGGAAGTTTGCAGCCGGCTTGATAATCGCTTTGCCGAAGCTGTAAAACAAATAATTTCATCGAAAAATTTAATTACAACCGGTGTTGGAAAATCCGGTATAGTTGCAAAAAAAATAGCTGCTACACTGACAAGCATAGGCACACCAGCTTTTTTCCTTCATCCAGTCGAGGCACTGCACGGTGATATTGGAATTGTAAGCCAGGAAGACACTATTTTAATGCTTTCAAAAAGCGGTTCAACCGACGAATTAGTGCGGCTCGTTCCTTTTATAAAAAGCCGTAATGCTAAAATAATTTCTATTGTTTGCAATATGAAATCATTTCTTGCCGAGCATAGCGATATCGTGTTAGATGCAACAATACAAAAGGAAGCATGCCCACTGAACCTTGTTCCTACTTCAAGCACCACGGTATCTCTTGCGATTGGCGATGCAATTGCTTCAAGTATTATGAAATTTAAGGAAATTACTACTATTGATTTTTCTCGCCAGCATCCTTTAGGGCAGTTAGGAAGAAATATTACACTGAGGGTAAAAGATATAATGCACGAAAACAGCAATTTGCCAATAACTTACGTTGGAACTGCTTTTCGCGATGCAATAATCGAAATGACTAATAAAGGTCTTGGATGCGTCTGCGTTGTTGATTCTGAAAATAATCTAAAAGGAATAATTACCGATGGCGATTTGCGGCGGGTATTACAAAAAGATGTCGATATTAGTAGATTAATTGTTGATGATTTAATGACACACAATCCAATTGCAGTTGGAATGTATAAATATCTTGGCGAAGCACTCGCACTTATGGAAAACCGAGCAAGCCAGATTTCAGTGCTGCCGGTTGTTGACGAAATTGGAAAATGTGTTGGAGTTATAAGATTGCACGATATTGTAAGAAGTGGTTTGTAAATATCAATTTTTTTTGTATATTAAATTTGTTTTATTAAATAAAACTATAATAGGAAAAAAAGATGAATACAATTACATATACAAATTTTAACGAAAAACCTAAATACTATTTAGATGAGATTGCCGAAACAAATCTTGAAGCAATAATATTGAAGAACGGAAAACCATACATAAAAATTCTACCATTAAAAGAGAAAGAAAATCCTTTAAAAAATAGTATTGTTTTTGAACACGACATCATAAGTCCAATAGAAGTAGAGTGGGAAGCAAATAAATGATCATCCTTGATACACATTCTTGGATTTGGTATGTAACTGAATCTTCTAAACTTTCAATGAAAGCAGTTTATGCTATAAAAGAAGCAGAAATCTGTGGTGTAAGCGCTATATCTTGTTGGGAAATAGCTATGCTTGTTGAAAAGGGCAGAATTGCATTAACACTACCAATAGAAAAATGGATAAAATTAGCTTTAAATTATGAAAAAATTGATTTAGTTCCATTAACACCAGAAATATCAATTAAATCTGTTAAAAAAGATTTAATAAATCATAATGACCCAGCAGACAGAATTATTGCTGCTACTTCTATAATTACAAATTCACCATTAATTACTAAAGATGAAAAATTGAGAAGTAATCTATTATTAAATACTATCTGGTAATTCTTAAATTTTGAAATAAAAATATGGACACATTCATCGTAAATATAGAAAATCCGCAAAAAAGCAAATCTTTTCTGGAACTATTAAAGGAACTGAAATATATAAGTTCTTTTTCAAAAGCAGATGAAGAAAATATTTTAAATTCTTCAAGCTGGGTGCGTCCGGGAAGGGCTTTTACTGATGGTGAATTAGAGCAGCTTTGCGTTATGATGGAAGAAGATGAGGAAAGATATAGCAGCAGCGAATTGCTTGATGAGGTAGATTCGTGGAAATAGTTATTAATAGAGTGATTTGGTCCGGAAAAGCTAAAAAAGCTTTGAAAGACATTTTCAACTATGTTAAAACTGATAACCTTGTGATAGCACGTAATTATTTAAGAAAAATTATTAATTTCGGCAAATCACTTGATTTTTTTCCATTGAAATATCCTCTTTGCAGGAAAATTTCATTTAGAAAAAGAGAATATCACTGTGCCCCTTTTGATGAATATGTGATTGTGTATAAAATAAATAATGATGAATTATTAATAGTAAACGTTATTCACAGCAAAAGATTAGTGTAAGAATATAAATTTAATTAACAAATCAACGGTGAATTATGACAAAAACAAATACCAAATCATCTCCTTTCTTAAAGTGGGGCTTGTTTATAGCAGTAGTGATAATAGTATTTTTGCTTGGACTTTTAGCAACTTCCATAATGGAACGCCGCTCTGAGTCTATAGCACGCTTACAGCCGACTGTTGAGATACCTGAATTTGAGCCACGTAACGAGGTCTGGGGACAAAACTATCCGCTCGAATTTGAATCATATCTCAAAACATTAGATACAAGTTTTCGCAGCAAATATGCCGGCTCCGGACGAGTTGACTATTTGGAGAATTTTCCAGAATTAGTAATCCTTTGGGCTGGTTATAGCTTTTCAAAGGAATATGACCAGGGGCGAGGTCATGCCTACGCAGTTGAAGACATACGCAAAACATTGCGAACTGGTGGTGTAAATATTAGCCCTCAACCTTCCACCTGTTGGTCCTGCAAAAGTACCGATGTGCCACGTCTCATAAATTTAATCGGACCCGAAAAATTTTATGGACAAAAATGGATTGATATTGGTGCTGATATAATTAATCCTATTGGCTGTCAGGACTGCCACGAACCGAATACAATGAATCTTCGTTTAACCCGCCCGGGACTAATTGAAGCAATGAAAAAGCAGGGACGCGAGCCCGAAAGCTTCACTCATCAGGAAATGCGTTCTCTCGTTTGCGCCCAGTGCCACGTTGAATACTACTTTGCAAAAGACCCAAAGGGTTATCTTACTTTTCCCTGGGCTAAGGGCTTTTCTGCTGATTCTATGGAAAGATATTACGACGAAATAGAATTTACCGATTGGACTCATAAATTAAGCAGAACTCCAATGCTAAAAGGACAGCATCCGGATTACGAACTATACCGCACTGGTATTCATGCAGCACGCGGCGTTTCCTGTGCCGATTGCCATATGCCTTATAAAATAGAAGGTGGCGTGAAATTTACAGACCATCATATCCAAAGCCCGCTCAATAATATTGCAAATTCCTGTCAGGTATGCCACCGCCAAAGCGAAGAACAGCTCCTTTCTGATGTATATGAAAGACAAGACAGAGTAATTGAAATTCGCCGCATAGCAGAAAAATCTCTTGCAAAAACACATCTCGAAGCTAAAGTAGCTTGGGACAATGGAGCAACTGAAGAAGAAATGGCTCCAGTGCTTAAGTTGATTAGACATGCTCAATGGCGTTGGGATTGGGTGGCTGCTGCAAACAGCGTTGGCTTCCATTCACCAGTTGAAGCGCTCCGCGTTCTTTCTACTTCAATTCAAAAATCAGAGCAGGCAAGTGCTTTGATTAATCAAATTCTTGTGAAAAAGAACGTTACTATTCCAGTTCAATTGCCAGATTTTTCAACAAAAGAAATGGCTCAAAAGATTGTCGGCTGGAATATGGATTCTTTGCGTTTGGATAAAAATGAGTTTTTACAAAAAATTATTCCTGAATGGGATAGAAAAGCTGAGCAAAGACAAGGAACTTTAAAGAAATACGCTTTGAAATAATTTTTCTTATTGAATTTCTTAAGTTAAGTATATAACAGATAATTACATATTGCTTTAGCATTATCAAACAAATCAACCATCAGATTAATCTGATGGTTGATTTGTCCATTGAAATATTTGTAATATAAGCAGTTACACGTATCAATATTCAAAGTGATTCATTCCGAGCTCAGCGTGGATTCTCATAAGTAATTGTTTCCCTTACATTTGAGATTCCTCACTTTGTTACTAATGACAGTATTAATTTATTTCATTAAAACGCTTCGAAGAATTTCAAGTTCTTGATTCCTATAATATAAAAAAAGTTTTTCAAATATTTCATATTATTATTCTGTATAGCTTTACGCTTAAATTATTTTAATATTAAGAAATAATATTTATAATAAGTATTTTATAAATTACGTAGTTCTACTTATTGTATATATGAATAGTTATTCATATTTTTGTAATTAGAATTATAGGAGTTAAATATGAAATACTTTTTTAAATATAAATATATAATATTACTTTTCATATTGATGTCAGTATCCCCTGAAGCAAAATCACAGAGTGTTGGAATCAGTGATGATACTTCTTTTGTTCCCGACCCAAGCTCGATATTGGATTTAGGAGTTGGAAATAAAGGATTTTTGCTCCCTCGCGTAGAACTTATCTCTGTTACTGATGTTGTTACTGTTACAAATCCTGCTCAGGGATTAATTGTTTTTAATACCAATGCAACTATTACTGGTGGTGCTGGTATTGGATTTTATTACTGGAGTGCAAGTAAATGGAATAAAATTTTAACAGAAGAGTTAGAAGCTACCGGCTGGCAGTTAACGGGTAATGCTGGTATTAATCCTACAATTCACTACATTGGAACTACAGACAACCAACCACTTTCAATCAGAACTAATGGCATTCAAAGAATTCTTGTTGATAGCGATGGAAATGTATACATTACTAATAATACTGAAATCACTGGAACTCTATCAGTTTTAAACGCAACAAATTACAATACTTTTTCCACTTCTTCGAGCCAAGCTGTTGATATTGCCTATATTTTCCCTTTAGCACAAGGCACCGCTGATTCTTATTTAAAAAATGACGGAAGCGGCAATTTAACCTGGGGAACTATTGCTGGAGCTAATCCTGCTTGGGAACTTACTGGTAACAGCGGCACAAATCCTACAACAAATTTTATTGGAACTACAGATGCAGTGGATTTTGTTGTTAAAACTAATAATGTTGAAAGAATGAGAATTGCCTCTGATGGCGCTGCAACAACTGAAAGCACTCTTTCAATAGCTGATAAGTTAACAGTGGAAGCAAGCGGAGCCGACATAACCGGAAATACTAAAGTTACAGGCACTGTTGATATAACTGGAAATACTGAAATCACTGGAACTCTATCAGTTTTAAACGCAACAAATAACAATACTTTTTCCACTTCTTCGAGCCAAGCTGTTGATATTGCCTATATTTTCCCTTTAGCACAAGGCACCGCTGATTCTTATTTAAAAAATGACGGAAGCGGCAATTTAACCTGGGGAACATTAAGCGGTAGCTCTAACTGGACACCAAAAATTGGACAAGCAAGATTAGAAACGAACGACCCTGAATGGGGCTTAGTTTCTGGAGGAGGTAATGCAGCTACACGAGCTGTTGCTCTTGGAAATCAGACGCAAGCACAAGGAAGCAACTCTGTTGCATTAGGCAACCTGACTCAAGCCACTGGTTACGCAGCAACTGCTTTAGGGCATCAAACTACTGCAAGCGGCGAACGCTCCACCGCTATGGGCGAAAGCACTACTGCAAGCGGATACAGAACTACTGCTATGGGGTCATATACTACAGCCGCTTCTGCTTTTGAAACTGTAATCGGAAGATACAATTCTGATTATACTCCTGCTTCAACTACTGGATGGGACGCTTCTGACCGACTCTTTGTTGTTGGAAATGGAACAAGCCCTTCTGTTTATGATAAAAGTGATGCACTGATTATATACAAGAACGGTAATACAGATTTGTTCGGTAATTTATCAATTAATAATAGTAGCGATATTGCAAATACTTTTTCTACTTCTTCGGGCCAGGCAGTTGATATTTCCTACAACCTACCTGCAACTCAAGGTGCTGTTAATTCATATTTAAAAAATGACGGAAGTGGTAGTTTAAGCTGGGTTACTATTGCTGGAGCTAATCCTGCATGGGAACTAACAGGAAACAGCGGCACAAATCCTGCAACAAATTTTATTGGAACAACAGATGCCCAAGATTTGTCTATTCGCACTAGCAGTGCTGAAAGAATTAGAATTGCTGCGGCCGGAAATATCGGGATTAATGAAGCAACTCCTTCACAACCACTCACTATTAAAGGAAATGTTCTTTTAGAGCCGAATGGTGCAACTGCTTCAGAACTTCGTTTTGCTGTTCCTAATGATACATCAAAATATACTGCATTTCGAGCAAGGACACAGCTAGCAAGTGCAAGCCAGTTAGTTTATACATTACCAGACTCTCAAGCCGTTGCTCCTATAGCAGTTCTGGCAAACGATGGAACTGGTAATTTAAACTGGACAAATATGACAACTCTATCTGGTTATATGCATGTTCCGGTTTATAATGTAACGACAAGTTATACAATTACAAATGAAGATTATATAGTTATTGTTCAACAAGCTGGGACTTACACAATACCACAAGCTACCAGTAGCAATAAAGGAAAAATATTATATATGTTACCTGATTGTAGCTTAGGTAATTTTTCATGGTCTATTCAATCGCAAGGAGGCAGTCTGATTAACTGTCAAGCTTCTTGGGCTCCAGTAGGACAATCCACTGGTTTAATGATATGTAGTGATGGAACTAATTGGCATATTATAAATACAAGACGTTTGAATTAATTCATAATATAAGAAATATATTTTTGGCTATTTTTTGGAGAAATATTATGAAAACTAAAATATTAATTCTGATTTCTATATGGTTTTTTATTTCAGCCAAATTGCTTTCATTAGAAATAACTAATAACGCTGCAGTATTCAAAGTTACAGAAGCAACTTATATTAAAGTTGTTGATGGAAATTTTGGAAATAATGCTGATGGAACTCTAATATTAGAACATAATACAAGTGTTAAAGTTGATAAAGATATAAAAAATTTTGGAACTGTTATTTTGACAAATACATTAGATTATAATGAGTCATTTATTGAAACAAAACAGGATTATATAAATTCTGGTTCTACTTTCATTAATCCTTTTTCTAAGCTTCTTGTTCGTAGAAATGTGATTAACAGCGGATTTATTAGCAATATGTATTTAATAGAAATAGGAGAATAAATTAGTGATTAATGATTAATGATTAATGATTAGTGTAGTAATTCTATAAAATACTTATTATCTTGTTTCATTCCGAACCCCCTTATAAAGCAAGTACTTCATTTAAATTGAGATGACATTATTTTACCCTGTCATTCTGACGGATGTCAGAATCCATCTTATAATTGTGTAGTTGCTATTCTATATATATTAGATATTAAAAAGAAGCATTTGGGCTTGCCCAAATGTATCGTGAGCTTGCTCAAATGTATCGTGAGCTTGCTCACTTGTTAGTGTTGTAATTTATTGAAAAACGAATAATAATTAACAATTAATTAAAATCCTTTAAAAATCATTTCTTTTATTTTTTCTATAAATCGTATTAAATAGTAAAATTTTAAGGTGCATCTTGAAAAATACAACTAATAACGATTTAGAAAAAATAGCAACTACTTCAACCGGCTCTCTTGCTTCATACATAAGCGATGGTAAATGGAAATTTCCAAAACATCTTCAGTTGATAGACCAATTGCTAATACTTGCAAATCAACGAAATATCCGAAAACTAATAGTAAATCTTCCGCCCCGCCACGGAAAATCTGAATTCATTTCAAAATATTTTCCTTTTTGGTATCTTGGTCATAATCCAAATCACCGGATAATACTAACCTGCTACGAAGCTCATTTTGCAAGTTCCTGGGGTAGAAAAGTCAGGGAGTTGATTTTGCAATATGGAAAAGAACTTTTTGACATTGAGCTAAATCCAGCTGCAACAGCCGCAAATTCTTTTTATCTTATGAATTTCGATGGCGGTATGGAGTGCATTGGTGCTGGTGGTGCTTTAACCGGAAAAGGTGCGAACTGTCTGATTATAGACGACCCAATTAAAAATGATACTGAAGCAAACAGCCAGACAATACGTGATAACCTTGAAGAGTGGTTTAAGTCAACTGTTTTTACCCGATTAGAGCCAGATGCGATTATTATTATAATTATGACCCGCTGGAACGATGACGATTTATGCGGAAGAATCCTCAATAGTAATGAATTTACTATTTTAAATATTGAAAACTTTGAAGAGATTCTCAGTTCTGAAATGAAAAAAGATATTTGGCTGCAACTGATTATCCCGGCTGTTGCTGAAGAAAATGATGTTCTTGGCAGAGAATCGGGTGAGGCACTATGGAAACAGCGCTATTCATTTTCAAAATTATTGGGAATAAAAAAGACAATCGGCTCTTACTGGTTTTCCGCTCTTTATCAGCAAAATCCGGTCCTAACTGGTGATAACGTCTTCAAAACCGACTATTTTAAATATTTTATTTTTGAAAACAACAAGGTCAAACTCCTTATTAATAATGACTCAGTTTTGAAGAGTTTTAGTTTTGAGCAATGCAAAATATACGCAACAGTTGATTTAGCAGCAACAATAAGCGAGAAATCCGATTGGACTGTTGCACTCATTTTCCTTGTTACTCCCGACAAGGAAATTCTAATTTTTGATGTAATTAAGGAAAAAATGGAGGGAGCGGAGCATTTAAATTTCATAAAGAAAATCAATGAGAAATACCGTCCTTCTTTGATTGGAATAGAAAGCGTCCAGTACCAAATTGCTCTTGTTCAAATGGCAGTTAAAGCTGGACTGCCTATAAAACCGCTTAAGCCAGACAAAGACAAGCTCTCCCGTGGTTTAGCAATAGCAGCAAGAATGGAATGTGGAAATATTTTCTTCAAGCGAAATGCACTTTGGCTAAGCGATTTTGAATTTGAACTCCTCAGCTTCCCAAATGGGCGAAATGATGACCAGGTCGATGCTTTTTCGTATATTGTTCAAATGGTAAATCCAACAAGCCACTCTTTCCTTGTCGGTTCAAAAAAGAAAGAAGAGAAAAATTAGAAACTCAACTTTCATAATTGATAAAATTAAGTAAATATAAGGTTTATGGTTTTCTGCTGTCGGCTGTCAGCTATCAGCAGTGTCATTCTGACGGATGTCAGAATCCATCTTGAGAAGCAAGTGAGCTTGCTCACTTGTAACATTTGGGCAAGCCCAAATGCTTACATTAAGAATCAGATGTCCTGCATCTCCGAGATGTAGGACATCTTTATTTTAGTGGTAGCAACTGCTTGTGAGATTCTTTGCTACGCCTCAGAATGACAAAACACCAAACTAACAATTGTCAATTATCAATTAAATTTCAATCCACACCGGCTCACTGGGAACCGCATATTGACTTAAGTTTTTCGTATTCA
>CAZCHH010000051.1:0-24991 GCA_964498585.1 uncultured Hyphomicrobiales bacterium
CTTATTCCCCTCCTAATAAGGAGGGGCAGGGGAGGTGTTAAAAGGTTCTATTAATTAATGAAGTATTTTTAAGGATAAAAACATATTATTTTATTTATAAAGCACTATTACTCTATATTTACTTCATTTTATCTACTAGGAAAGTTGAGATAGTTATGTATTAAAAACTATAATCTTACAATAAACACAACGAAAAACATAATAAAAAAACCTGTGTTCTTTTCATAAATTTTTTTAAATTTGCTAGTATATAAATGCTTATGTAATTATAATAAGTAGAATATGGAAGAAAAGGCAGTATTACAAAGCAAAACCAAATTGCCGGAAGAGATGCGTTATCTGTTTTGGGATGTTAATTTCGATGAACTTTATTTTGAAGATTATAAGGATTTTATTGCAGCAAGGATTTTGTGCTTTGGTGATAATAATTCATTAAAATATCTTGCAAAAAAAATATCAAAACAATTTGTTTTAAATCTTGTTCATAGTAACCGTGAAATTGATGAAATGACCAGAAATTATTGGAAAGCTATGTATAATGAGCAATGAACTGAAAATTGATATTTTACCGGATTATCAACGGGAAATATTTGATAAAATAATCCAAAAATGTTTATTGAAATCAATTGGGAACAAATAAAGAATACTATTATTGAAATTGTAAGAAAATTTTCTTACGAAAATGGTCATATCCCTAAATAAGATGAAATTACAAATTTTGAAATTATGTTTTTAATATTTTTTTTCATAATTAAATATTCAACTTTCTTTGTTGTTCTAAATAATTGACAATATAGTGAATAAAAGAATTTAACATATTTGTCAATCAAAATAAAGAGAAAAATTCATTTACTACATTTATAAGATATTAATTTTTTAACTACACTTTAAAGGACAATTCTATAACATAACTTAATAATTTATAAAGAAAATATATGAAAATAAATATTAATCAGTTTAATGGTGTGAAACTGGCTGAAATTGAATCAGAAAAAATTGTTATCAAAAGCACGCAAGATGCCTTGGATTTGATGGCAAATTGTGATTACAATGATTCAAAAAAAATCATCATTAGGAAAGAGAATATTGTTCCGGATTTTTTTGATTTAAAAAATGGAATTGCAGGTGAAATATTGCAAAAATTCTCCAATTATTTTGTTGGTTCAATTGAAGAAGCAAGAATTGTTATGAGTAAATAAAATGCTAAATAAATTTATTGGAGTTCTAAAATTTATCATTCCTCACTCCGCCAGCCAATGATATCTTTATGTTTGTCGGCCATTCTGAATCCTCAGATAAAGGAAGACCTTTATTTAAATGGAGATGACATATTTTAAACTTTCGTAAAGTTTTATTAAAGTAAAAATGTCATTCTGAACGAAGTGAAGAATCCAGAGAATTTTGGCTTTAAGGATTTTTTCTGGATTCTTCGCTGCGCTCAGAATGACAGTGCTAAGTTATGTCATTTCCATTTAAATGAAGCATTTGCTTTATCTGGGGGTTCAGAATGACAATCCAAAATAAAGATGTTATTAATAACCTATTTTTCTTTCAAGCAATATTTTTTCAAGAAATTAAAAAATTCTCTTTGCCAGAGAACTGCATTCTGTGGCTTCAAAATCCAGTGGTTTTCTTCTGGAAATGTTATGAGTTTAGAAGGGATTCTTTTAACCTGAGCAACAGTAAATGCTTCAAGAGCTTGAGTATATGGCACTCTGAAATCATTCTCGCCAGTAATAATCAAAATAGGAGTATCCCATTTATTAACAAACATGTGTGGAGAATTTTTTTTGTAGAACTCATCATTTTCCCAATAGGGTCCGCCATATTCCCAATTTGGGAACCAAAGTTCTTCAGTAGAACCATATTTACTGGTCATATTGAAAACACCGCTATGAGCAATGAAAGCAGAGAAACGTTTATTATGATTGCCAGCAAGCCAGAAAGTAGCATAACCACCTGCACTTGCACCAACAGCAGCCACTTTGGATTTATCAATATATGATTCTTTTAGCATTTCGTCTGTTGCAGACAAAATATCCTGCATAGGCATCCCACCCCAATCACCAGTAATTGCATCGCACCAATCCTGGCCGAAACCGGGCATTCCTCGTCTGTTTGGAGCTAAAACAACATAACCTTGAGAAGCCATCAAATAAAAATTCCAACGAAAACTGAAATATTGACTGATTGTTGATTGAGGACCACCCTGACAATATGTAATCATTGGATATTTCTTTGTAGAATCAAAATCCGGAGGATAAATCACCCAACAATGCACTTGTTTTCTGTCTTTACTTATAATCCAACGTTCACGTATTTCAACTGGCTTGAGTTTGTCATAAGTTTCTTTATTTACATTAGTCAGTTGATTAGCAGTGCCTCCTTTGGCTGGCATTGAGTAAATATCAAAAGGATGCATCATATCTCTTCTTCCGACAACAATCGTTTTTCCGTCAGAGCTAATATTCAAATCGCCATCGTAATTCACTTGCCCTTCGCTAATTATTTTCCATTTTCCAGATGGAACTTCCATTTGATATATTTGAACAACAGGACCATCTTCAGCAGAAAGATAAATGGATTTGCAGTCCGGAGCCCAAACAAAATGCCCAACCCACTGGTCTAATGTGCTGCTTAATTCAGTAATTTTTTCGGTATTTCTCTCGTAAAGCATAAGACGGATTTTATCGGATTCAAACCCTGCACGTTTTTGACTAAGGAATGCAATCCATTTTCCATCTGGAGAATAAAGTGGAGCAAAATCAGCACCGAACAATTGCGATGTAATTTTTCTTGTGCTTTCATCTTTAAAATTATAAATGAATATGTCGTTGTTTGTGCTTTCAGCGTAATCATAAACTTTTTTTGATGTGTATGCGATTTCTCTGCTATCTGGCGACCAGCAAATTTGCTCTTTACCACCAAATGGTTTTACTGGAACGTCAAATTTTTCGCCATCGTTTAAATCTTTAAGCGATTTTTTTTCAATATTATAAATTAAAAGATGACTATTAGTTTCATCAAGCCAGTGGTCCCAATGACGAACGTGAAGTTTGTCATACATTCTAACTTTTGCTTTAGGTAAATCCGGATAAATATCAGCAGAAGTTTTTAGAGTTTTTACATCTTTTGTAAAAGACAAATTTTTTTCGTCTGGCGATATTTTTAAATTAGAAATACTTTGTTCATCAACATAGACAATTTCTTCTTTTTTGTTGTCAATATTCAATTTTATAATATTGCTTTTGTCTTCTCTTGTTGTAATGAACAAAATATGTTTGCTGTCGGGCATCCAAATAGCATCATACTCACTTTCAGGATTACATGTCAGTTGTTTTTTTTCTTTTCCATCAACAGAAATTAGGTGTAAATCGCGGAAACTACGATTTTCAGCGATGATTGGAGAAGAAATTGTATAAAGAATCCATTTTCCGTCTGGTGAGAGCTGCACATCGCTTATACGATGCAATGAATTAAGTTGCTCTGGAGTGAAATTCTCTTTTGCTATTAAATTAGATGAATTTGTATTCATTGAAAATATGTTAATTAAAAATAAAAGTATAATTAAATTTAAACTGTTTTTTTTCATAATAACCTCTATTAATTAAAGATTTTGTATAAAAATGATTCTATTATTTGCGGTTTTAAAAGAATAGTAAGAACAATACCGGCAAGGGCGCCACAAAAGTGAGCTTCGTGATTTATGTTGTCTTTTGAATGACGTGCAGCGTAATAGCAATATGCCAAATAAAGTATTGCAAAAATTACAGCAGGTATTCCAAATGGAATAAACATCACGTAATAAAGCTGGAACGGTTCGAAAAGAATTAAGCTAAATAAAGCACCGGATATAGCACCTGAGGCGCCAAGCGATTTATAGCCATAGTTATCTTTTTGTTTGATAATTGTAGATATATCGCTTAGTATCATACTGCCAAAATAAATAACGAGAAAGTTAAAAGTTCCGGCATACATTTCAAGTGCTTGACAAAAAAACCAAAAAGTCCACATATTGAAAAGAAGATGGAATAAATCTGCGTGTAAGAATCCGCTTGTTATTGTCAAATACCATTTCTTTTCGTAAACTACTTTCCAAGGGCTAAGTGCATACTTTTCAATAATAACTGGTTTTATATAAATTGCAATTAAGCTAACAGCAATTGTTATTATAAAAATTATTATATTCACATTTCCAGTTTCCATTTCCATAATTAATGATTTTTTCTTAATTTTTCATTTATTATTTTTATAAATTAAAAAATTTTGTGACAAAAATCTAAAACTATTTGAATGATTTTGAAATGAATATTAAAATAAACAATGAAAAAACAAGGGAACTTTTTGGTTCTGAAATTGAATTTATCGATAGCGGTTTAATGAGCGGTGAAGAAAATATGCAGTTCGATACTGCACGAACGCTTGCTCTTTCTAATAATGAGTATCTTCCTATGTTCAGAATTTATGCATGGAAACCTTGGTGCATCTCTCTTGGAAAAAATCAAAAAACTGATGATATTGATGAAGTCAATATAAAAAAATATAATATAGATATCGTTCGCCGTCCCACTGGTGGAAGAGCTGTTCTACATTCTGACGAACTGACTTATGCTGTTGCTTTAAAACTTTCAAATGAAAGAACAAGCCAATTTGTTTATCAAGAAGTTCATAAGATTTTACTCAATAGCTTAAATAGATTGGGATGCAATCTTGAATTTGTTAAATCTCAACCAAACTTCCGTGATTTTTATCAAAAATCAATAAGTGCAGCTTCTTGTTTTGCAAGTTCTGCAAGGTATGAAATTGAATTTGAAGGCAAAAAAGTCGTCGGAAGTGCGCAGAGGGTGTTCGGTGATGTTTTGCTTCAGCACGGCTCAATTTTATTGGGAAAAGGGCATAATTTACTTCCAGATTTAATGAATTGCAGAAATGAAGAGATACGAGAAATGATACGTAAGGAAATAGAAAGCCATAGCATTTCAATTTCTGAAATCTGCAACAGGGAAATAAGCTATGAAGAATGTGCAAATTGCATTTGGGAAGAGTTTAATGTTATATGAAATGTTATTGTGTTTTAAAATAAAATAAAGCATAAGATTAACCTGTTTAAATCTTAAATGGGATTTGAGATAAGTGATTTATTAATAGATTAAAGTTTTTAAGCATTAGTGCTTGTTTTACTTAATTTAGAGGCAGAAAATGAAAAATATATTTATAATTACTGTAATTTTAGTATTGTCGGTTATCTCCACTACTTCTAAAGAAATAAAATTATTTTTTAAAAACCTTCATCGAACTCCATACGCGAATTATGAGAATGCGTGTCCACTTTATAAAATAACATTCGATACACTACGGAGGTATTCTTTCGGGAATCCGAATGAAAATAAGATTCTACCAGTAATTTATCCAGATATGAAGAACTCTAAAGATACAGCAGTAATTAAGCAATTCTTTACTGGTTGGGAAAATCCTGCTTATAACAGGATTTGCATTTGCCTTGTTGGTAATTATAAAGCTGATACTTCTTACATTTGGGTTGATTTAAACAATAATTTGAATTTTTCTGATGATAATGCTTTTTACACATTAATCAAAGGGTCATCTCTTTATATTCCTTTTTACAATTCTAAAAATCAAGAGGGAAAATTAATTTATCGAATATATAAGAAAGTATATAAGGATTCTGCTGAAAAGCAAGAATTTTCTGAAGAATATTCAAGTAATGATAATATAAGTGGCTTTATTACAATAGAACCAGATTATTGGTTTAGCCAAACCCGTCTTAATATTTTATCCTGTGATACAACTATCAACGGGGAAAATGTTCAAATCGCTTTGATGGATTGGAACTGTAATGGATTATATGACGATGTTGATACTATTAATCCAGATAATTTTCAATCTGACCGAATTTTAAAAGGGAAATACGGAGAAAATATAATTTCTTTTGAACCAAGCGATGGTGCTGCAATTTTGCTTCCTGAAACATTAATTAAAATCAATAATCAGGTTTATTTGGTAAAAGAAGTCGAGTCAAGCGGAAAATACCTCATTTTAGAAGAAAGTAATAAGCCATATAAATTGCTTTCAGTTGGTGATTCTATCACAGATTTAGAATTTAAATTATTTAGTAATGAAAAGGGAAATATAAAAGATTTTATTGTTAATGGGAAATATAATTTAATCGATATTTGGGCTTACTGGTGCAAGGGCTGTAGCTATGCTTTTACAAAGCTTATGGAATTAGATTCGCTCTACTCTGAAAAAATTAATATTATTGGACTCCATGACTATCAAAGTGATGAAGATATTGCCCGTAGTTTCGTTAGAAAAATAGGAGCTAAATGGACACAAGGATTTCTAAATCCATTAATTTCTAAAAAATTACTGTCTTCGGGTACATATCCTTTTTATATTTTAATTGCTCCAAATGGTAAAATTTTAAAATTTAATATAAACTTAGAGAATTTTGAAGAAATATTAAAAAAAAGTGAATAGATAGCTATAAAATTTCAATTTCCAGTAATGATATCAGCAAACTGCTCTTATGACTGGAAATGTCATTCCGACCCTCCTGTATAAAGCAAATTCTTTATTATAATGGAGATGACATAACTTAACACTGTCATTCTGAACCCCAAAATAAAGCAAATACTTTATTTAAATGCAGATGACATAACTTAACACTGTCATTCTGAGCGCAGCGAAGAATCCAGAAAAATGTCCTTTAAAACACTGTTCTCTGGATTCTTCACTTCGTTCAGAATGACCGACAAATGTAAAGATGTCATTGGTAACGATAGCGAAGAATCCAGATAATTTCTTTTAATCACTATTTTCTGGATTCTTCATAATGCTTCAGAATGACCGACAAAAAAAAGATGTCATTAGTAATCCCCCGATAAAGGAAGACCTTTATTATAAAATGTGATGGCAAGACAGTATTTTATTATTAGAAATTCTCATTCCATTTTCCTTTCCTACTCCGCCTTTATAAACTTCGCTGCTGTCTTTTGCTTGTTTGCACTTGTTACAATGTAATATACTCCAGTTGGTAAATTTGAAATGTCGATTGTTTGAGAAAATTCTGTTGATTCTGAAAAAAGTTCTATTTTAGGTAATACTTGATTTCCAAGAATATCGAATATTTCAAATTTTAGAATTTGTGGCTCATTTAATTGCAACTTAAATTCAATTTGATTTGTAGCTGGATTGGGAAAGACCTGTGCATTTGAAAAATTTTCCGTTTGCTTTTCTTCCACACTTGTAAAACCATCTTCATCGTACATAAATACTTTACCCTGTAAATTACATGTTAAAAACCTTTTTGATGTTGTTATTGCTAAATAATTTACGATATCATAATTATCTTTTGCTATAAACGAAGAATCAGCAATCCAATTATCTCCGCCATCAGTTGAATAAATAAATAAACCAAATCTGCTAGTGCAAATTCCATTTGATAAATCTTTAAAACCAATATTCATTATCATATGTGGGTCATCAAACCGTTTGTCTAACTTTTCTTCCCAGGTTTTGCCTCCGTCAGTTGTTTTAAAAATAATATTTTCACCAATTATGGGACTTATTGTGTCAGGTCGGAATAATGCAATCCAACCAATTTCAGAATTTAAAAAGAATTCTGTATTTGCAGTTTCTTTTTTATTATAAATATAAAATGGGTAATTCTTCCAAGTAGCACCTAAATCATCAGAACGACAAAAATTAAATACACGGGGCGAATAAATAAAACCTAAATATACTATTGTAGAATCTGATATAATCTTTGGATGTATTTTATAAGTGAAATTAGGAAGGTTCTCAAATTTTGACCAGGTTTCACCAAAATCAGTAGATTTTACAATCATTGTGCTATCACCATCTTTATCATAAGCTTTGCCTACACCAAAACCATTAGGTAGAAAATCAATTTCAAAAAGAATGCAATTTAAGTTATTATATAAAGTATCCCAGGTAACTCCCCCATCTAAAGTTCTTTCAATTACATTTTCTCTTAAAGAAATAATAATAATATTAGGTGAAGGAAATGACAATCCTTGCATATACCCAAAAGAATTAAAAATTCCATTGTCTAAAACTAAATTCCAATTAAAACCACCATCAGTTGTTTTAAATACAAAAGCTCCCATATTTGGACTACAAACAATTACACCATTTAAAGAATCGCAGAATTTAAACTCATCTATTGACAGGAGCATTTTTAAAGTATCCCAACCTTTAAGAGTATCAGCATCATAATATTTTCTTACATCAAAGACCTGTTTCCAGTTTTCTTTTTTCCAGTTACCAAACTCCTGTGAATTTACAACTGAAAGCGAACAAATTAAAATTAAAAATAAAATCGAAATTTTTTTCATAGCTTTTCCATCGTTGTTGAGTAAATAGTTATTTGGTTATTAAGTTATTAAGTTATTAATGACATCAATAAATGTGTCATTCTGGCATACGCCAGAATGACAATCTTAAAGATGTTATTCTGAAGCGTAGCGAAGAATCTACTCAACCATCGGGTAAATCCGATGGTTGATTATTCTTAACAAGGGATTGCAACACCTTGTTAAGAAATAGCGGTGTAATTTCGTTCATTTTCTCAAAAGTAAACGTCTTCTTATATATTCGCATCAGAATGACTAATTTTTAAGCTTCATTTTATAAAATAAAAAAAACTTATTTTATTTAGTTAAAGATACTTTATGAGTCTTTACTATTCTTCCATTCTCGTAAATATTAATAAAATAAACACCAGATGAATAATTTGCAAGGTCAATATTTCTTTGAATACTTCCTTTTATTTCATTCAAACTTATTGTATTTAAAGTTTGTCCATTTATATCTTCAAGTTTTATTATTAAATCTTTTAGCATATCAGTTTCTATAGTAATAGTCGCTACATTATCAATTCCTAAAATAAAATTACTTTTAATTCCATTCAAAATTGATTCTTCATCCTGAATAGGTGAGCGTGCAAAATTTAATGCATCACAATATGGACGACAATTTCCAATTGCATATACATAAGGTTTTATCCAAGATGGAATTTCTGGAAATTCACTCCACTGACAGTCGCCAGGGGTTTGAGTAGTTCCCAATGGACATATACTTGCAAAGCCACCTGCTAATCGGCAAACCCTATATCGTTGGGCGCAGCAAGCACTACCCTCACATGGTAATAAAACAGTGTATAAATATCCATAAGGAGTAATTGGTCCGTTACAATAAAGAATTACCCAGCATGTAGGTAAAGAAAAAAGCCAGTAATCATAACAGTCAGGTTCGATTCTTGGTGGGTAATTCATTTCGTTTTCATTACATATCTGTTGAAATGATTCCTGAATTAGAAAATATTCTGGAAAGACACTACATCCATTTCCATAGGTTTCAATTTGTAGAATTTGAACCTCACAAAATGGATTACAATACCTGTAAACGTAGTAAACTACTACATTACAAGTTGGGCTAATACTATAGGGTATAGATACTACATTAGACCAGGGAACTTGGCAGTTGTTATCAACAACAGGGTCGCATGGCTCAGCAAATTGAGCATTTGAAACAGAGAATGCTAAAAGCATTGCCAAAAAGACTAAAGCTATTAAGTTTTTCATAGAAATACCCTTTAATAATTAATAAAATGTGAATTTAACTATGCTCCCAAACAAATATTTTTTGAATGAGATTTCTCTTTTATTTTAAAAAGTTTTTCTCTGTTTTTTGATATAAATAATGTTATAATTTTAACATTGTAAATATAATAAATAAAAATTTAAAATGCAAATATTTTTTTAAAATTTACTCAAATATTATAATTAATTTAATTTTAAAGGATTACAATATGAATAAAAAAATACTACTAAAATAGGAACTTAAATATTGATGCTTTTTCCGTATTTTTGTAAATGTTTAATTGTCTTAATGAAAAATGAGTATAACAATATTAGCTTATAAAAATATAAATCCAAAAATAGATAAATCAGTTTTGCTTTGCGATGGCGTTCGAATAATCGGAGATGTAGAAATAGGTCGGGACTCATCTGTTTGGTATAACTGCGTGATTCGTGGTGATGTAAATTATATACGAATAGGTGAGAGAACAAATATTCAAGATGTTTCTATGCTTCACGTAACAAATCAAAGATTTCCACTAATCATTGGTAATGGTGTATCTATTGCTCACTCTGTTGCCCTTCACGGAGCAGTATTGAAAGACAACATTCTTGTTGGCATTGGAGCAATCGTTCTTGATGGTTCATTAATTAATCCAAACACAATAATTGCTGCAGGTGCGTTAATCAAAGAGGGCTTTGAGGTTCCTGAAGGAGTTCTTATGGCTGGAGTCCCGGCAAAAATAATCAGGGATTTGAAACCGGAAGAAATTGAAAGAATTAAGCTAAATGCCGACCATTACGTAGATTACGCAATTGAATTTAAAAACAACGTTTATAATAATTGATAATTAAATATATATTAAATAGATACTTACAGTTATTGAAACAGATATTTACAAAAAATAGACTAAAAATAATTTAAAAAAAAATAAAAAAATAAAAAAAAGTATTTGCATATAAGATTAAAATTACTTAATTTTGTAAGCTATTTGGGGACGGGTTGGACGCCTCAATGGTGAGGCAGCGGACTGTAAATCCGCCGCGGGTACGCATGGCAGGTTCGATCCCTGCCCAACCCACAGAAGACAACGGGAAATGCGGGAGTAGCTCAGTCGGTAGAGCATCAGCCTTCCAAGCTGAGGGTCGCGGGTTCGAGTCTCGTCTCCCGCTCAAGAGAGTGAAACGCGGGAATAGCTCAGTCGGTAGAGCATCAGCTTCCCAAGCTGAGGGTCGCGGGTTCGAGTCTCGTTTCCCGCTCAAGCAGCTGATGTAGCTCAGATGGTAGAGCACTTCCTTGGTAAGGAAGAGGTCACCGGTTCAATCCCGGTCATCAGCTCTGCGCTATATACACGGGTGTAGCTCAATTGGCAGAGTGGCGGTCTCCAAAACCGTAGGCTGTGGGTTCGACTCCTACCACCCGTGCATTTTTTTATTATTTTACTGATAGAAAAAATGATTGCTAAAATTAAAGAATTCGTAGGCGACGTTTCAAAAGAAATGAAAAAAGTTTCCTGGCCTACAAGGACTCAACTTAAAGAATCAACTACTATTGTAGTTATTACTACTTTAATCTTTACAGTTTTCATTTATTTGATTGACTGGATTATGAACCTAGCGATTGGTGTCATCTTTTAATGTTTGCTGATGATAACATATTGCAAGAGCCAATAGAGCTAAAATGGTATGCTCTCAGAACTTTTACCGGTCACGAGCAGAAAGTTAAACTTTCTATTGAAGCAGAAATTAGAAGGTTAAAACTTCAGGAAAAAATTCAGGAGATTATTATACCTCAGGAAACCGTCTTTGAAGTGAGGCAGGGAAAAAGAAGAACAAGAGTAAAAAACTTTTTGCCCGGCTATATTATTGTAAAATTAATTTTAGATAAAAAAATTAAGGATATTATTGTTAATATACCTTCTGTCGTAAGTTTTGTAGGAACAAAAACTGAACCAGTGCCTCTTCAGCCACACGAAATTGAAAAAATTATTGGACGTGTTGAAGAAAGAAAAAGCATCGAAACAATTGAGACCAGCTTTTCTGTAGGGGACCCTGTTAAAATTATTGACGGGCCTTTCAATACTTTCAGCGGTACTGTTAAAGAAATTAATAATGAAAAGCAGAAACTTAAAGTTGAAGTTGGAATTTTGGGAAGAAAGACCCCAGTTGAGTTAGATTTTAGTCAAGTAGAAGTAGAAAATCACTAATATTATTTAATAAATACATAGATTTAAGCAATGGCAAAAAAAGTATTAGGGCAATTTAAACTGCAATTGAACGCTGGAGAAGCAACTATGTCTCCACCAGTAGGTCCAGCTTTTGGACAGCGTAGTTTAAACGGAATGGAGTTTGTTAAGCAATTTAATGCAAAGACAGCTAAACAAAAAGGAACAATAGTACCTATTCTTGTTACTTTTTATAGCGATAAGACATTTACTTTCGAGGTAAAATCTCCACCAGCAGCTGTTTTGGTTGCTAAAGCAGCTGGAATACCAAAAGGTTCTGCAGAACCACACAAAACCAAAGTAGGTAAAGTTACTGTAAAGCAATGTGAAGAAATAGCCCAAACAAAAATGCAAGATTTGAATTGCGATACTTTGGAAAGTGCTGTTTCAATGGTTAAAGGAACTGCACGTAGTATGGGTGTGTTAGTTGAATAATTCACCATTAAATAAATATGTGCTGTTTTAGTTGAATAAGTCCATTAATATAAAATATGGACGTTTTAGTTGAATAATTCCATTAATATAAAATATATAATGCTATGAAAAAGCGTGGTAAAAGATATAATTCATTAGTAAAAACTTATAATCAAAAACAGGTCTATGCTTACCAGGATGCAGTAAATATTGTAAAGAAAAATGCAAAAGCCAAATTTGATGAATCTTTCGATGTTGCTATGAAACTTGGTGTGGACCCGAGGAAAGCCGACCAGCTTGTCCGTGGAACTGTTAGTTTACCACACGGAATCGGGAAAAAAGTCAGGGTGCTTGTTCTTGCTAAAGAAGCAAAAGAAAAAGAAGCTCTCGAAGCCGGTGCTGATTACGCTGGATTCGAAGAATACCTTGAAAAAATTAAATCTGGCTGGACTGATATTGATGTTATTATCTCTACTCCGGATGTTATGGGTGAAGTAGGTAAACTAGGTAAAATTTTAGGGCCTCGTGGCTTAATGCCTAATCCAAAAAGTGGCACCGTTACTTTTGACGTAGCAAAAGCTGTCAATGAAGTAAAAGCTGGTAAAATTGAATATAGAGTAGATAAAACCGGTAATATTCACGCATCGGTTGGAAAATGCTCTTTCACGGCAGAAAAATTAGTAGAAAACATCAATACTTTTTACAATAGCATTTTGAAAGCAAAGCCACAGACAGCAAAGGGTAAATACGTAAAGAGCATTAACTTCAGCTCTACGATGGGTCCCGGTGTTCCTGTAAATGAGCTTTCTTTCCAAACAAAAGAATAGTTAATTTGATTACGCACTCTTCTTTATGATATTGCTTCTATATCAATTTGATATTATATCATAAAAAAGAATAATTATAAATTGTAAGGTAAAATGATTACAAAAGACAAAAAGAAAGAAATTGTTGCTGAACTTATTGAAAAATTTAAGAATGCGAACGCTTTCTATTTTGTTGATTTCCAAAAAATGACTGTTGAGGAAATAACAAAATTAAGGAGATTACTAAAAACTTCTGAAGTAGAATTTAAAGTAGCAAAGAATACCTTAATTGCGTTAGCATTAGAAAGTCTTGGCAAATCAGACAAAGTACCGGGCGATATTCTTAAAGGACAAACTGCAATACTTTTTGGCAGTAATGATGTTCTTGCACCAGCAAAGGTAATTAAAGAACAGTTCGACAAGTTCGCAAAACCGATTTTCAAAGCAGCAGTTGTTGAAAATGAATATTTCGATAGTTCAATGCTAAAACAGCTTGCTTCTTTACCAACAAAAGCAGAGAATATTGCTTCCATTCTTGGCAGCTTGAATTCTCCAATCACTGGTATAGTCGGTTCAATTAATGCAGTAATGCGCGATTTGGCTTCAGTTATCGAAGAAGCTGCTAAGCAAAAAGCAGCTTAATTATCAAATTTTTTTATCAAGGAGAAATATAATGTCAGCTATAGTTGAAGAATTAGTTGAGAAAATATCTAATTTAACCCTTCTCGAAGCATCAGAATTAAAGAAGGCATTAGAAGAAAAATTCGGTGTTACCGCAGCAGCCCCAATGATGATGGCTGGCGCAGCAGCACCTGCAGCAGCAGAAGCAAAAGAAGAAGAAAAAACTGAATTCGACGTAGAACTAACCGAAGTCGGCGATAAAAAACTTAATGTTATTAAAGTTATCCGTGAACTTACTGGCTTAGGGCTCAAAGAAGCAAAAGATTTAGTTGAAGGCGCTCCAAAAGTTGTTAAAGAACAATGCTCTAAGCAAGAAGCTGAAGATATTAAAAAGAAAATTGAAGAGCAAGGTGCCAAAGTTACTTTAAAGTAATTTTATTTAATTTACTCTTATTCTTTTTGCTAGTTTAGCTCCTGTTTGTTTTTTTATTTAAATTTTTTATGATTTCAAGGATAAATACTAAATAGGTTTAGCTGAATAAAATGAATGAGAGAAAAATACAAACAAAAATAAATCATACTTTTTTACCAAAAAACTCCAGGAAAAGGAGTAGTAATTATTTGGTAATTTCAATATACAATATAACTAGGATTTTTTGTTAAAGTTATAACACAAGGGATAGCTATGCAAAAAATCCTATTTTTATTATAAAAGTCGAAATATATTATTGATATAAAATAAGGAGGTCAAGTGGAAAACAATAATATCAATGATGAGAAAATTTTAGAATCAAATGATGAATTAGTTAGATTAAGGAAGCGAATCACATTTTCTAAGACAAAAGTTAAAAACAAATATCCAGACCTGCTCAATATCCAATTGAACGCTTATGAAGATTTTTTGCAAGAAGAGATTCCTACACAAAATCGCGTTAATAAAGGATTGCAACTTGCATTCAGAAATAATTTCCCTATTGAAGATGCTTCTTCAATCTATCAACTTGAGTTCTTGGATTATTCACTCGAAAAACCCAAATACACTGAAACTGAGTGCAGAGAACGCGAATTAACCTATTCGAAACCGCTTAAAGCTCGTCTGCTTCTTTCAAGCAAAGCGGATAAGGATTCTGAAGATTATCAGGATTCTGATGAACAAATTGTTTATCTTGGCAACATTCCGGCTATGACTCCACGTGGAACATTTATTATTAATGGAGCTGAACGTGTGATTGTTACTCAATTGCACCGCTCTCCGGGTGTTTTCTTTGATGATACTTTACATCCAAACGGAACTAGAATTTATACTGCACGAATTATACCTTTTCGCGGCTCCTGGGTTGAATTTATTACTGATATTCATGATGTAATTTATGCTTATATTGACAGGAAGAAAAAATTTCCTGTTACTACTCTTTTAAGAGCTTTGGGCTTTTCTTCTGATGAGCAAATAATGAACTTATTTGAACTTTCAGAAGATGTCGAAAAAGACCAATTAAACGAAGAACTTTTAGGTAGAAGAATCGCATCAGACATAGTTGACCTCCAAACAGGAGAGATTATTGCTACACGCGATATGATAATGACCGAAGAATTACTCAGTTTACTTCAAAACACTGAAATTTCTCCACTTAAAGTTTTTAACTATAAAGATGCTTCTGATGAACCTCTGATAGCGAAAACTTTAACCAAAGATTTGACTCGAAATCAAGAAGATGCTTTAGAAGCTATTTACAAGCAATTGCGTTCAACCGATGCACCAGACCTTGAAACTGCTAAAGCATTAATTGATAAATTATTCTTCAATCCCAAAAGATATGATTTAGGTATTGTTGGAAGATTTAGGATTAATCAAAAATTAAAGCTGAATATCGATTCAGATACTACGACTCTTACTATTGAAGACTTCGTTGCTATTCTTAAACATT
The DNA here is from genome assembly GCA_964498585.1 of uncultured Hyphomicrobiales bacterium. Lineage (GTDB taxonomy): Bacteria > Bacteroidota > Ignavibacteria > Kapaibacteriales > UBA2268 > JAAYJM01. The sequence continues at coordinate 15,618 of CAZCHH010000051.1, forward strand.
TAATAAAATTACACGAGCAAAAGCAATCTGGAGACGATATTGACCATTTAGGAAATCGTCGTGTCCGCACAGTTGGAGAGCAATTAACTGCTCAGTTTAATGTCGGTTTGGCTCGTATGGCTCGAACTATAAGAGAAAAACTTGGTATTCATGAAAATGAAAAATACCGCCCGAGCGATTTGGTTAATGCAAGAACAATTACTTCTGTTGTAAATCAGTTTTTTGGTACAAATCAGCTTTCTCAATTTATGGACCAGACGAATCCTTTGGCAGAGTTAACTCATAAAAGAAGAACATCTGCTTTAGGTCCCGGTGGTTTAACCCGGGAAAGAGCCGGTTTTGAGGTCAGAGACGTTCACTATACTCACTATGGACGCTTATGCCCTATTGAAACACCTGAAGGTCCTAACATTGGATTGATATCCTCACTTGCTATTCATGCTCGCATTAATGACCTTGGTTTCATTGAAACTCCATACAGAAGAGTAGTTGACGGTTTTGTTACTGATGAAATTGTTTACTTAACTGCCGAAAAAGAAGATTTATATAATATGATTCCAGCTTCTACCGAAATAGATGATAAAGGAAAAATTCTAGGTGAAAAAGTTAAAGCAAGAAGTATGGGCGACTTTCCAGTTCTTCCTCCTAATGAAATTCACTTTATGGATATTTCAACAGACCATATAACCAGTGCAGCTACTTCTTTAATTCCTTTCCTTGAACACGACGATGCTAATCGTGCTTTGATGGGTTCAAATATGCAACGACAAGCTGTTCCTTTACTTCGACCGAAAGCTCCAATTGTTGGAACTGGAATGGAAGCTAAAATTGCGAAAGATTCCAGAACATTGTTACTTGCTGAAGGTGATGGAGTTGTTGAATATGTTTGCTCAGAATATATCAGAATTAGATATGATAAAACAGAAGATGAAGAACATGAAATGTTGAATTTTGATAGTAAAAAAGTAATTAATTATCCTTTACTAAAATTCTTTAGAACTAATCAGGATACTTGTATCAATCAAAAACCAATAGTTAGAGCTGGTGATAGGGTAGTAAAAGGTATGCCTATAGCAGATGGTTCTTCAACAGACAAAGGCGAACTTGCTCTCGGCCAAAACGTACTTGTTGCATTTATGCCCTGGAGAGGATATAATTTTGAAGATGCTATTATTATATCAGAACGACTTGTTGCTTATGATTACTTTACTTCTATTCACGTTGAAGAATTTACTTTGCAGGTAAGAGATACTAAGAGAGGGGAAGAAGAATTTACACGCGAGATACCAAATGTTAGCGATGAAGCCACTAAAGAACTTGATGAAAACGGAGTTATTCGCGTTGGTGCAAAGGTTAGCGAAGGTGATATACTTATTGGAAAAATTACTCCCAAGGGCGAAACAGACCCAACACCAGAAGAAAAACTCTTACGTGCAATCTTTGGTGATAAAGCCGGTGATGTAAAAGATGTTTCTCTTAAAGCCACTCCCGGACTTAAAGGCGTTGTAATCAATACAAAAATATTTTCACGTAAAGCTATTCCTTCTGAAAAAGATGCAAAACAAGATGAGAAAAAAAGACAAAATCAGTTGACCAGATTAGAAAATGAAGCAATTTCCAATTTAGATAGTGATTATGTTGCTCGGTTAGCAAAGCTTCTTGATAGTCAAAAAATACTCGGATTAAGCTTGCATAATGGGACTGTAATCTTTAGAAGCGGTTCAAAAGTTACAGCAGAACAAGTAAAAAAGAAATTCGACGAAAAACAGCTAAAACCAGAATTTATTCTTGCAGATTCAAAAGTTCTTTCAAATGCAGAAAAAAATGAATTATTTGTTAAAATGACAAAGAATTATAAGCAGAAAAGAGATGAAATTATTGCAGATTTTCAGGCAGAAAGAAACAAGATTATCTCCGGAGATGAGCTTCAACCTGGTATTCTTCAAATGGCTAAAGTTTATATTGCTAAGAAAAGAAAATTGCAAGTAGGTGATAAAATGGCTGGACGACATGGAAATAAAGGTATTGTTTCGAAAATTGTTCCAGTTGAAGATATGCCATTCTTACCCGATGGAACTTCAGTTGATATAGTATTAAACCCACTTGGTGTACCTTCAAGAATGAACCTCGGGCAGCTTTATGAAACTGCTCTCGGATGGGCTGGTTCTTTATTAGGTAAACATTTTGCTACAGCAATTTTCGATGGCGCTCAATGGGAAGACGTTTCTTCATATTTAGAAATGGCAAAACTTCCAGAAAATGGTAAAACTATTCTTTATGATGGACATACCGGAGTTCCTTTCGACAATTTAGTTACTGTTGGTGTAATTTATATGCTTAAACTATCTCATTTGGTTGAAGATAAAATTCATGCCCGTTCTATTGGTCCATACTCATTAATTACCCAGCAACCTCTTGGCGGAAAAGCACAATTTGGTGGACAGCGTCTTGGAGAAATGGAAGTTTGGGCGTTGGAAGCTTATGGTGCTGCTTTTACTTTGCAAGAAATGATTACTCTTAAATCAGATGATGTGCAAGGTAGAGCTAAAATGTATGAAGCAATTGTTAAAGGTGATAATATGCCAGTGCCAAGCATTCCTGAGTCGTTCAATGTTCTTGAAAGAGAATTACAGGGTCTTTGCTTAGATTTAAAGAAAGAATAGTTTAGTTTGTATCTAAGTTTATTTAATAAACTATACTCTTAAGCGTGTTGTGCTTGCACACAAGAATAATTATAATAATAATCTTGTCATTCCGAGCGCAGCGAGGAATCTGATAACCAAGATATGTGAGATACCTCACTTTGTTCGGAATAACATACAAATAAATATATATTATTTTGTACTCAAGCAATAAGCTTATGATATATTTGAAATATAAAATTATTTTTTAGATACAGGTTGCTTATTACTTAAAAATTATGAAAATATTACTAAATGTTTAAGGAGCAATTAAATGCAAAAAAAACAAGAATCTCATAAGGGATATTCAAGAATAACTATAAAAATTGCTTCACCAGATGAAATTTTAAATCGTTCTCACGGAGAAGTTACAAAGCCGGAAACAATAAATTATCGTTCTTTCAGGCCAGAAAAAGATGGATTGTTCTGTGAGAAAATTTTCGGTCCTATTAGAGATTGGGAATGTGCTTGCGGTAAATATAAACGTATAAGATATAAAGGTATTGTCTGTGATAGATGTGGGGTTGAAGTTACTCAAAAGTCAGTAAGACGCGAAAGAATGGGACACATTATGCTTGCTGTTCCTGTTGTTCATATTTGGTTCCTGCGTACTTTACCCGGAAAAATTGGTGCTATTCTTGGTATGCCTACAAAGGATATAGAACGTATTGTTTACTACGAATCATATATTGTTGTTCAACCCGGCAGCACTGGCTTACGCACAAAAGACCTCCTTTCTGAAGAAGAATATTTGAAAGTGCTTAGTACTATACCTGAAGAAGAACGCAGAATAGATGATGAAGATCCAAATAAATTTATTGCCTTAATTGGTGGCGAAGCTATCAAGGAATTGCTTAAAAGAATAGATGTTGAAGAGTTATATACTGAATTAAAAAGTCAATTAAAAGTAGAAACATCTCAGGTAAAAAAACTTGAATTGCTTAAAAGACTTAGAATTACCGATGCCTTCAAACAAAACGAAAAAAGTGGCTACCAAAACCTACCTCAATGGATGGTGCTTGATGTAATTCCAGTTATACCACCGGACTTAAGGCCCCTTGTTCCACTTGAAGGTGGACGTTTTGCTACTTCAGATTTAAATGACCTCTATCGTAGAGTTATAATAAGAAATAATCGTTTAAAGAAACTTATTGATATAAAAGCCCCAGAAGTTATTCTTCGTAACGAAAAAAGAATGCTTCAGGAAGGTGTTGATGCTTTATTTGATAATAGTCGTCGCGCTTTAAGAAGTGATTCTCAGCGTGCTTTAAAATCTCTTTCTGATACTTTGAAAGGAAAAACTGGGCGTTTCCGTCAAAACCTGCTCGGGAAACGTGTCGATTATTCAGGTAGGTCTGTTATTGTTGTAGGTCCTGAGCTTAATCTTCATGAGTGCGGGCTTCCAAAAGATATGGCTGTTGAGCTCTTCAAACCGTTTATCATACGTAAATTAATTGAAAGAGGACACGTTAAAACCACAAAGAGTGCTAAAAAGATGGTAGAACGCAAAACCAATGAGGTTTGGGATATACTTGAAAAAATTATTGACGGGCATCCAGTAATGCTTAACCGCGCTCCCACTCTCCACAGGCTAGGTATCCAAGCATTCCAGCCCAGATTAATCGAAGGTAAAGCTATTCAGCTGCATCCACTTGTTTGTACTGCATTCAACGCAGACTTCGACGGCGACCAGATGGCTGTCCATGTCCCTGTTAGCTATGAAGCACAGCTCGAAGCTATTTTGCTTATGCTTGCTCCTCATAACATTATGCATACTCAGAATGGAGACCCAATTGCTGTGCCTTCACAAGATATGGTTCTTGGTGTGTATTATCTTACTAAAATGAAATGGGGTGCTAAAGGAGAAGGTAAAATCTTTTCTTCACCTGAAGAAGTGATTGTTGCTTATAATCATAAAGTAATTGAACTTCATTCAAAAATTAAAGTCAGATTTAAAGATGAATTGATTGAAACAACTACTGGTAGAGTTTTCTTCAATCAAATTGTACCTGACGAAATTGGTTATCTTAATGAATTACTTACAAAGAAAAGATTAAGACAAATCATTGGTATTTGCTTCAGAAAAGCAGGTTTAGCAAAAACAGTAGAGTTTCTAGATAATTTGAAAAATATTGGATTTTCTTATGCTACTCAAGGTGGACTTTCTGTGAATATCCATGACGTTATTGTTCCTACAGATAAAGTAAACATCATTGATGTTGCTCAGGCAAAAGTCGATGATATAGATATGGCTTATAACAATGGTGTTATAAGTGATGGCGAAAGATATAATAAAATTATCGACACCTGGTCAAATGCAACGAACAAGGTTGCAGACAAATTATATACTGAATTATCAAAAGACAATCAGGGATTTAATACATTTTGGATGATGCTTGACTCTCAGGCACGTGGTTCTAAAGAGCAGATTCGTCAGCTTGCTGGAATGCGTGGCTTGATGGGTAAACCAAAAAAATCTTTAAGTGGCTCTACTGGCGAGTTAATTGAAAATCCGATTATTTCTAATTTTAAAGAAGGTCTTTCAGTCCTTGAATATTTTATCTCTACTCACGGTGCCAGAAAAGGTCTTGCTGATACAGCTCTAAAGACAGCCGATGCAGGTTACTTAACAAGACGTCTTCACGACGTTGCTCAGGATATGATTATTTCTGAGCATGACTGCGGAACTATTCGCGGAGTTGAAATGACTGCACTAAAAGAAGGCGAGGAAGTTAAAGAATCACTTTATGAGAGAATTCTCGGTAGAGTTGTTCTTGTGGATGTTATTGACCCACTTACTGATAGGTTAATAGCAAAAGCTGGCGATGTTATAGACGAAGATATTGCAAGGGATATTGAGCAATCCCCTCTTGAATCTGTGCTTATTCGTTCAGTTCTTACTTGCGAATCCCGTCGTGGAGTCTGTGCTCAATGCTATGGAAGAAACCTTGCAACAGGAAAAATTGTTGATGTCGGTGAAGCTGTTGGCACAATTGCCTCGCAATCAATTGGTGAACCTGGCACTCAGCTAACTCTTCGTACATTCCATACTGGCGGTACTGCTCTTCTTATTGCTTCCCAGTCTTCAGTTATTGCTAAATTTGATGGCCGTATTACTTTTGAAAATATGCGATACATTACTTATGAAGGTGAAGAAGAGGAAACTACTATTGTAGTAAGTCGTAGCGGGTCTATTAATTTGGTTGACCCTGACAGCAACCGAGTGTTAACTAAATATGATGCAACTTATGGCGCTGTTCTTAAAGTGAAAGAAAATGATTTAGTTACAAAAGGTCAAATGATTTATGAATGGGACCCATACAATGCTTCAATTATAACTGAAGAAGCTGGTAGAGTGCGATATAAAGATTTAATTCCTAACATTACTTATCGCGAAGTTCACGATGAGCAAACCGGGCACATGTCAAAAGTTGTTGTTGATAGTAAAGATAAGACTAAATCACCTACTATTGAAATTGTTAGCAACGAAGGGAAAGTATTAAAATCATATAGTATTCCTACAAAAGCACAGATTAGAGTAGAAGACAATGACGAAGTCGGAATCGGCTCACCGTTAGTGAAAATTCCACGTGACCTTGGTAGAATGCGTGATATTACAGGAGGTCTCCCACGTGTTACTGAGCTTTTTGAAGCTCGTTCACCTCAATCTCCAGCGGTTATTTCTGATATTGATGGTATTATCTTATTCGATAAGCCAAAACGCGGTCAAAAAGTCGTTGTTGTTACTTCTCTTGATGAAAAAACCAGAATGGAATACCTTGTTTCAGTTGGAAAATATATTCTCGTTCAGGAAGGTGATTTTGTCCGTGCAGGTGATAGATTGACTGAAGGTTCAATTAATCCACACGATATTTTACGTATTAAAGGTGCTAATGCTGTTCAGGAATATTTAGTTAACGAAATTCAAGAAGTATATCGTATGCAGGGTGTGAAAATCAACGATAAACATATTGAGGTTATCGTTCGCCAAATGCTTCAAAAATCAAAAATTGTTGATTCTGGCGATTCATCTTTCCTAGAAAATGACCATGTTGATAGAATCAGATTATTTGATGAAAATGATAAATTGAAGAATCAGGTTGTAATTGAAGATATAGGTGATTCCAAATTTAAAGAAGGTCAGTTAGTAACCAAGAGGCGCTTAAGAGAAGTAAATTATGATTTGAACAAACGTGGCAAAAACCAAGCTACATTCAGACCAGCAGAACCTGCTATTGCTGAGCCAATGCTCCTTGGAATTACTCAGGCATCGCTAACAACAGAAAGCTGGCTTTCTGCTGCTTCATTCCAGGAGACAACTCGCGTACTTTCTGAAGCTTCCATTGCTGCTAAAGTCGATACTTTAGGTGGATTGAAAGAGAATATTATCATCGGGCAGCTGATTCCTGCCGGTACTGGATTACGTGTTTATCAGGATATGACTGTAATTAGCGATTCTCAGGATACTAATTATATCCCAGAAAAAGATGAAGAACCAGATGACTTGCTTTTAAAAGATGATGATACTGCAAGTTTTTACCAAAGTATTATTGAAAGTGTTTAATAAATTTTTTTTAAAAAGAGGGCTGTAGATGAGAAAATGGAAAATTGAAGATTCAAGTGAACTTTACGCTATTAATGGCTGGGGAAATGGCTATTTTGACATTAATCAAGAAGGTAATGTCATTGTTACCCCAAGAAAAAATGGCGTATCAATTGATTTAAAAGAATTAGTTGATGAACTTCAGTTGAAAGATGTATCTTTGCCGGTACTGCTTCGTTTTCCAGATATTCTTGACGATAGAATTGAAACTATTTCAAAATGCTTTGAAACAGCATCTAATGAATATGGCTTCAAAGGGAAATATTATACTATTTATCCTATTAAGGTAAATCAGGTTAGACCGGTTGTCGAAGAAATTATGCGATATGGAATTAAATTCAATATCGGACTTGAAGCTGGCTCAAAACCAGAACTTCATGCTGTGCTTGCCATTACAAACAATCCTGAAGCACTTATTATTTGCAACGGTTATAAAGATGAAGATTTTATTCAATTAGCTCTGCTTGCTCACAAAATGGGCAAGCAGATTTTTATTGTTGTTGAAAAGCTCAATGAACTAAAACTTATTATTGAACTTTCTAAAAAATTAAGAGTTAAACCAAATATCGGCATACGAATAAAACTTGCAAGCTCTGGTGCAGGGAAATGGGAAGATTCCGGAGGAGACCAAAGCAAATTTGGGCTTAATGCAAGCGAATTGCTTGAAGCAATTCAAATTGCTTCCGACAACAAAGTCCTTGATTGTGTTAAACTAATTCATTTCCATCTTGGTAGTCAAATCACAAAAATCAGAAAAATAAAAAATGGGCTTCGGGAATGCTCACAATTCTATGTTCAGTTAAAAAAACTCGGCTGTAATATACAATTTGTAGATATAGGAGGTGGTCTCGGAGTTGATTATGATGGCTCTCGGACCTCAAGTCCAAGCAGTATTAATTATTCTATTCAGGAGTATGTTAATGATGCTATTTATATGATTCAAGATGCTTGCGATAAAAACGATTTACCTCATCCGAACATTGTTTCTGAATCTGGACGCTCGCTTACTGCTCATCATTCTGTTCTTGTCTTTGATGTTCTTGAAACTACAACTCTTCCTTCCTGGAATGATAATGAGCTTGTTAATGAAGATGACCATGAAATTGTATTAGAACTATACAATATTTTCAACAATTTATCACAATCAACAATGCTTGAAAGCTGGCATGATGCACAGCAATTGCGTGAAGATGCCTTGGATTTGTTTTCTCTTGGTATGCTTGATTTAAAAACAAGAGCTCAAGTGGAACGTCTCTTTTGGAGTATTGCAAATGAAGTTTATAGTTTGTCTGCTGAGATGAAACATCCACCTGAAGAATTGAGAAACCTTTCTAAAATGCTTGCTGATAAGTACTTCTGCAATTTTTCCTTATTCCAATCATTACCAGATTCCTGGGCAATTGACCAGATTTTCCCGATTATGCCAATTCACCGTTTGAGCGAAAAGCCAAACCGCGTTGCTACAATTCAAGATATTACCTGTGATTCTGATGGCAAGATTGACCATTTTATCGGTATTAAAAACTTTTCCAATAATTTGCCTATTCATGAGTTAAAACCTAATTATCCTTACTATCTCGGTGTGTTCTTAGTTGGAGCTTATCAGGAAATATTGGGTGATTTGCATAATCTTTTTGGAGATACCAATGCAGTCCATATTACTGTAAAAGATGATAGTTATGAAATTCAGCAAATTATTGATGGCGAAACAGTTGCTGAAGTTTTAGATTATGTCCAGTACAGCGCAAAACGTCTTGTAAGGATTATGGAAACCTGGGTTACTGCATCAGTGAAAGAAGGCAAAATATCAACTCAGGAAGGTAAAGAATTCCTTTCTAATTACCGCTCAGGCCTTTATGGATATACATATTTAGAGTAAAGCTTTCATTTATAATTTGACATTTCGCTCATTATACAATTACTCCCAAAAACTTTGTTTTTTTAGCAACATTTTATCCAAACCGCTAACAATAAAATCAATATAATCTGTCATTTCGAAGCGCAGCGAGAAATCTCACAAGTCATTGCTAACCATAGAGTTTGAGATTCCTCAGGTTGTTTCGGAATGAACTGTATTAAAAAGCAAATTT
>CAZCHH010000052.1:0-24721 GCA_964498585.1 uncultured Hyphomicrobiales bacterium
TATTGCTGCTTCAGGTTATCATTTGCAGGTAGCAACTGACGAAGCTTTTGAAGAAATAATTATTAATGAAATAAATATTCCACAGCCAAGTTATTCTGCAGTTGGGCTTGACCTTAATACTCAATTCTACTGGCGTGTTATGATGCTAAGTCCTTGCAGTGATAACGAATGGTCTGAAACATATACGTTTACTACCGGCTCAAATATCGTAATTGGAACTGGAACTACATACAACGGAGAATGGAATTATCCTGCTGCTTATGCAGGTGAATCACCCGGAGTTAAACAACAATACTTAATTCATGCAGAAGAACTTACTAATAGTGGAATTACAGCCGGCAATTTAACTTCTATCGCTTTTAATGTTGCTCTTATTAGGTCTGGAAATCCATTGCAGAATTATACAATTAGCTTAAAGCATTCAACACTCACTGAATTTGATTGGGAACAGGATTGGGACCTTACTGGATTTAACTTAGTTTTCGGACCAGTTGACTATTCTGCAACACTTGGCTGGAATGTCCATCCATTTGATAATGTTTTTGTTTGGGATGGCGTATCTAATATTATAGTTGATATTTGCTTTAATAATTATGATATGAGTTCTCAAAACGAAGGGACTTATATGACTACCACAACATTTAATTCAACACGTCAATACTCAGGTTGGCAAAATGACATAGTATGTACTGACCCAGAATGGTCTAATATTTGGACTGAAAGACCAAATATGGCATTTGGATTTACTCCAGGTGGATTACAACCTCCCAGATTAATTAGTCCTGCAAACAACGCTTATAACGTTTCAATAACTCCTTTATTCGATTGGAACGAAGCTAATGACGCAATTTCTTATACATTACAATTATCCACTGACCCAGGATTCTCTTCATTAGTTTTTGAGCAGGAAGTTTTTGATGGAACCACATATCAGGTCCCGGCAGGAAGCCCGTTAGAAGAAATCACTTTATACTATTGGAGAGTAAACTCTAATGATGGTGAAAACATAAGTGATTGGTCTAATCCCTGGCGATTTGCGACTACAACACCAGCACCAACTCTAATAACCCCAGCAGACGGTGCAACCGGAGTACCAATTATAACTCTATTTGACTGGGATGACGTAGCACCTGATTTAAGCTACAAGATTCAAATTGCTTACGATGAATATTTTGAAGAATTACTAACTGATGAAATAGTACCTACTTCTGATTTTACTTACAATTTTGATTATAACAGTACAAATTACTGGAGAGTCCGTGTATTTAGCGATGGAATATTAAGTAGTTGGTCTTCAACCTTCTCATTTACCACTCAAATTGAAGTTCCCTGGATTTATGAAGAAACAGGAATCTTTGCTACAATTGTTGTCCCAAATGATATTAATCCGATGATTGGCGACAGACCAATAGAAAATGGCGATGCAATCGGTTTGTTCTATCAAAGAGAACCCGGTGATTGGTATTGCGGTGGTTTTGGTGTATGGAATGGAGAAAGCTTAACTATTAATGCCTGGGGTGATAATCCAGATACTCCAATCAAAGATGGTTTTGCCGCACAGGAAATATTTACTTTCAAAATATGGGACGCATTATTAGCACAGGAATGGAATGCCATTGCTACCTATCAACTTGGAAATGATTATTATACTACAAATGGATTCTCAATGCTTGCATCTCTTAATGCTTTCGTACCAGACAATGTGAATATTAGTTTGAACTCAGGTTGGAATATGGCTTCGAGCTATATTGCACCAGAGAATCCTAATGTGGAAGTGATGTTTGCATCTATTGTAAACAGTCTGAATATAATGAAAAATGCAGATGGTGATATGTACATTCCTGCATTTGAAGTTAATACAATTGGCAATTGGGTTACAACAAGCGGTTATTTGGTCAATATGTTTAATAATGATATGTTAAGCATTACCGGTGCTAAAATAGTTCCGGAAATTACTCCAATTAACTTAAATTATGGTTGGAATCTTTCTGCATACTTCCGTGATAATGAAATGTCGCCTGTTTCCGCTCTTGCAAGCATCGAAGACAATCTTCTTTTAGTAAAGAATAATGTTGGTGGTTTGTATATTCCTATTTATGGTATTAATACTTTGATGAATATGCAACCAGGTAGTGGATATTATATTTATATGAATGAAGAAGCTGAACTTATTTATCCGGCTAATTCAGCTCAAAAAGCCGATTTACACAATTTCATTACTCCTAATCCACAACATCTTATTCCTTCATTAATTAACACTGGTAATAATGCTACTTTATTATTAACCATTGAAAACAATGATGGCAATGAAATTGGTGTGTTCAATGAAAACAATGAATTAATTGGCTCTGGAGTAGTACATAATGGTATAGCTGCTATTACAATTTGGGGAGATAATTCTTTAACTTCAAATATTGATGGCGCTAAAGACAATGAATATTTAAACATTAAACTATATAATTTAAATACAAAATCATATAGAGATATTTCCTTAACTTATATCAAGGAAATCACTAATAACTTAAATGAAGGATTTATTTATCAAACAAATGCAATATACTTTGCAAAAGCAACTACAAGCGATGAAAATACTGGTTTATCAATCAAGAGTATTCCTAATCCAGTAACAAGTACAACAACATTTGAATTTAACTTAACTGAAGATGGTGAAGCTGTAATTCAAATTTATAATAGTACTGGTGAATTAGTTGCAAATATTGCAAGGGACAGCTATTCAGCTGGTTTAAACAGAGTTAGCTTTGATGCAACAAATTTAGCTAATGGTGTTTATAATATTGTATTAAGCTTTAGTGAAAACAGAGTTTCCTCCTTTATGATTGTGGGTAAATAGCTGTCTGATAATAAAAGATAGCTACGAGGATAATGTCCGGCATCGCAAGGTGCTGGACATTTTTTTATCATTACACTCATTCCTAAATTCAGAGCAAAATGACAATAATACCAAACCGCTTACAATAATACCAATATATTATGTTATTCCGAGCGCAGCGTGGAATCTCACAAGTCATTGCTACCACAAAACTTGAGATTCCTCACAACGCTCACCAATGACATCTTTACTTGTCATTCTGGAGTATGCCAGAATCCATCTTGGGAAAGCAATTGAGCTTGCTCACAAAACATTTGTGCAAGCCCAAATGCATCTAATAAAAAATTCATAAATATTAAGAAAAATTTTTTTATTTTAAAAATTTATTATAATTTTGAACTATTAGGTTTAACCAAATGGTTGATATTATGATTAAAGATAAAAATACAGAAGAAAGAATACTAAAGGCAGCAAGAACAGTATTCATTGAAAAGGGTTACTATGGCGCCCGTATGCAGGAAATTGCAGACAAAGCTGAAATAAACAAGGCAATGTTGCACTATTATTTCAGGGATAAAGAAAAATTATTTTACAGAATTTTTGAATTAGTATTTCAAGAGTTTTTTCCAATGATAACCGATATTATCGATTCTGAAAAGAAAATTGAATACAAAATCAGAGAAATCTGCAATAATTATATTAGCTTATTTCAAAAAAATCCTTATATACCCTTGTTTATTCTATCTGAAATAAGCAGAAATCCGGATAGATTAAAAGAATTTGCCAAAAAATACATTAGCAATAGCTATGAATCAATTAAGGATACATTTTCTAAACAAATTAAACAGGAAAAATTACGCCAGGTTGATATTATTCATATAATTATGAATATCATTTCTCTATCTGTCTTCCACTTTGTTGCTATGCCGATGTTCAAAACAATTTTTAATGTATCCGATAGCGAATACTTTGATTTAATTGAAGAAAGAAAAGTGATTATTGCTGATACTGTTATAGCTTGGTTGAAAAATACCAACGATTAACCATATAGTTAAATATTTCAGTTAATACAGAGGGATATTATGAAGAATTTAATTTTATTATTTTTAATATTTAATTGCAAAATAGCATTTTCTCAAACAATTACACTTGAAGAATGTCAAAAAAGTGCAAGAGAAAACAGCAGTTATTTCAAACAACTTGAAAAATTCAAAAATATAAATGAATTGGAAGAGAAAAACTCAGATTTTAGCTATCTTCCTCAGTTCTCTATTGATGGCCAGGCAAGCTATCAATCAGAAGTATTTTCTCTGCCAATCAGAATTCCAACTATTTCAATTCCAGAAATTGCTAAAGACCAATATCAGCTTTCTTTATCCTTAAATCAAATCATTTGGGACGGCGGTGCTATTTCTAAAGGAAAAGATATTTCAAAATCAGTCGCAGAACTCAACTCGCTGAATACAGAAACAAAACTCTACAAGACAAAAGAGTTGGTAAATACTCTTTATTTCACCGTTTTAATTTTAAAAGAAAATAAAAATAAATTAATTGCTGCAATAAATACTCTAGAAATGAATTTAAGGCAGGTTAACAGCTTAGTTGAAAATGGAATGTTGCTCAAATCTGCTTCAGATGCATTGAAAGTTGAAATTATCAAATTAAATCAAAATATTCAAAGTGTGGAAAAGGATATCAAGTCCAATATTGAAGTCTTAGAAACAATAACAGCTCAAAATGATTTAATGACTAAAGAATTTGTGTTACCAAATATTTCTGAAAATTATTCTGATATAAATCGTCCTGAATTAAAACTACTCGAAAAAAATGCAGAAGTTTATAACAAGAATCAAGAACTTATTTTCACTTCTCTAATGCCAAAATTCTTTTTCTTTGCAAAAGCTGGATATGCAAGTCCTAATACTTTGAATTTCTTTGAGCAGGATTTTAGCAGCTTTTATATGCTTGGTCTTAAAATGGCTTGGAATCCCTTCGACTGGGGAAATAACCAAAGGAAAAGAGAAATCACTGAAATAAGTAAGCAAAATATTGAATGTGATGCCGAAGAACTAAATAAAACTATTTATAGCTCTTTAATTAAAGAAAAAAATGATATTGGAAAATTCAACCAAATGATTATTGATGATAGAAAAATCATAGAAATTCAAGAAAGTATTGTTAAAGAAAAATACTCAATGCTTAGGAACGGAACAGTTACTGTTGCTGAATATATCAACGATTTCAATTCTCTACTCCAATCGCAAATCAATCTTGAAACACACAGAATTATGCTAATCAATTCAAAAATTAATCTTTTAACCAAAACCGGAAATTTTTAAGGTGAATATATGAAAAAAATATCTTACTTTTTTTTAATTATCATAATAGCAGCTTGCAGCAATAATGAAAAACAAGCCGATGGCTATGGTAATTTTGAAGCAATTGAAACTATAATTTCAAGTGAAGCTAATGGTAAAATCTACGATTTAAGAATTATGGAAGGTGATGAAATTAAGCAAGGTGATACTATATGTGTTATAGACACAGTGCAACTTCATCTTAAAAAAATTCAGTTGCAATCGAGTATTTTGGCAGTACGCTCTAAAACTAAAGATGTTCAGGTCCAAATCAACGTTCTTTTGGAACAAAAGAATAATATTTTAAGAGATATGGAAAGAATTGAAAGCTTATTTAAAGATTCTGCAGCTACTAAAAAACAACTTGATGATATTAAAGGGCAGCTTGCCGTTGTTGAAAGAAATATCTCTGCTACTAAAAGCAATCTCTCCTCCGGAAATGAAGGACTGCTTGCTGAAATAAAACCACTTGAAGTTCAAATAGAGCAAATTAATGACAATATTAAGAAAAGCATAATTCTTGCTCCTTGCAATGGCACTGTCATTTCAAAATTCGTTGAAAACAGCGAATTAGTTAATTTTGGCAAAGCTATCTGCAAAATCGCTGATATTGAAAATATATATCTGCGTGCTTATATTAGTGGTAGCCAGCTTCCAAAAGTAAAAATTGGCAATCAAGTGAAGGTATTCATAGATAATGAAAATGATAATATGACTGAATACGAAGGCGAAGTTAACTGGATATCAAGCAAAGCAGAATTTACTCCTAAAATTATTCAAACAAAAGAAGAACGGGTTAATCTCGTTTATGCTGTTAAAGTCCTTGTAAAAAATGATGGCAGCATCAAAATAGGAATGCCGGGCGAAATGAAACTGAAATAGTACATAACTAAATTAATTTTATACTATTGAGTGTAATTCTGCACCCCCTCATAAAGCAAATACTTTATATAAATAAAGAAGTCATAATTTTCGTGCTGTCATTCTGACGGATGTCAGAATCCATCTTAATATTATTCAACGCTATTCAATTTTAGCTATTTCAATGAAGCATTTGGGCTTGCCCAAATGTATCGTGAGTAAGCTCACTTTCTTTTTTAAGATAGATTCTGACATCCGTCAGAATGACAAGTAAAGATGTCATTAGCAATGAATATAAACTAAAACGTTTACTATTGAGTAAATGAACTTTTTATTCATCTGATTACTTTGAGTCATCGATGAATATTTTTTTATTTATTTACTCACCTTACGAATTCCCCTCTTGAGAGGGGCGGGGTGTGTTCTTTATCTTTTTACCAAGTTGCAATACGATTAGATGAAGTAATACTATGAACAATGATTTATTTGATTTATGAGATTAAGGTGATTTTCTTTTCATAATAATCATACTAATTATAAAAATCATAGTTAAAACCAAATAGGATGAAAAAAACAAACAAGAAGACACCCCTTTGTCCCCTCTCAAGAGGGGAATGCGTAAGGTGATTTATTAAAAATACAGAATTTATTTTATTTTAATTATTTTTAATTATTTTTAATTATTTTTGTTTTTAAGTGATTAGTTACAAAAATACTAACTTTGAAAATTTGATTCGTTTATTTGCTGGAAAGATTAGAAAGATTAAATTTAAGATTAAATATATTCAATTTTTCCTATTGTAATTGGAAAGGAAAGAAAATATCCATATAACCAATAACTAAATAACTTTATAATCAAACAAACAAATCAACGAATAAACTAACAAAATATGCAATTTTACACTACAATCATAAATTTATATTTGCTATGAAACCTTTAAAACATTACAAAATAAACATTGCAGTAATTTTATTTGCGATGTTTTTTGCAAACGATATAAGAGCGGAGCATATTACATTGCTTGAAAATGCAAGTACTTCTATGGAGGTAATAGAAAGTACTTATGACAATTTAATATTACAAAACACTCTCGCTGATTTTGAATATTTCAACGTAAATACTCCACTCGGAACGTTTACTGAACTTTTCGTCTCTGGCTATGGAATACCAGAAAAGCAAGGTGCCCCGAAACTGCCAGTTTTACGTAAACTGATTGAAATTCCTTTGGGAGCAACTATCCAAACAAATGTGATTAGCTCTACGTTTGATGATTATACACTAGAAGAATTGGGCTTGCAGTATCCGATTTTTCCAGAGCAGCCACCTGCAATTAAAAGCAATCCCGAACCACCGAAATTTGTTTATAATAATCGTTTTTACACGCGAAACGAATTTCTTTTCGATGAACTTGTAAAAGTTGACGAAATGGGTATATTGCGTAGCTCGCGTCTTGCAAGCATTTGCATTTCGCCAATACAATACAATCCAGTAACACAAACCTTACGATTTTATACCAATTTGCAAGTTGAAGTTATTTTCAATAATCCTGATATTCAGGCGACTAACGACTTAAAAGCGAGAACAAATTCCTACTTTTTCGATGGCACTTTCAGACAGGTTATTAATTACAAACCCGTTCAAACACGCGACTATTTAACCAAATATCCCGTTAAATATGTAATAGTATCCGACCCAATGTTCCAAACCACTTTGCAGCCATTTATCGAGTGGAAAATTCGTAAAGGATTCAAAGTAATTGAAGCATATACAAATAATCCTGCAGTAGGCACAACTACAACATCAATTAAAGCATATCTTCAAGGGCTTTACAACGCTGGAACTGCAACCGACCCGGCGCCATCATTTGTTCTTTTTGTTGGCGATGTTGCTCAAATACCTTCATGGCAGGGCAGCGGACACGTTACTGATTTAAAATACTGCGAATATACTAATGATAATTTCCCTGAAATATATTATGGTCGTTTTTCAGCCACAAATACAAGCCAGTTATTACCACAAATTAATAAAACATTACTTTACGAGCAGTATTTGTTCCCAGAGCCAACATATTTGAATGAAGTAGTAATGGTTGCAGGTATGGACAGTAATTTTGGACCTACTCATGCAAACGGACAAATGAATTATGGAACCACATATTATTTCAACGCTGCTCATTATTTGCTTTCTCACACTTATTTATATCCAAACTCTGGTAGTCAGGCAGCAGCAATAATTCAAAATGTAAGCGATGGAGTTGGTTTTGCAAATTACACAGCACACTGCGGTTCGTCTGGCTGGGGTAATCCAAGTTTTACTAATTCAAATGTCCCCGGTTTGCAAAATTTAAATAAATATCCTACAATGATAGGTAATTGCTGCCAAAGCAATAAATTTGAAGAATCTTCCTGCTTTGGGGAAACACTTTTAAGAGCTAATGGCAAAGGTGCAGTTGCTTATATTGGCGCTTCTGATTACACCTATTGGGATGAAGACTTTTACTGGAGTGTCGGAGTTGGAACAATTTCAGCAAATCCAACTTACGCCGGGACTACTCTTGGTGCTTATGATAAAATGTTTCACGATAACGGCGAAGCATATATTAACTGGTATGTAACTCAATCTCAAATTATTTTCGGTGGAAATATTGCTGTAACTCAAGGTTCGCCTTCTATGTCACAGTACTACTGGGAAATCTATCACGTTATGGGCGATCCGTCCCTCGTTACTTTCTTTTCTGAAGCTCCTGCTTCGAATACAACTTATCCTGAAGTTATTACTTTAGGAAGCACCGATTTTACGGTAAATACAGAACCTTATGGTTACGTGGCAATTTCAAAGGACGGGGTACTTCACGGCGCTGCTCTCGCTGATTCAAATGGCGTTGCTGAAATTTATTTAACACCTATTCTTGAGCCCGGCGAAGCTGTAATCGTTGTTACAAACCAAAATATCCAGCCCTTCATTGATACTATACCTGCTATTTACCCTGACGAAATAAAAGTAGTCTATTTTAATCATACAATTAATGATTTAAACGAAAATCCGGTTGAGCAGGTTGCAAACGGCGATTCTCTTTTACTTTCTTTAGCCGTAAAAAATGTTGGATACGATTCTACAAGTACAGATACAGTCAATATTTTCATCAGTTCTAATAGCCCATTCATTACAATAAGCGATAATACTGAAAACTATGGTATTATCCTGCCTAATCAGGTTTTAAGCATAGAAAATGGCTTTACTTTCGAGGTCTCCAACATAGCTCCAAATAATCATAATGCAGAAATTACCGTTACTGCAACAATAAACGACACTACATCTTGGGAAAGCACCTTTTATATAACAATTTCTGCTCCTGTTTTAACTTTAAAGAATATTGAAATTTTAGACCCAAATGGAAATAATAACGGAAGATTAGACCCCGGCGAGACTGCTCAGCTATCCTTTACAATTAAAAACAAAGGTAACGCTTTGGCTGGTAATGTTACTGCTTCGCTTTATTCTTCTAATGAATTTGTTACCATAGATGGTAACGCTAAAGATTTTGGCAATATTGAAGTTGGAGGACAGGGAAATAATAATTTTGATATAATTATTAATGAAGATGCTCCTTTAGGAACTGTAATTAATATGGAATTGGATATTTATTTAGATGGAGAATTAATAGCTCAAGAATATCCATTTTTAGTTATTGGACAAGTGCCGGCTCTCATAATTGCTAAAGATTCTGATATTAATTCTATTTTAAACATACAAAATGCCTTCGAAGATTTAGGAATTGAAGTTATGATTAAGACTGAATTTCCAACAAATTTAAATTCATATCTTTCTGTTTTTGTTTTGCTGGGTATGAATCCTGATAATTATGTGCTTACAGAAGAAGATGGAGTGCTTTTAGCAGATTATCTGAATAATGGTGGAAATCTTTATATGGAGGGTGGCGATACCTGGGCTTTCGATGCGCAGCGTGCTGTCCATCCAATGTTTAATATTACTGGGATTTCTGACGGAGAATCAGATTTAAGCACTATAGCAGGTCAAAACGATGCCTTTACTTATGATATGAGCTTTAGCTATTCCGGAAACAATAGTTATGCAGACAGATTAGCTGCAGTTTCACCAGCTTTTAATATTTTTAGGAATATATCTCCAAACTATACCTGTGCTGTGGCTTATGATGCCGGTTCGTACAAAACAATTGGTGCTTCTTTCCAGTTTGGTGGCTTAAATAATGAAAATTTCCCTTCAACCCACAACGAACTGCTTTCTGAATATCTTCAATTTTTTGAAATAATTCCAAAAAGTTCTTTAACAATAGAATTGCCAAACTACTGGAAGATGATTTCAAGCAACGTTTTACCTAAAAATCGTAATGTTGTGGATATTATGTCTGAAATCGAAGAAAATCTTACTATTATGAAAAACAGCTATGGTAAAGTTTATATTCCAGCATACAATATAAATACTATAATTAGTTTGAACATAAAACATGGCTATTATGT
This sequence comes from uncultured Hyphomicrobiales bacterium, assembly GCA_964498585.1. Classification (GTDB taxonomy): domain Bacteria; phylum Bacteroidota; class Ignavibacteria; order Kapaibacteriales; family UBA2268; genus JAAYJM01. The sequence goes on from CAZCHH010000052.1 coordinate 10,549, forward strand.
GCATATGACTGATGAAGCAACTTTAGTTATTGAAGGTAGAGATGTTAATCCTTTGACTACACCTATTGATTTTAATCCCGGCTGGCATATGTTCGCTTATTTAAGAAATTCTCCAATGAATGTGGAAATAGCATTAGCATCTCTTAATGATAATTTTTTAATTGCTAAAAATGAAATTGGTGTCTATATTCCTTCTTATGGAATTAACTCTCTTGGAAATATGGCTCCCGGAAATGCTTATTATATCTATATCTTAAATAGTTCTACACTTACTTATCCGGCTAATTCAAGCTATAAAAACACTGATAATCAAATTAATTTTAATGATAAATTGATTAGCATCGGAACTGGAAATTCTATGGCTTTGATTCTAAAAGCAGAAAATCTTGAAGAAGGCACTGAAATTATTGCAAGTGACAATGAAAATAATGTTTATGGTAATGGTTTCGTTAGGAATGGTCTGGCTGCTCTCTTGATTTGGGGCGATGATGAGTTCAGTGATGGTAAAAATGGATTTTATTCCAATGAAGCAATCAATCTTTTTGCTAATAATGAATTGTTGGACATTAGTCCAACTAATGATTTAATTGAACAATCAAGCAATGATTATATATCTTTTAAAACCGATGGTTTAGCTTATGCTGAAATTGTTGAAAATCAGAGCAGTTCTAATCAAATGATTTGTTTTCCACAACCAGCAAAAGAAAGCATTAATATTTCTTTCTATTTAGAAAATGAAGCAAATGTTAGGATTGATATTCTATCATCAACTGGCATTTTAATTAAAAGATTAAATCTGGGAAATATATCTGTTGGAAAACACACTCATTCAATTAATTTAAGTGAATTTCCATCTGGCGTTTATAATGTTTTGCTTAATGCAGGTGGAATAATTAAATCTGAAAAAATATCTATAATTAAGTAGCCACCTAAATAAAAAGTCCAACATTGCAAGGTATTGGACATTTTTTTCCTAAAGTCAAAAATTCCTTCTGGCTGCAGATGAAATATGGACTCCACTTTCAAAGCGTGGAGCCCATCTGCTTAAAAATGCAACGTAGATGTGTTATCTTAATAGCAAAGATATCGAACAAACGGAAAAAATCTTGTAGAGATGATACCATTCCTACGGAGTTCATTCGGTCTTTTTTGATATTTTTGCTACTAAGATAACAATTCTAACGGATTTGAAATTAATAGCCACGAGCTTAGCTCGTGGACAGAAATAAAAACAAGGTAATTTTTTCCCTCACTATCTAAAGATAGTGGCTATTTATAAATAAGATATTCCATATTTCCTTAAATATGTAATATCTGGTTACAAGTATTTTTGTGAGAAATGGTCCCCATCTCGCAGGTGGAATCCATCTTGAGAAGTTAAGTTAATCTATTTTTCTTCTAATTTCCTTTTTAAAGCATAAAATTCTCTAAATAAATCAGGTAAGTCATTAATCACAGCTTCAATCTTAAATGCTTTGAATCGTTCACGGGCTGGAGCGCCGAAATAAATTCCTTTTTTCTCAATTGATTGTCCAACGCCTGATTGTGCATATAAAATCACATCATCGACAGTTGAAATATGGCCGGCTAAGCCAACCTGACCGGCTAAGCGATTGCGTTTTCCAACTTTAGTGCTTCCGGAAATTCCGACTTGTGCAGCAATACCAGTATTTTCACCAATAGAGACATTATGAGCAATTTGGCATAAATTATCAATTTTGCAGCCCTTTTCAATTATTGTGCTTCCGATTAATGCTCTGTCTATAGTAGTGTTTGCACCAATTTCCACATTGTCTTCAAGCACTACATTTCCAAGCTGGGGAATCTTTTCATAAGAAGAATCTTTATTCTCAATAAATCCAAATCCGTCAGAGCCAATAACGGCACCAGCTTGTAATATGCAGTTTTTTCCGATAATAGTATCGGAATAGCAAATTACAGAAGAGTTTAGTAGAGAATTGCTTTCTATCGAAACATTATCGTATAGCACTACTTTTGAATGAAGTACTACGTTTTCAGAAATTGTGCAGTTATCTCCTATAACGCAGTAAGGACCTATGTATGCAGTCTTGTCAATTTTAGTATTATTTCCAATAATTGCTGTATTATGAATTGACGAAGATTTCTTTGGTAGCAATGATTCCACATATTTCAAAATTCTGTAGAATTCGAAATAAGGATTTTTAACAGAAATAAAAACTTGATTATCTTTAGGAGTAATATTTAAATTATCTGGAACAAGGATGCAAGTAGCTCTGCAGGATTCAATGAAATGAGCGTATTTTGAATCGTAAAAGAAAGTAATATCGCCCGGCTCGCAGGATTCAATTCTGTTTAATCTTGAAACTAATGTGTTTGTATTGCCGATTAGTCTGCCGTTAATTAGTTCAGCAATTGCTTCAACATTCAAAGGATTCTTTAATTTCATAACTATTTTTTTTCTTTTATTATTTCTTTTGATGGTTTCTCAACATTTCCTTCAGTATTAGGAGCGGTACCTTCATTAGGAACAATTCCTTCTTCTTTTTCAATTTCACGACCTTCCTTTGACCTTTGACGTGACCTACCTCTTGGAGCTGATTTCGTTTCCTTTTCTTGATTTCTTGGGTCTTTGGAAATTTTTTGCTGAAGTTCGTCTTCAAGTTTTTTCACATCGACACCGAGTTTTCTAAGAACTTTCACAGTTAAGTCATATTTGAAGTTAGTATAAGGCAGAGGATTAACGCTTTTATCCCATATAATATCATATCCTTCGTCAGAAGCAACATTTTGTATGGCAGCATAAATTTTTTCTTCAATCGGCTTCATAATAGTTTTGACAGTCATATCATATTCGCCACCAGATTCAAATTTTTTCCTTGCATACTCTAATTTCTGTCGTTTAAGCACCTCAAGGTCAGCATCTTTTTTTGTTTTTTCTTCGTCGCTCCAAACAAGACGATTACGCTGAATATCTTGTTCAAGGTCTTGGATTTGCAACTCTAAATCGTTTAGCTCGCGCTTCCATTCTTCAACAACGGTTCGAATTCGCTGGTCTGCTTGCTGGGCTTCAGTAAATTGCTCTCTGATTACATCGGATGCAATAAAACCAACTTTTTGCGCAAAAGCAGTATTAAATGATGGAATAAAAAACACTGCTATTGCAACAATAAGAGTTATTATATATTTTATTTTTTTCATTGAAATATTTTTACTTAATATAACAAATATTGAGTTAGTTTATGACGTTTTACTGATAAAAATAGTTGTAATAATTTAAAAAAAGTTAGTAGTTCAAGTAATTTCCCTTTTCATAATCAGATGATAATCCTTACCAGTTTTAGTAGCATTGATTAAAGAAAAATGCTTAGCTTCTTCTATACTCTTTGTTGTCATAGAGCCAAAGGCATTTATTCCATTTCCAATAATAATCGGTGCAGTAAAAATCTGCAATTCATCTACTAAGCCACTATCTAAAAAAGAAGAAAAGATTTTTGAGCCACCTTCTACCAAAATTGAAGAAATATTAAATTTATGGGCTAATTCAGAAATAGCAAAATTAATATCAATAATACCATTATCATTGACATCACAAGGGACAAGCTTAACACCAGCTACATTTAAAGAATCAGCTTTTCGAATTGATGCTACATCTTTTTTGCAGCATACAATAGTATTACTTCTTTCGTTGTCTATGAAATTGCTTAAAGTAAGTGGTAAAGAAAGGTTAGTATCAAAAATAATACGAAGTGGATTTCTCCCTTTCACATCGCGAACAGTAAGTTTAGGATTATCGAATGAAGCAGTCATCTTGCCAATTATAACTGCATCAACTTCGCTGCGTAATTTATGAACTTTCTTACGGCTTTCCTCGCAGGTAATCCATTTTGATTTTCCATTAAAAGTTGCTATACAGCCATTAAGTGACTGAGCTACTTTTAATATTATATAGGGAGCACAAGTTAAAATATATTTTGTAAAAAAGCGATTAGCCCACTCACATTCTTTTTTGCAAACATCTGTAATTACTTCAACACCGGCATCTCTTAAAATCTGGACTCCCTTACCATTGACTTCAGGATTTGGGTCAAGCATCCCAATTACAACACGTTTAATCTTTTTTTCCAATATTAAATTAACGCAAGGGGGAGTTTTTCCATAATGCGAGCAGGGTTCTAAATTAACGACAAGAGTTGTATCTGAAAAATCATCAATTTCTGCGTTATTAATAGCATCAACTTCAGCGTGAGCAGCACCAAATTCCTTGTGCCAGCCCGTTGAAACAATTTCATCACCTCGCAAAAGGACAGCACCTACTCTTGGATTTGGATTGACATAACCACTTCCTTTCATAGCAAGTTTTAATGCAAGAAGCATTGCTTGGTCTAATGTCATCTTATTTCCAATGAAACTGAATAGTTGATGAATATTGGTTTGGACGTGCAGGAATGATTAGATTTGCTGTGTAATTTCCCGGTGTAGCCGGCACTCCCTTATTTGTTTGCCCGTTCCATTCAAGTGAATATTTATATGTATCGCCGATTTTCTCTGGTCTTACCTGTAAAATTACCTGAAGATAATTCATTCCAAAATTAGAGCTCCAGATTAAATTTCCTTTGCCAGACAAAATTTCTACTCTAAATTCTTCTGATGTAGGGATATATTCGTTAATCACATTTGCAAGCCGGGTTGCAGTAACTGTAAACAGTGCTGTGCTATCGTTTTGCATTGCCACTGACGGGATAAGTTCGAGTGGCTGCTCGCTCGGCTTATTTTGAATTTTATCTATTTCTGTTGCCAGCTTCCTGATTTCATATACCTCATTGCTTGTTTTTACTTCAAAAACAAACAACATATCCTCAATTTTTCTGTTTGTAAAATTAAATGGTTGACGGAAAAATAAAGTAGAGCTGGTTTTTCCCTCAGTTGAAGCTATCCCAGATATTTCCAAACGAGTTATAATTGCTGAATCAATTAGTTCAGTACCTTCAAATACTTTTATATAGACTTCTTTTATATCTCGTAAAAATAAATGCTCTGCACTTTTCGAATCGCTTGTTGCCAACATATTAAAAGCAAGGATGCAATTATTTTCATCTGCCTTAATTAAATTGATATTTGGTTCAACAGGCAAACTTTTGTTCTTATTCGTATCCACGGAACTGCAAGCTATAAGCAGAAAAAAAAGCATAAGAAATGTTCTATTTTTCATATTATTTTTAAAATAAAATAACATACTATAATTTAACAAAAATAAGAAAATTTGATTAAATGAGTATATGAAAATGCGAAAATTTATAACGCAATTTACATTAAAATCTCTCTTTCAGTTTAAAATTGTAACTCAACTTTCCTAATTGTCATAAGCGTGTGTAATATAAGAATAATTTAAAAATGAATAAAAGTGGCAAAAAGACATTAAGTACACCTCCCCTGGCCCCTCCTTGTTAGGAGGGGAACGCTAAAACATAGAACTGTTCTTATTCACCTCCTAACAAGGAGGGGCAGGGGAGGTGTTATAAGGTTTTACAAGTAAAAGTAGTGTTTTCTAAGAATTATTAAATATAATACTGTTGATAATGCACTACTACTCTATATTCATTAAATTTTATCAACTAGGAAAGTTGAGTTGTAATTAAAAAATCTTAATGGTTCAGTATATTTATTACACATAAAATATTTTAATTTATTGATAAATAGATACTTATATAAATGTTACTAACTTTTTCTTGCACTTATTAAAATTAATAAATATGTTTGTGAAAAGATTGTAAGTAGTTATTATTTTATTGCAATAATAACTACTTAAAATCAAAATTAGAAAGATATTTATAAATTATTGATTATTTATTAACATTTTATCAATATTTATAAATAAATAGTATATAAATAGTGAATAACTTTTTTTTAAATATTCTATTTGTTTTTTAAATTTGCAATTAAAGAAAATATATACTTTTAGTATATATGAAAAAATATGTTAAATTAATAAGAGAACGCTTATGGCTATAGAATACACAAACATAGATGAAGTTTTATTTAAACTTTCTCATTTTGACCCAAGTTACAAAGATAGCAAGAATTGTAATTTATTAGATTACATTATATTGAACACTCTTTTTAATAAATACAATGAATATATAGACGTACACTATTTAAGGAAAGATATATTTGAAAATTTCAAAATAGAATATGATGAAATTGAGATAAATGAATCTTTAAAAAAATTAAAAAATAATGGGGATATTTTTAAAAATGGAACGAATAAAAAACATAGTAAATTAGAAGTAGCAATCTCTGAAACAAAATATAAAGAAATTCATAATAAAGTTGAAGAAATGAATAGACTTGAATTAGCTGTTTTCGATAAATGGATTTCAGATTTAAAGATTACATATATTAATGACATAAAAATAATTGAAGAAAAATGCGATTACCTTGATGACGAGATTAAGGAGGAATACGATTTTTCTAATGCAAAATATGGTTCTTCCTAATTTTGGATAGTTGACAAGCAATTTGTTTTATTTTTTATTCTTTGGATATTAATTTTAGTATATTTTTTTGAGTTGTTAGAAATTTTTCTAAATCTTGCGCAACTTGTATAGTCTAATTTATGCAAACCCTCTTTGAATCCTTTGCTCTAATTCCTCTTTTTCATCATTAATCATTAGCTCTCCATTAATCTTTATTTTAACTACTTCAATAGTTTCCAGTCCTTCATTATCAACTGCTTTAACTGCAATTGCGTAATTCCCTGCTTTAAATGTATGAACTTGTTCACCTGCTAAATCTCTCATTATGCTTGGTGAAAATTTATTGCTTTCTTCATCGTAATTAAAATCCCAAGAATAAAACGCAAGATTTTCGCCATTACTTGCGGTAAATTTGATTCTCTTATTACCTTTTTTATCAAATCCTATATCTTCAATATTAATTTTTATTGGAGGTTTTACTGATATTGGTATAATGCTATCAACTGTTATTAATTCAATAATAGTATTTTCTTCGTTTTTAAGTCTTGCCGCTTCGTTATAAGCACCTTTGCTAAAGCTAAATGCAATAATAACGCCAACAGAAGTGTTTTGGTTTTTTCTCTTTTCAAAAATAGTATTATCATATCTTTCACAAGCAGATTTGAAATTATCAACAACATTTCTTCCAACATTTTCACTTCTTTTCACTTGAATTAAAATGCCATCTTTTTTTCTTCCATCAATTCCTAAATCACCTTTCTGCTTAATGTTTGCAGTACCGCCAATTTTTTCAATAATCCATTTTTCAAATTCAAAGGCATCTTTATTTTTTAAAGTATCATAGTCGTATTTATGAAGTCGGACAGTGAAGGGAGCCGAATAAAGTCCTTGCTGCTTATTCAGCCGCATTTCAGTAACTTTAATTGTATGAACAGACTGGTCAATACCAATCCATCTCCTGTTTAATTTGTCTGCAACAGCAAGCGTAGTACCACCACCAACGAAAGGGTCAAGGACAACATCACCTTCGTTTGATGAAGCAAGAATAATTCTTTCTAGCAGTTTTTCTGGTTTTTGTGTTGGGTAACCGATACGTTCTTTAGCTGTAGAACCAATATAAGGAATTTGCCAAACATCGTTGCATTTTAAACCTTTTTTTTCGTCATCAAGAAATACTTTATACCTAACTCCTTTTACAGTGTGCCAACGCCAACGCTTGCCTGTTTCTTCATCTATATAATTATAATCTTTTTTAATCCAATCACCATAAGGTTCGTAAGGAATGTTAAAAGTATAATCATCGGTTTTTGAATAAAACCAAATAGTATCGTGCATTTTTTGAAATTGTTTGTCTCCGGCTGTCCATCTTCTATAATGCCAAATAATTTCATTCCTAAAATTGTACATTTTAAATACTTTATCCAAAACAGCAACTTTAATATACGCTGCTGCGTGCCAGTCGCAATGCAAATAAATACTTCCAGTTGGTTTTAAAATACGGTGCATTTCGTGGACTCGTTCTTTTAACCAAGAAAGAAAATTATGTATTCCACCGACCCATCTATCTTCAAAAGAACGGATTTCACCCTTATCGCCCCAAATTACTTCATAAGTTCTATTAGAGAAAAATGGAGGGTCAAGATATATTAAATCTACTGAATTTTTTTCCATTTCTCGCATTATTTCGAGATTATCACCGAGTATTAGTTGGTTCATTTTTCAATTAATTTATTAATCACTATTCAAATATAAAGAAAAGTTTTTAATTGGAAAAAGTAATTCTATTTGGATAAAAAATATATACTAATTTGTTTTATTCCGATTTTAATTTCATTTCGAAATCCCTGATAAAGCAAATGATTTATTATAATGGAGATGACATCACTAAATGTGTCATTCTGACGGATGTCAGAATCCATCTTATTATTGTCAAACGCTATTCAATTTTATCTATTTCACTGAAGAATTTGGGCTTGCCAAATGTATCGTGAGCAAGCTCCCTTGCTTTTTTAAGATAGATTCTGGCATACGCCAGAATGACAAAAAAAGATGTCATTGGTAAATAAAACTATAAATCTCACAAGTCATTGCTACCACAGAGTTTGAGATTCCTCACTCCGCTTAGAATGACACAAGTAAGCAAGTTATTTAAAGAATTTACATTAGCTATTAGCACCCTCCTACAACTCTTTTCTGCTTCTTTTGAACTACTCCAGCTGGTTTGTTATCTTTAATTAGTTTGGGGAGCATTTGGCTTGCTCTGAAACGGAAACGATAAGTATCCTTTTCTGAAGGTTTGTCTGATGTGAACTCAGCAACAGGTGCAAAGTTTAGAATAGTATTCTCAAATTCTTCAAATCCACCTTTCAGCACTCTAATATTCTTAAAACCTAATTCACTAGCTATAAATCCAACTCTTTTTGCCTCTTTATCATCTTTTGCAATCAGTATATTTTTCTTATGGCGTAAATATAGAATACGGCTCGGCTCTTTCTCGAAAAGATTATCTATAGTGAAAGAAATTGATTTTGGCAACGCTAATTTTTCATAATCGGCTGAAGCACGAAAATCAATGATTTGTATTCTTTTATCTTCACTCATCAAGCGGCAGGCAAGCTCATCAGCAGAAATATAATTTAATTCGTAATTTTGAATTACCTCTTGATTTTTACTCATTTCAATTAAAGATTCTTTTTTATCGGGAAAGAAAAATGCAGAAATAGCAAGTGCAAAACCAATTACTGCTAAACTGATATAATAAGGTGTGAAGCGGACAGCCGGCTTTCTAACACCGTTTACTTTATTTTCAATCATCGATACGATAAAATATGCAAATAGAGCAAGTAAAACAAAAAGGAATGCAAACAAGCCCTGGGAAATACCAAGCATACCAAATAGCTGCGGATTTCCCAAATTTTGAGCAAGGTATAATTCTTCCCAAAGAGGATAGGTTTCTGCAAAAATCAGCACACCAATAAAAGAACCAATTATAAAAATAATTGCATCAATTTTACCGATAGCAGCGGCACATACGCTTGTTCCCGGACAAAAACCACCAATAACAAAGCCAAGTCCCATAATCAAGCCACCGACAATAGCTGAAGTCAGAAAAGTAGGATTTATATAAATCAAATTAATATCCAGTAAGCCAAAATGCGACAGAGCCATAACGCCTACCATAGCAGTTACGCCGGCAGTGAAAAATACGCGCAGCACTGTGAAATCATAGCCATAGAACAGCCCTACCAACTTTTTCGATGTAGAAAAGCCCGCCTGCTCTAAAATGATACCGAAGAAAATACCGATAATCAGAGCCACTATTAAATTTAAATCATTTCCAATAATATCTGGTACTAATGGTCCCATTTTTTTCTCCTTAATTATAACCAGAATTTTCTAAAAAAGTAAGCAAAGCCGTAAGCACCGCCAAAAATCGCAAACATAGTGATAATGCCGCCGGCAGACATTACTGCCATTCCGCTGAGAGCAGAACCACTGGTGCATCCTCTACCTAATTGAGAGCCAATTCCCCAAAGAATACCTCCAATTATAGCGGCTGCAATTCGAGTTTTCGAGCTAATCCTTGGTCCCTTTTCTAATTTCCATGTCAATCGGTTTGAAACTACTCCTGAAATGAAAGCTCCGATTAGCACTCCAATTACTTCAAAGACGAGCCAGTTCATTAGCGGACTGCCCTGATGTTCGCCAGAGTATTCTGAATAAAATTTTGAATTTTCTACGTGTGTTGGAGCAACAGCTTCAACTGTCGCAACAGCAGCACTTTTGAATGCACCGCTAGCGCCAAGCCCACGCCCTGTTATATAAATTGTTGCAAGCAAAAGCAAACCCAGCAGCACTCCTGCTAAGTACGGATTCATATATTTTGTTGTTTCCATAGCATTTATTTAATTGTTAATTGTTAATTATTAATTGTTATTAATTCAACTTTCCTAGTAGATAAAATTAAGTAAATATATAATAGTAGTGCATTACAAATGAGATAATATGTTTTATCCTTTGAAAATACTAAATTTATTTATACAACCTTTTAACACCTCCCCTGCCCCTCCTTATTAGGAGGGGAATAAGAACAGTTCTATGTTTTAGCGTTCACCTCCTAATAAGGAGGGGCAGGGGAGGTGTATCTTTGCTTTTTTAAACACTTAAATACTTTTTTATTTTTTTCTTATATTACATACACTTACAACAACTAGGAAAGTTGAGTTATTAATATAACTAACAAGTATAGGTGAATCATTAGGAATATCAATATCATTATTAATTATTATTTGCCCATCTTTAAATTTTGTTTGAATTGTCTGAACCATTTTGTTTACCTCTCTTTCTTTTTTTATTATGAAATCTTTATCATTAATCATTAATCATTAATAATTAATAATTAATAATTAATAATTAATCACTATTCTTCGATTTCTTCTTCGCCGGTAAGCATTGCTTTCAGGTTTGAAGAAGGAGTTTCGCCTGTAGTAATTAAATACAAATGTGCAATAATAAATGCTAAGAGTAAAAAGGCACCTATTGTATGAAGAATAGCAATCGTTTCCAAAGATTCAATTTTAAGTGCCTGCACTCCGTATTTTGTAGGATAGCGATAAAACATATAGAGCAGCCCTGTTGTTACGACCACTGGAATAACAAGGATTTTTAGTCCAAAATATGTCAATTTCTGCAAAGGATTAAGTTTGCTCAAAACTGTTTTCTTAGTTGGATGCGGAGCATTTTTGAAAATACCGAATAAATAGTAGTTCAGTTGTGCTTTTATGTTTGTGAAAGTCGGAATATACTGCTTCCACTCGCCAGTAACGAAATGCCAGAAAATTGCAAAAAGTATTAGTATAATAAGCATATAAGCAGCAATGTTATGGTACGCAACTGCATTTTCAAATCCGAAAAAGGTATAAGAGCCGTGGATTTCAAAACCGGAAAAAGCAAGGAAGAAAATTAACAGAGCTTGCAACCAGTGCCAAAACCGCTCAAAAGGTTTGTAAATTTCAACAAGTTTCTTAGCCATTTTTCACCTTATTGTTTTTTCTTGAATTAATTAGTCTTAAAGTGCCGTGAGAAGCAACCCCAAGGAAAGTAAGTAAAAGTAGCCATGAGCCAGCTATATCAACAAATTTGCTGTAATCTCTTCCGGGCATATAAAAATCGCTTAAACCGGCAAGGCGTGAATCAGTGCGGGTATGACATTCATTGCACTGAACTACATTTTCTTTCGATGATACCATGTGGTTTACAAGCCAGAACATTTTCGTTTCTATAAAATCAATTTGACCGCTGAAAGGAAGCCCGACGTCTTTCATACCAATTTCAGATGCTGTTTGCCAGTTGAAATCCTTCCAAAAGGCGCCTTCACCTTCCTTTTCTGCATAAAGTTTCGGTTGAATCAATATTTTAGTTACAGGGTCGAAGGGCTGCTTTGCAATGTGAATTTTCACTGGAACAATTTTAGATTCCCTGTCTTTGTAAGAACCGTTTAACTGGTTTAAAACTAATTGCTTCGAAGCATCTTCAATAGTATCACCAAGTAAATAATGATTAGCAGTGCCATTAAACCAAACATAAGCTGGCTTTAAATTTTTTCCCCATACGAAACTACCTTTGATTGATAAATAAGTATGATTTCCCAAACTGTCTTCTTCGTGATATGGCTTACCGTCTTTTAATCTTCCGGCGGTTGACCAGTCCCAATAAAGTTTAGTGGAATTTTCTTTAGCATAAGTGGAGATATGACAAGCTTCGCAGGATACCTTCAAAGTATGGCTGTTAATCAAATCTTTTTCGTGTGGCGCGTTGGTATGGCACTGGTCGCAGGTATTCCTGTTTGTGCAAGTTGATGCAAAAGAGTAAAGTTTACCTGAAATTTTATGATTTTCTGTTAAATGGCAGTCAATACACTGTAAATTCATACCCTCGCTTGCCATGTGAATATCAATTTCTTTGCTTGGCTCATTCATTGCAGATTCGAGGTGTCCATGCTTAACGTTATTTCCGCCACCGCCGTAAAAGTGGCATACTCCGCAATTGCTTCTCTTTGGTTTTCCCACGCTTTGTGCGATTAGATTCAAATCTAAATTTTCAACGGGGGCGCCGGCTTTCCCTGCTGCTTTTGCATAAGTTTCTGAATTATCGTGGCAGACAAGGCAATCAATATTTGTTGAGTCTGTGTACATTTTTCCTTCATCATCGAAACCAAGCCCAATGTGGCATTTAGCACAGCTTTGCTCATTTCCTTGCGAGCCGATACAAAAATTATTAATTGCATTTTTTTTGCCGATATAAACAATACCTCTGCCCTGAATATATTCTTCGCGTTCCCAGCTCCAGTGGTTTGACTGCATTACCTCACCGGCAGTGAGATTATGGCAGCTTTCACACGCTTTGGTTACCTCACGGGCATTTTCAAATTTTGCCTGCAATATTTCAAATCTTTTATGGTCAACTTTTGGCTTGTGCTTCTTGGAGTAATTATCTTTTAACTTCATCAAGGTAGTCGGCTCATAATCTAAAGAAGATAAGCTGCCCAAAATAATTGCAGTTATTACAGAAATTACAATTAGAAATGCTAAAAACTTCTTCATTTTATTGACTTTCCTAAGTTTCAAATATTCCTCTTTAGCAATATAGTTAATATTTTTCTTTTTGAAAAATATTTTTGCTTAATTTTGAAATTAATGAATTTTACTGAATTTATAAAAGCATTTTTTATGCAAACTGAAAATTATTTTGTCACTGAAAAGCGTTTGGAAAAATTAACAAAAGTATTGGAAAAACGTCAACTTGATTTTACCGTTGTTTTGGAAAATATCAACGACCCGCACAATCTTTCTGCTATACTGCGTTCCTGCGATGCTGTAGGTATTTTTGAAGTGTATTTGATTTATAAAAACAGGCGAGATATTCCGCATCTTGGCGAAAAAAGTTCTGCAAGTGCAAGGAAATGGGTGAAAAAGTTGCTTTTCAACAGCGTTGAAGATTGCTATGCTGAACTTCGCAAGCAAGGAAAAAAAATTTTTACTACTCATCTTTCAAGTGAAGCAAAATCTATTTATGATGTTGATATGACGCAAAACATAGCAATAGTCTTTGGAAATGAGCATAGCGGAGTATCTGAAGAAGCTCTCGAAAAAGCTGACGGAAACATTTTAATACCACAAGTGGGTATGATTCAGAGTTTAAATATTTCTGTTGCCTGTGCTGTAACCGTTTATGAGGCATTTCGTCAAAGGAATGTTGCCGGACTTTATGATAAGCGCAATTTCGATGATATTGCTTTTGATAGTGTAATGAAAGAATGGACGAAAAGGTGAGAAGGTTTAGAAGATTAGATGGTTTAGAAGATTAGATAGATTAGAAAATTTAACTTTTTGCGAATTTGTGAAACTTTACGAAAGTAAGAGAATGCAATTCTCCATTCCTTCCCAAGTTGAACTTGGGAAGGAGTTTTTAAAAAGCAATAGATGGACTCCACGCTTTGAAAGTGGAGTCCATCTGAAGAAAACTATCCAGATAAGGATTGAATTATTGTAGTAAAATAAAGAGCAAATCCAGTTTATCCCGTCAGGGATTAAATATTTGTAACAAGTGAAATCCCTTACTGTTCTTATCCCGTAGGGTGGGGTGAAATAAATCGAATTATTTTAAAAAAATATTCGTTCCAAATATGAATAGTGGTGGGTTGTTCTGTATTTTATCAT
>CAZCHH010000053.1:0-2035 GCA_964498585.1 uncultured Hyphomicrobiales bacterium
AAAAGAAGAAAAACAAATCTGCAAACAAAACAAAATCAGAATTTTCAAAAGTTTTCACAAAATCATGGAAACCCTGGCAAGCCGGAATTGCAATAGGTATTATTGCAATGTTAGCTTGGTTATCATCGCTTCCAGTTGGCAGAAACTATCCTCTCGGAGTAACTCATGGGCTAAATCACACATATCAGGCAATTATTGACAATAACGTAAAATTTATATATCAAAAGCCAGAGCCAGCCAAACAAACCGCTCTGGACTCCAGCAATCAGAAAGCTATTTCTAATATTCAAACTACAGTAAAAGACGAAAAACCAATATTAGAACCCACAAAACTAAATGTGTGGCTAATTCTTCTTTCAATAGGGCTTATGCTTGGTGCTTTTGTTTCCGGAAAAATGTCCGGACAGGCAAAGCTTTTACCCAAAGAACCTTCACAAACTCTAATTGCAATTTTGGGTGGTCTTTTAATTGGAATAGGCGCTGCAATTGGTTCCGGCTGCGTCATAGGAAATATTTTATCGGGATGGGCGATGCTGAGCGTTGGTACTTTCGTTTTTGGTATTGCAACACTGCTTGCAAACTGGGCAACAACTTATTTTTATTTGATGGGCGGAAAGTTTAAATGAAAAAAGAAATAAAGACATTTATTTATCTTGCAGGAGCATTTATAATTTTTTATAACCTGCCGCTTGGAAATGCAAGGTTTGATGGTGCTATTTTTGAAGCACTCGAATTGATGAAATGGTATGCACGCGAGCATGTAATTTTATGCCTCTTGCCTGCTTTTTATATTGCAGGAGCTATTGGCACTTTTGTAAGCCAGCAATCTGTAATGAAATATCTTGGTCCCAAAGCAAAGAAACCGCTTGCTTATGGTGTCGGCTCTGTTTCAGGAAGCGTTCTTGCGGTTTGTTCCTGCACTGTTCTCCCGCTTTTTTCCGGTATATATTTAATGGGTGCCGGTTTAGGTCCAGCTATTGCGTTCCTTTATTCCGGTCCAGCTATTAATGTGCTTGCAATAATTTTATCCGGGAAAATCCTTGGAATTGAGCTTGCTGCTGCACGTGCAATTGGTGCTGTCTTATTTGCTATCGTGATTGGTTTAATTATGGCTTATATTTACAGAAAAGAAGAACTGCAAAAAATTGAAGCTGCTGACGATTTACCCGAACCAGAAACCAATAGAACTTTATTGCAAACAGTTATTTATTTCGGTTTGATGATTGTAGTTTTAATTTTTGCGAACTGGGCTGCTCCTGATACTCAGGAAGGTTTCTTTTATCTTGTTTGGGAAGCAAAATGGCTCATCACATCAATCGCTGCAATTCTTTTTGCTGTAGTTCTTTATTTATGGTATGGAGCAAGTTTGCTAAAGCTGTCCATTGCAACAGCAGTAACTATCATAGCAGCTTTAATCTGGGGTGATACTCCGAGCATCCCATTCGGAATAGGAATTCTCGGTTTAACATATATTACAATAACATCGAAAGATGAGCTATACAGTTGGTTTGATTCAAGTTGGACATTTGCAAAACAAATTACGCCGTTGCTTTTCTTTGGTGTTCTTTTAGCTGGTTTTATGCTTGGCAGACCAGGTCAGGAGGGTATAATTCCGTCACTTTGGATTGCAGATGCTGTAGGAGGAAATTCCATTTTAGCAAATCTGTTTTCATCGGTAGTCGGGGCTTTTATGTATTTTGCAACGCTAACAGAAATACCTATTTTGCAAGGGCTGATTGGCTCCGGTATGGGAAAAGGTCCAGCTCTTGCTCTTTTACTTGCAGGACCAGCTCTTTCTTTGCCAAGCATACTTGTTATTAAAAGCGTAATCGGATGGCGGAAAACAACTTGGTATGTTTCATTAGTTATAGTTTTTTCAACATTAGTTGGTTTTATTTACGGAATGTTTTAAAATTGTCATTTTGAACCCCCTTAGAAAAATGAGAATTTTTTTTTAAATGGAAATGACATAATTTTACACTGTCATTTCGAAGCGCAGCGAGAAATCTCACAAGTCATTGCTACCACAGAGTTT
>CAZCHH010000053.1:2135-24167 GCA_964498585.1 uncultured Hyphomicrobiales bacterium
GAGATTTTTCACTTCGCTCAGAATGACCGACAAATGTAAAGATGTCATTGGCAACTCCAAAAAAAAATGAGAATTTTTTTTTAAAATGGAAATGACATAATTTTACCACTGTCATTTCGAAGCGCAGCGAGAAATCTCACAAGTCATTGCTACCACAGAATTTGAGATTTTTCACTTCGCTCAGAATGACCGACAAATGTAAAGATGTCATTGGCAACCCAAAAATGAAGTAAAATCTTTATTTAAATGAAGATAACATCACTAAAAAGTGTAATGCTAACGTATTGCAGAATCCATCTTGAGAAAGCAAGTGAGATTGCTCACTTGTTAGTTACATTTGGGCAAGCCCAAATGCTTCCTTTAAATACTTAAAATGTAGGGAACAGGCATGCCTGTTCCCTACAAAATCAAATTTCAATCTTTTTCCCAAGTTAAACTTGAGAAGGAGAAATAAAGAAGTATAATTTACAAACCCTTTAATATTTTTTCTATATTCATATTCAACTTTTGATTATTTGCGAATAAATCTCTGTAAGAATAGTAATCTAATTTATGCTTTTCTTTTGAAAAAACGATTAATGCCGGAGTTTGAACTACTTTGAAATAACCGAAAAATCCTTCTTTTGAATTTGTTGGTGGAATTGCGTCTTGCTCTTGATGTATATCGAAATAAAATTCCTTGCAATTAAAAAGCCGTTTTAAATTTACTAAATTCTTCTTCATAGTTACAATGTCGTTCGGACAGCGGGAAATTATTTTAATTTTATATTCGCTTTTCTTTTGCTCCAAAATGCTTTTTTCAAGATGCTTGAAACAATCATAGCAACAATAACTATTAATTAAAATTAAAAATTGAATATCATCGCTTTCAAAAACATTAACAGTATCAAAAGTAGTGTTTAAAACATCAATTTTAGTTACGGAGTTATATAATTCTTCATTTGCAAATACACTTGAAATGAAGAAAACAAGAGCAATAAATAAAATTTTACTTTTCCACATATTCATAAACAATTATTGTGAAAGAAAGGTCGTTCTTTTTGTAATATTCGTCTGTTTGTTTTTTAAGTTCTGCAAATGTCATAGATTTATACTTTTCTTCTTCTAAATCAAATGGATAATTTGTTACAATTATTAATTTAGAATTGCTTATAGTATAAGAATTATACATAAAAATTTTATTAAAAGAAAAGTTTGTATTTTCATCTAAATCTTGCTGTAAATCGCTTTTTAAAAGTTTCCATTTTCCATCTCTAAAGCCCCAAATATCAAAATAAAAATAATAATAAGCTACCGCTCTGGGTTTTGACCAAAGTAAAACAAATGTAGAATCATTTATAAAACTCATTCTATGGATTAAACTTATTAAACCAGTTAATGGCCTTAGATTGTCAATTGACTCTTTTGGTCTATTACTTGTAATATCAATCGTTTTTAAAATACTATCTGTTGTCGGATGTGTTTTCCAATCAATATCTTTACGAGTAATCGAGTCAGTAACTTCATTTTTTGAATTATAAACTTTTATTTTATAATTAATAGCATCTGCAACTAAAGTAAAATTTGAATTTGCTTCAATAAGGTTTCTTGGCTGGAAAAATGTCATTTGAAACCCTACTGGATTGGGAAGCCATTCATCAATTACCATTTTTTCTTTATTTAAATCGTATTTGATTAAATGCGTTTGAGTATCTTCATACATTGTAAAAGAAGTTATAAAACAATCATAAAGAAAAATAAAATTATTATCAAGAACAATATTATCAAAGTTGCCGTAATATCTGAATTTATTTTCATAATAATAATTATCATCTTTCCACTTAAAAATTAATACTCTTTTCCAAATTAATAACACAAAATACTCTTCATTTACATCAAAATTATGTACAGATAGCTTGTCCTGATTTTCTATTTTATAAATTGTTTCTTTTTTTTCACTGTCATATTTCATAAGATAATAAATATAGTTTCCATTCTCATCTTGTGTTAATGGTTGAATTAAAATGTATAGATTACCATTATTATATTTAAATAATAAATCTCTTTCAGTAATATCCGGGAACTCAAGTTTAATTGAAAAATCATATCTAAAATTGTCTAAAAAGCTTTCAGAATGAAGATTTAAACTGAAAAATAAAATAAAAAGAAAAATAGCTTTTTTCATATAGGTTCTTTCGAATAATTATTAAAGAAATATCAATCATCGGGCCGAGCCCGATGGTTGAATTTTAAATTAACTGAACAAATTACTCGGAATCAACAGGAGTAATTTCAATAGTAACAATATTTTTTCTTGGAGCAATTCCAGTCCATTTTAAAATTCTTTTGAATTGTTTATTATTGTATTCGAAGTCGGATTCATAAGTTCCCTCCCATTTCCCAAGCTTCATTTGCTCGTTCGCATATTGAACCATATCATCAACGTATTTACGTGGAATATCCAAATCTTTAGTAGGCGAGGTCATCCAATCAGCTGTAGTATATCCTTTCCCTTTGCAAATTAATTTGTGTTTTCCATACAAATGTGACTCTTTTACTTCTGCGAAATTTTCGGAATCTCTTTTCCAATCAGTGCTATCTTCACCAGATTTTTTAATCTCAATTATTTGAGTTTGTCCAAAAGAAAAATTAGCTGACAATAAAAATATCACTACTAATAATCGAAATAAGCATTTCAGTTTCATATTTTTAACTCCATTTTTAATAAATATTTATAATACTTTTTCAGGATTTTGCATATTATTTATTTTTGGTGTAAATCTGAACTATTTAAAGATTTTGCTTAATTACAATATTTAATATTAACTAAAAAAATAATATGAACCAAATATTTTTTCTTTTTTTTGATTTTTAATAAAAAAAATTATTTTTTTTTAATTGTTTAACCAAAAATTAATTATTTTTGTCTAAATAAAAGTAATAATTAAGTATTCATTAATTTTAGGATGTATAATGAAACGCTTTTTCATTTCAGTGTTTTTTTCAATTTCAGTATTCACAGTTGCAGCAAATTCTCAAGCTTTTGAAAAAATTAGAGTTGGAGAAGTTTGGCAGGAGGTAATTAATTCAAGTTATCAGATTCTATCAAATCCAAAATTAATTTTGGTTCAGACAGTAAATGGTCCTTTTAATTTTGGTGGTATGCCCTTAAATATTTCGTTCGATATCAATACCGGGACTGCTGAACTATGGGTATTTATTTTAGTAGATTCTGATGATACGACTCATTTGCTAAGTACCTTTGCAGCAAAATCTACAAGTTACGGATATATGTTTATGCATATTGATGAGTATAATTTAGATTTATCCAATTTTATGTCAGAATATATTTCGTTTCCAGAAGAATATGTATTCGATAGCGATTCGCTTGCAGATGTATTAAGAGCAAATCAGGATTTTATGGATTTCTATAACAACAACCAACCATTTAACTACTTTAGTATTGAATTTTTTATGAATTCGAAGTTTGACGATATTAATCTTGGTAAACCATATTGGTTTGTTTCTATGAGAACTCCAGAAATATATAAGCTATGCACTATTCAAGGAATAACCAAAGAAATGACCTGTGAGGAAACTAACACTAATGTTAATGAGAATCCCTTTATAACTTTTGATGATTATTTAATATACCCAAACCCTGCAAGTGAAATGATTTATATGAATATTTCTGAACCTGTTAAAAATTTAAAAATAACAAACACTTTCGGTGAAATTGTAAAGGAATTTTCGATTAATGAAATTAATGATTTTAATGCAAACAAGAATTTTTCTTTTAAAGTCAGCAAACTTTCAGCTGGTGTTTATTTTGTAATAATTGATAATAGATTTTCAAAGAAACTATTAATAGAAAGATAAAAAATTTTATTTAGCAATAAATAGAGTTCAGAAATTTTAATAAATTAATATTTATAAAAGTAAATGTATAACTCCTAAATAAATTTGGGATAAATTTTACTAATTAGAGTAACTACATAATTTAAAAGCCATTTCAATTTAAATTGAAATGGCTTTTATAATCTAAACTCTTACTTATTAGGTAAAATTTTATCTTGGAGTAATAATAAGAATTTGCACCGTTCTGCAAAGATGACGTCCTATTGGATTGTTGTTATCAAAAATTAAAATATCTTCACCAATTGGAATAACTTCTGTTTGACTTTCCTTAACACCCTTTGAAAGTAAGAATTTTTTTACTTCATTGGCACGTCGTTCTGCTAAACCTTTGTTATAAGTTTTATCACCAATTCTATCAGTGTACCCGAAAATTTTAATATTAGAATTAAATTTTATTTCTGGTAAAACGTATTGATTTAAAATATCAAGGTCTGGTTTAGAAATTTCTGCCTTGTCAAAATCGAAAAGGACTAAACTAAATTTCGAAACAATTTTGTCTTGCAATTGTTCTGTTTTCTTTTTTGATTTTGAAATATATTCCACAGGGATAGTTCCCGAATAAGATTTCTTTAATCCAGATTCAGTTTCAGCATAAAATCTGTATTCTATAGGTAATTCATTGCTTTGAAGTTGATTAGGATAAATAGACCATTGGAGCGGAACGGGCTGTCCGCTTCCATCGAATTTCTGCAATTCTTTTCCTGCCTGACTTATTTCCAAATTCCATACTTTAATTTTATTGCTTGATTCAATAACTGGAACAAATTCAGCAAGATTTGGCTCTGAAATCGTCTGACTTTCGCTATCAATAATAATTGGAGCTAATAATTCAGGATTATTAGATGAAATTTCTATACGGCGATTTTCTTCAATACCATCATCAACTTTCATTGAAGAAGCTTTAGAAGGAAGACCCGTTCCTACTGTTTGAATGCGATGAGCGTCTATATTATGTTTTTTTACAAGATAATTTTTTGCAAATTCCGCTCTTTCTAACGATATGCTCTTATTCTTTCCTTCATTGCGTGAATCGTTTGTACCAGTAATCGTTATTTGAGTATTTGGATATTGTTTCATCCTTGTTCCAATAATATCAAGGGTAGCAAGATTAATTTTTACAGCATTTGTTTCTAAATTTTGGACCTGGAAGTCGCCCGCAGTTGCCTGCTCAGAAATAATTTGAGTGTTATTTGTAGGAGTTGTCTGATTTTCAGGGAAAAAGACATAAGGCATCAGGGGAAACAGTTCCATATACTTAACCTCTTCAACTTTTACTCTTTTAATCGGCTTTGTATTTCCATTATTATCATAGTAACGGACTTCACTCATTCCTACATTTAAAAATTTTTCTTCACTTTCTTCTGCTGTTGTCTCCTTTTCTTTTCCAATACCAAAAGTCAGATTTACTCCAAGACGGAGCTGCGGGACATCCCAAGATTTAAAATAATCATTTGAAGATACTTTTGAAAATGGAATACGAAATGATGCTTCAGGAGAAAGGTAAATTTTATCAGATAATTTAAAAGTATAGCCAACACCAAGCCCAAGAGCCATTCTGAAGCTTGCATCAGGAATATCGGTATCGGAAACTAATTCAGTACCATTGTTATTAATATTGTAATTCTTTGAAAGTGGGAGTCCAAGTTCAATAGCACCTAAAAGGTAAATAGGACGAATAGGAAAGAGATTATAAACCTGAACTGCTGGTGTTATTTCTAAAGTAGAAAGAGATGTTTTTAATTTATAATCATCTTTTTCTAACTCACCATTGAGCATATTGTAACCTAATCGACCTGAAAACGTTATATAATCAGTAATTGGAAAATTTCCGATTAAGCCGAGAGCTGCTCCGAGAGAATTTGCGTTGTTATCGAAGGGTATGTCCCCTAAGCTTGATGGATAAGTGAATGAAGGTGAGTGCATATTAAAATTCAAATTCAAACTTGCACCAATGTTAATTGGTTGGCGGAATAAATCTTCTTCTGAAAGCATCGGATTTATGCTTATAAAAATCAAAAGAATTGATAATGATATGAATTTAATTTTTTTCATAAATGACCTCATTTATTCAATATTTTTAGTTTATTTTACTTAATTGACTTTTTTTTATTAGATTTGTAATACAAATTAAACATTTAAACGATTATTATAAATTATTATTATAAATTTTGGAGTTAACTAATGAAAAAGACAATAATCATAATAGGGATAATGATTATATCTGCAGTATCTGTATATTCCCAAACATCTTTTGGTATACTGTTCGGTTCTTCAACGCCAAATAATAAAGTTAATGAAGTATATAACAATCAATCATTTAACAACATTGAAGAATTTTTCAACAAAGGCACAAGTACGGGCTATCATATTGTTGCAAAGCTTCGTTTCCCAATGTCTGAAAGTTTGACTTTTGTTGGAGGAATCGGCTGGCACCGCTTCCCTGAATCGTATTTTGATGTTTTTCTGGATAAAAGCAATGAGCCAGAAGTACAACTTTCAACGGTTCAGAATATTTTTCCTGTTTCTGCCGGCTTAAATCTTTATTTGGTTAGGTCTTTGATTAGTATATATGGTGTTGGTGAATTGAATTATAATTATATTTCCAATACTGTCGATGTTGTAAGAAAAGATGTTTCAATTCCTCTAAATTTAGATTTATCTCCAAACGACAGTCGGGTTGGTTTCGGGCTTGGAGCTGGTGTCGACCTCGATTTACAAATTTTTAACGCGAATATTGAAGCGAAATATAATATGCTTAATCTTATCGGTAAAGTCAGCAATGAACCTGCAAAAGCATTTTATACTCTTTCTGTAGGTATTTTTTTCGGTAGCTCTAAACCAAGTAATTAAAATGGCTTTATTTAATATTTCTAATTTAATTACTATAAACAGACATATCGAAGCAGAAGAAGATTTGCATCCTGAAGCTTCTGGAGATTTTACTCTTCTGCTTCAGGATTTAATCCTTGCCTTTCGACTGATTTCAAATGAAGTCCGGCATGCCGGACTAAAAGGTGTTCTCGGCGCAACTTCCAATAGAAATATTCACGGAGAAACCGTTAAGAAACTTGACAAGTATGCTAATCAAATAATTATTAATGCTATGGAGCAGGGCGGACACACTGCTGCCTTGATTTCTGAAGAAGCTAACAACATTATTTTCACTAAAAATAAGAAAAAAAGTAGGTATTTCATTGCTTTTGATCCTTTAGACGGTTCTTCAAATATTGATGTTTATGGAACTATCGGCACTATCTTTTCTATTAATAAAATAGAAAATCTGATTGAAGATGAAATAACAGAAAAAGATGTTTTAATACCTGGGAAGAAGCAGGTTGCTGCTGGCTATGTCCTTTATGGAAGTAGTACTGTACTTGTTTATACAACAGGTAATGGGGTGAATGTTTTTACTTATGACCATTTAATTGGTGAGTTCCTTCTCACTTTTGAAAAAATTAAAATTCCTGATTTCGGTTATTATTATAGTTGCAATGAAAGTAATTCTTTGAAATGGAATGAAAAAATACAGGAATACATTAGAAGTTTAAAACAACCAATATGGAATGATAAATCTTTTACTTTAAGATATATTGCATCAGTTGTGGCTGATATCCACCGTACTATTCATTATGGTGGTATTTATCTTTATCCGGCAGATACCAAACATCAAAATGGCAAACTTCGTTTGTTGTATGAAGCAAATCCTTTAGCTATGATTGTTGAACAGGCAGGTGGAGTTGCTATTGATGGAAAACTAAGAATCCTTGATATTATTCCCCAAAACATTCATCAAAAAGTGCAATTTTTTGCTGGAAGCAAAGAAAATATAAAACTATTGCAAAAAGTTGCTTTTTCTTAATGCTAATACTATTTAAAAAATAGAAAAGGCATAAAGTTTAGAAAGATTAGAAGGTTGAGATAGTTAGATTTTTTAGTTAAAAGAAAGTCATACTATCAGCAAGCTGATAGCATGATTAGAACAAAAATATTTTTTAAAATATAATTATTCTTTTGTTTAATAACTTAATACTTGTTATCTTTATATTTTTTATGTTACAAAATGAAAGGAAAAATAATGAAAGGAATATTTTTTTTAATCTTAATCTCAACAGTAATGCTCTTTGCCGCTTGCAGCAAAAAAGAAGAAGTGAAGGAGGAAGCAAAAACTCCCGAAAATTATGAAAAAATCAAAGGGCATTTGAATTCATATTCTCCAACAAAAATCACAGCAGATATTAGCCATTTAACCGATAGAGAAAAGCAATTAATCAAAAAATTAGCAGAAGTTGGTCATTTAGCCGACCAGATTTTCTGGAAACAATCCTGCCACGATGCAGTTGCAGTACGCGATTCCTTATCTAAACTTGATGACGAGGTTTCAAAGACTTATCTTAGATACGTTAAAGTGAATTTCGGACCTTATGATAAATTAGACGAATACAAACGTTTCGTAGGAACAGGTGCAGAAAAGCGTCCACCAGTCGGCGGCTTTTATCCTGAAGATTTAACAAAAGAAGAATTTGAAAAATATATTGCAGCTAATCCAGACCAAAAAGAATTGCTGGAAAGCCAATATACATTAGTTGTCCGCGATGGCGACAAACTAAAAACAATCCCATATCACGAAGCATACCCAGAACAGCTTGAAATGGCTAAATTACTTGACGAAGCAGCCGAACTCGCAGACGAGCCCACTTTCAAAAATTATTTGAAATTAAGAGCAAACGCTTTGAGAACAGATGATTACTTTGAAAGCGATATGGCTTGGATGGACATCAGAAATAGCAATATTGATTTCGTCATTGGTCCTATTGAAAATTATGAAGATGCCTTATTCAATTATAAAGCTGCCCACGAAGCAGTTATTATGATTAAAGATATTGAAGCAACCAAGCAATTTGAAAAGTTTTTATCTTTAATACCGGAATTTCAAAAGAACTTACCTGTAAGGAAAGAATTGATTCCAACTGGTGGGGTAAAATCTGAAGGCAGCCAAATCAATTTGGTAAACGTTGCATTTTTCGGTGGCGACTGCCAAAAAGGAACAAAAACCATAGCAGCATCACTTCCAAACGACCCTAAAGTCCGTGAAGCAAAAGGTGGAAAAAATTCAATGTATATCAATATGATGACAGCAAAATTTGAAAAAATTGTTGTTCCTATTGCGAATATTCTTCTTGACCCATCTATTGCAAATCTGACTGATAGCAAGTGCTTCTTAAGTTTTGTTACTCTTCACGAAGTATCGCACACATTAGGCAGAGAATATGTTCTTGGACAAGAAGACTTGGCAATCCGCAAGGCACTTCAGGAGCGTTATACTCCACTTGAAGAAACCAAAGCCGACATTTTAAGTATGTATAACCATTTCTTTTTACGCGATAAAAAAATATATGACGATGAATATATTAAAAGAGCAATGGCAACTTACATTGCCGGGCTTTATCGTTCTATCCGCTTTGGAAGCGAATCTGCACACGGCAAGGCAAACTTGATTCAACTTAATTTCCTTCGCAGTAAAGGTGCAATAACAAAACTTCCTAATGGAAAATTTACTTTCGATGAAAAATTATTCTTTGAAAAGGTAAAAGAATTAGCTAATTTAGTTTTAACAGTCCAAGCAAACGGCGATTATGAGCAAGCTGGACAAATTCTATCTCAGTATGCAGTAATGAGCGATGAATTAAAGGCAGAAATTGATTTGCTTAAAGACATTCCACGCGATTTAGATACTGAATATGAATATTAGTCATTTTTAAATTTAAATAAGGTGATTTATGTCAAATTTCCCAATAATAAAAAATCAAAATACACGAATTAACAATGTAAATTGGAATAAACTCGGTTTCGGAGTTTACTTTTCCGACCATATTTTCGTTTCAGATTATACAAACGGAGCTTGGGACGAAGGGAAAATCATTCCCTACGGACCAATGGAATTTGAACCTACTCTTTGCACACTTCATTACGGACAGACAATTTTTGAAGGTTTAAAAGCATTCAGAACAAAAGATGGAATAAATATTTTCAGACCATACAATAACGCTCGCCGTTTAAACAAATCGGCTGCTCGGGTTTGTATCCCTCCTTATGATGAAAATAAATTAGTAGAAGCAATTATAGAGCTTGTAAAATTAGAATATAAATGGATTCCCAAAGAACGCGGTCAATCCTTATATATTCGTCCAGTAGTATTTGGCTCAAGCAATTTTCTTGGCGTCCATTCTTCAACTGATTATAAATTAATTGTGATTTGTTCTCCTGTAGCATCTTACTACCCGGAGGGATTAGCACCAGTGAAAATTCTTATTTCAAGCCATTATGCCCGTGCAGTCCGCGGCGGACTTGGTGCTGCGAAGACTGCTGCAAATTATGCTGCTTCACTTCTCGCTGCCCAGGAAGCTAAAGATGCTGGCTATTCTCAGGTTCTATGGCTTGATGCTGTTTCCCGCCAGTTTATTGATGAAGTTGGTGCTATGAACATTATGTTCGTTATTGATGATGTTCTAATTACACCACCACTATCTACAGGAACAATACTCGAAGGTGTAACCCGTGATGCAGTATTAACGATAGCCCGTGATATGGGAATGAAAGTAGAAGAAAGACCTATTACAGTTGAAGAAATTTTTGATGGACATAAAAAAGGAAAGCTTCAGGAAATTTTCGGAACAGGCACTGCTGCTGTTATTTCGCCTGTTGGACTGCTTTCATACAATAATGAAAAAATTATTATTAATGATATGAAAATCGGTCCTTATGCACAAAAATTCTACGATACAATTACTGGTATTCAATACGGCGAAATTGAAGATAAATATAACTGGAATGTATCAATTAAAATTTAATTATTCATTTTTATGATGTTCGTTCTCTTCTGTATGAAACAGGCATGCTTGTTTCATACATTTTAATAAAAGCAAGAAGTTCTACATCTCGAGATGTAGAACTTCTTTCTTCTCAAGTCATACTATCAGCTTGCTGTTCGTATGACTTTACTTTTTACGTTTGTAAAGTTTTTCTGACTTTACAAAGATAAAAATTTAAACTTTCTAAACCTTCTAAACTTTCTAATCTTTTTTTGTTCAAATACAAATTTGAAACATGATAAAGTTCGGATTTAAAACAATGTATCTTCATTAGTTTGCTTTTCTTCAACATCAATTTCTAAATCATCTTGAGCAGTAGTAGCAAAGAATCCATCATATTTCCCATTTGAAAAATTATTTTTTTCAACTATATCAGCAATTTTTTTTCTTGCTTTCACTGTCATTTTGAAATTAATAAAACCTTTGTCCTGCGGTATATCTATTTCTTCAATAGAAATAACATCAAAACCGGCAAAATCGAGATACTTTTTAATCGACCGTTCATCGAAAGTAACGTAATGAAATTCACTTGGATTGGTTTGCTCCCCAAAAATCATAATTGAAGCGATTTCTGCATCCCAATCGCCATCGTAATATGCTTTTATCTGCAATCGGAGCGAAGGACAGCGAATTATTATTTCGGCACCCGGTTTGAGAACTCTTGCACATTCTTTCAAAACAGAATCAATTTCGCGATGAGAAAAATGCTCCAATATATCGATTGCAAGAATGCCATCAACGGAATTATCTTTAAACTCAAGATGGCGCAAATCCATTTCAATTACTCTTTGTTCATCTGAAAAAAAGTCAATGTTAATATATGCATCTCTAATATCTTTTCCACAGCCCAAATTTAGTAAAAGAGGACTCGGCAATTCTAAGGGCAAAACTCCTTTAGACAAATTATCAGAAAAGCCATTATAAATATCCAGTTCAATCTGCACCTGGTTCGTTTCTTCGAAACTCATTGGTTTTTCCTCCTCAATGGGTGATTTATTTTCTGTCAATTCATTTTTCATTATTTTCTCTACTTTTTTTTCAATACTATCAACGTAACTATTATGAGTTTCTCCTTTTTGAACGATTTGAGAAAACTGCTCAATTGAATTCTTTATATTTTTAGATGGGTAAAGCAAATAAATTCTTTTAAGGAAATCAAGGGCAATATTGTATTCATTTAAGTTCAGAAAGCGTTTGGAAAGATAAAGATAAGCGTCTGCTTTGGCTCGTGTAGGATTTTCCCAGTTCAAATAATAGAAAAGTTCTTCTAATTTATTAGAATTGATAATTTTTTTTACTATTTCAATATCGTATAAAAAATCGCTATCAACAGTTTCAGCTGATATTTCATTACTATGCTGTCTTTTTTCATAAATAAATTTATCAACTTTTGTATAATTAGCAAATTTAGCAATTCGGGTATGCCATTCATAAGTGTAAGAGTGTGCGAAATTAGTATTGTAATTACCATACTTGAAATAGAGAGTTTTTCTAATCGCGCTTCCAAATTCAGGCAAAGATTCTGAGAAAAGCATATTTGATATAAGTTCTTTGTTTCGCTCTTCCC
The DNA here is from genome assembly GCA_964498585.1 of uncultured Hyphomicrobiales bacterium. Lineage (GTDB taxonomy): Bacteria > Bacteroidota > Ignavibacteria > Kapaibacteriales > UBA2268 > JAAYJM01. The sequence goes on from CAZCHH010000053.1 coordinate 14,469, forward strand.
AATTCTCGTAAATTATTTCTTCTTTTACAATCAGGTGTTCATCACAAATATGAAGGTCGCCATAAATTATATCAATTTTGGGATTTTCTTTTAAAATGCTTTGATAGTATAGCAGTACTTCTTGATTCAAAATGTCATCAGAAGCAAGCCAAATTAAATATTTACCTTTTGCTCTATGAATTGCTTTGTTTTGCAAATCAGGAGCATTATTATTCTCTTCTCTAAAATATCGGATTTTATCAGAATTAATTAAATGAATTAATTCAGAAATATTTTCAGTTGGGCTGCCATCATAGATAATCAACTCAAATTTATCAAAGTTTTGCTCTAAAACGCTGTTTATTGATTCTTCAAGATATTTCGTTCTGTTATATGCAAAAATGCAAACAGAAAAAAGCAGCTCTTCAGCAGCAAGGGCTTCCTTGTCACCGGCTCCTGTAATAGAAAAATGAAATTTATCAATAGCTTTACGTGTAAATTTTTTTCGCTCAGAATTGTTTTGTAAATTCTTTAATGAATTAATTAAATGAATCGGTTCGTAAAATATATTTATTTCAATGTCAAATATCTTACCAATTTCAAGATATTCAAAATAATTACCATCACGCATTAAAATCCACAAATTTTTTCTGCAAAGTGCTGGAAGATAAAGATTGTTTCCTTGCGGACCGAGAACAAACTCTGCCTGATTATAAAGAGTAAGCTGAAATTCATTTAGATTTCCGGTACTTTTTAAATGATTGTAAACATTTTTTAAATCAAAACTTTTCTGGTCCAGTCCAAATATATAATCATCATCTAACTGAAAATTTTGAGTGCTTTCGCCTTGAGCAACGAAATGATTATAAACTATAAAATATCCCATTTCGTATAGTTTTTCTTTCATTAAAGTTAAATCTTCTCTATCGAAATAATTGATTGGTGCCTTATATTTTTGGTATAATTGCAATGAAAAAGCATTATTGATAACAACAAAAGGTTTTTGAATTTCAACTGGAAGATTTTTATTTACAAAGGAATAGTCAGGTAAAAGATGATTTTTTGTAGAAATAATTGTGTGAATATTTTTATTTTCCCAAGTGTAACCATCAATTTGAATAAGACGTTGATTTATCAAATCGTAACCGGGGTGGATTAGTAGCGTATTTGGAAATCGCTCTGATAATTTTTGATATGTATTATCTTCGCCCCATTCATCATCAAATAGTTCTTGTTCAAATTCTATATGATTATTAGAAAAATAATAAAATATTTTAGAGCCGGGGCGGCTTAAAGTAGTAATTTTAATATTGAGTTTTTTCTTAATGAAATAAAGATATGGAATCCAGGAAATAAGTTCATCATAAAATTCACCAAGAAAGCAAAAGATTGCTTTAGATGCTTCTTCGCGGCTTATTATTATAGGAATATCCATTTTTTTTCTCTTAATTTGAATATTCATATTTATCTTCGCTTTTTTCCATTTTTAACAAATCAACAAATCAACATTCTTCACAATTTCGTCGCTTGCACCGGCATTATTATTTATATGATCCTTTGCAATTTTTCCCAATTCATCTCTTTTATTTTCATCTGAAATAAGTTCTTCCAGCCATTTAGTAAAATCAGTTTTACCTTCAATAATTTTAAGTGTATTTAGTTTAACTAAATTAACGGCATCGTGGGAAACCTTGTATTTTGGTCCACAGCTTAGTGGAATACCGTATCCTGCCGGCTCAGTTACACTGTGTATTCCAGCGCCAAACCCGCCACCGATATAAGCAAAATCAGCAATAGAATAAAGTCCAAGCAACTTGCCAATGCTATCAACAATAATTGTATTTTTTCCAACGATTTTTCTTACTTCTGAAATATCATATTTCTTTGTGATTTCTAAAAGTTTACTGAAAAGTAATGTATCGCTAAAAAGTGTCTGCAACCTTTGAATATGCTCTTCAGTCGGTTCGTGTGGAACAATAATTAAACGCAATTGTTCCTTATATGATAATTCTATATTTCTCAGTGCATTAAAAATCAATTTCTCATCTTCTTCCCAACTACTTCCGGCAATCAAAACAAGTTCATCTTCATTAAAAATACTTTTGGGAACGAGTGGTTTTGCTTGATTTTGACTGACTTTCTCAATTATTCTATCGAAACGTGTATCTGAAAGCGTTTTTATATTAGATTTTACCCCGAGTTCCTTGAAAAATACAGTATGCTTTTCTCCTACTGTAAAAATGTAATCGAAAAAACTGTAATTTGTGCGTGTAAATCCGCGAATAAAAAACGGATTTAAAATTGATTTGCTTTGTGGAGCAGTTGCATCAATCAACATTACTTTAATTTGTCTTTTCTTAATTTGTTCCAAATAGTTACGCCATATTTCATATCGAACAAAAACAACGAGACAGGGATTGACTAAATCCAAAAACATTTTCACATTTTTCTTGCTATCAAAAGGAAGATAGCAAACCGCATCGGCAAATTCGTAATTTTTCTGATTCTTGTAGCCAGATGGAGAAAAGAAAGAGCATACGATTTTAATATTTTTATTCTTTGCTTTTAGCTTTTCTATTATTGGTTTCGCCTGCTCAAATTCACCCATTGAAGCAGAATGGAACCAAATTGTCTTATCACTTCTTTGCAAATTCAATTTCCTAACTGAATCTATACTTTGCCAACAGTTTTCTTCTCTTTCCTTTAGTTTTGGGTTGAACATTTTAAGGAAAAAGATAATTAAATGCGCAAGTGGAATGAACAATGCATTATAAACGATAGAGTAAAAGTTCACATCTATTCTCCTTTAAAATTTGCTGTTCTTTTTTCAAGGAATGCAGCTGTTCCTTCTTTAAAATCTGCAGTGCCACATATCTCACCGAATTTTTTCGTTTCAAAAGCTAGACCTGAACTAAGAGAAAGTTCATCACTTGCGTTAATACATTCTATAGCTGAAGCTACTGCTATTATCCCTTTTGAAATGATATTTCCTATAAATTCTTCAGTTTTTTCCATAAGTTTTTCCTGTTTGAAAACAGCGTTTACCAATCCAATGCTTTCCGCTTCAGAAGCCGTAATGACTTTTGCAGACAAAATCATTTCCATTGCCTTTGCTTTACCAACAATTCTAGGAAGCCGCTGTGTGCCACCATAGCCGGGAATAAGACCGAGATTAAGTTCCGTTTGTCCTAATTTTGCATTTTCTGAAGCAAAACGTATGTGGCAGCATAGAGCAAGTTCGCAGCCACCACCAAGAGCATAGCCGTTTATTGCTGCTACGACTGGTATTCTCATTTGCTCAATTCTTGAAAAAACACTGCTACCGAATTCAGCAAATTGTCTTCCGCTCGACCTGTCATTTTCGTTCAATTCCTTAATATCGGCACCTGCTACGAATGCTTTCTCCCCGCTCCCTGTGATGATTAATGCTCTTATGCTTTTGTCTTTTTCAATTGATTTAATGCATTTTTCTAATTCGCTCATCATCAATTTATTTAAAGCATTTAGCTTGTTTGCTCTATTTAATATTACTTTGGCAATGTTATTCTTTTTTTCAAAAAGTAATGTTTTGTAATTCATAATCTTTAATAAAATTTGGAAATTTATAAATTTTATTGCAAATTTAAAAAAATAATTTATAAATATAATGAATGAAAATAAAATAAAATTTGCAATAATTGGTGGTGGCGTTGCAGGAATTTCTGCAGCAGTGGAATTATGCTCAAAAAACATTCAATTCTGTTTGTTTGAGCAAAGGACTAATCTGGGTGGTAGGGCATCTTCTTTTTTTGATAAAGAAAGCAGCGAAACGATTGATAACGGACAACATCTGATAAGTTGCGCTTACCATAATTTTTTAGACACACTTTCAAAATTGGGTACAGAAAAATATTTTTTCAGGCAGAATGGCTTGCTTGTTCCTTTTTTAGAAAAGATAGAAATAAATAAAAATAATTTTAAAATAAATAAATTTCTTTTAAACACATCAACTTTGTCAGGTAAAGCTGGAAAAGTTCTTGGTTTGCTAAATCTTAAGTCCTTAAATTTTCACTCCAAAATAAACATAATAAAATTATTTATCAAATTTCAGAACAAATCTTTTAAAGTTGAAAATAAACGAGTTATTGATTTTTTAAAAGAGCAAAAGCAAACCGACAATGCAATAAAATACTTTTGGGAGCCGGTAGTTCTTGCAACTCTTAACGCAAGTGTTCAAAATAGCTCATCTTTACTACTTGCTGAAGTGCTGAAACGAGCTTTTTTTGTTGATTCAAAATCGTCTGCTTTACTATTTCCAAGTATTGGGCTGAGCGAATACTATGCAAATTTTGAATCCATTATAAATAAAAACAAATCAAAACTTTTTTTGAATAGAAGGATTATTCAAATAGTTCCAAAGAAAATTGGTTTTGAATTACTTTGTAGCGATGGCTCAAAATTTGAAGCGGATTACGTTATTTCTGCTATTCCCCCGTATTCATTAATGAAAATCCTGCCGACTGAGATAATTAAAAATTCTTTTTTTGACGAAATGAAGAATTACAAATATTCTCCAATTCTTTCGATATATTTATGGTACGAAAAAGAAATATATTCCGAAATGTTTTGTGCATTGCTCGGCTCAAGATTTCACTGGCTATTCAACAGAAATGCTTATGTAAAAAGGAAAAATACGCTTTTCAGCTACACATTAACTACGAGCTTTGCTGACGATTTAATTAATTTAAATCAAACTGAATTATCAAATATAATAAATGAAGAATTATGTATAATTCTGAAAACAAAGGAAAAATTGAAATTCGTTAAAATTATTAAAGAACGCAGAGCAACACTTCTTATTACACCAGAAATTGAAGATAAGCGATACAGAAATGAAAGTATTATACCGGGTTTGTTTCTTGCTGGCGATTGGACAGCAACCCGTCTTCCCGCAACGATTGAAGGGGCGGCACAAAGCGGAGTGGAAGCAGCAAAAATGATTAGTTTAGAAATCCGTTGAATTACTAATAATCTTATGTCATTCCGAACCCCCTGATAAAGCAAGTGCTTCATTTAAATGGAGATGACATCAATTAACACAGTCATTCTGAACGAAGTGAAGAATCTCACAAGTCATTGCTACAACGATCCTTGAGATTCCTCACTTCGTTACCAATGACATCTTTATTGTTATTCTGACATCCGTCAGAATGACACATTTAGAGATGTCATCTCCATTTTAATAAAGCATTTGCTTTATCAGGGATTCAAAATGATAGCACGAAAATATAGAAATTTATATATAATTCTTCACTAATAATTGAAGATTCAGTGCAATTAAATTTTAATAATCCATTAGATAGCTTACAAACATCTGCTCAATTATCCTACTAAAATTTTTCTATAAATAAAACAAAAAAACAATAAATCCGTTAAATTGAAAAAAATGAATTTTTCAAAGAAATAATCTTGCAGAGTAATGGAAATAAAGAAAATATTTATAATTGGCGCTGGAACAATGGGGAATGGGATAGCACATTCTTTCGCACAATATGGTTATGAAGTCGTTTTATGTGACACCAATGAGCTAACTCTTTATAAAGCAATTTCTAACATCGAAACAAATTTAAATCGTCAATTAAAAAAAGGAATGATAAACGAAAATGAAATACTGGAAATACTAAAAAAAATTGAAATCACTACAGTTTTAAATGATGCTAAGGATTCAGATTTCGTTATTGAAGCAGCTACTGAAAACAAGGAATTAAAATTCAATCTATTTAAAAAGTTAGATAATATTACTAAAAGCAATGTAATAATTGCTTCAAACACTTCAACTATTTCAATAACGGAAATATCAGCCAATACAAAGAAACCGGATAAAATAATCGGTATGCACTTTATGAATCCAGTTCCAATGATGAAACTTGTTGAAGTAATTTGTGGAATTGAAACAAGTGATGAAACCAAGAAGATAGTAAAAGACCTTACTGAAAAATTAGAAAAAGTTCCTGTATTTGCAAACGATTATCCCGGTTTTATTGTAAACAGAATACTTATGCCATTTATTAATGAAGCAATTTATACTGTGATGGATAATGTTGGCTCAATTGAAGCCATTGATGAAGTAGCTAAGCTTGGTTTTTCTCATCCTTTGGGACCTCTTGCATTAGCTGATTTAATTGGATTAGATGTTGCTCTTGCTATTATGGAGGTGCTTTGTAATGATATCCGAGAGAAACGATTCGAACCGGCACCATTACTAAAGAAAATGGTAGCTGCTGGCTATCTCGGAAGAAAATCAGGGAAGGGCTTCTATGATTACTCAACTAATCCACCCAAAGCAGTAAGATTTAATTAATAAACTCAGATTACGCAATCCTCTTGAGATGCCACCAAAACTGAGTTGATATGCAATATAATTTTGTTGAGTAAGTACATTCTCTTCTCAAGAGTAGAATGCAAAAGATTAGTTAGTAATTATTTTAAGCTATTTGTTATTCATTTTAAAAAGGAATTTACCTCTGATGTAAAGTGAATCTAAAAATGGACGCGATAAAAATAAAGTTGTATCTTTTCTTATAAACTTATCTGCAACTAACTTTTTCTCAATATTTATTCTTTTGTTCTTTTCCATCTTCTTATTTATTTCAGATGGAATTAAAATAGAAGTATCAATTTTCATTACTTTTTGTCGTAGGCATATAATTTTAGCAAAGAAAATTGCCCAGAGCTGCTTTTCTTTACGGCTCCAACCAAAAGAAATATCTGATAAAGCAGTAAATTCGTTTGAAAAAATAGTTGTGTCTTTGTCCGGAGGTGCATTCACAATTTTAAATACAGCATTATTTGAATCGCCAGAATTTAAAATAAACGGAATTCCATTTGCCTGCACCGAATCAACCTTAATTTCTAATGAACGAAGACGAAGCGGGAAATTATTGTGATAGTAGATTGGTTCTTTATTAATCAGTATAAGATTTAATGAAGTATTGCAATCACTATGATTTGTATCGATATTAATTTTATAGTCTTTTACTTCAAAATTGCCCAAACGTCCGTTTTCTTCTACTTTAGCAAAAACTAATTCAAGATTAATTTTATCTGCATTATTTTTAAAGTAAATTTTCTTTTTCCCCTCATATTCATTAGGATTTGAGCATTGTATAAAAACAACAGCAATAATCAAAACTAATATTATATCCCTAATTTTCTCCATAATATCTATAAATTTTATTAAAAACTATAAGACAAACCAAAAGTTATACCTAATTTTTTTGTTGAATAATTTCGATGCTGATTCCTGTAAAGCAAAGCACTTCCTTCTAATCCAACAAATCCGCCTAAACCACTTTTAGTTACGTATTGCCCGCCCAAAATTATTTTCCCAAGAGGTCCATATTTGGTTGTTCCAAGAAACAGCTGGCTAAATGGTTCAGCTCCACCCAAGAAATCTATTTTTGAAAACTCTGCACGGTATATAAATCCGACACAAGCTAAAGTAGGATTTTGCTCAATTTTGTATTCATAACCATTTTCTTCATTATCAAAAACTTGCGGAAAAGCTTCCTGACCTACTTCTATTCCGAATTTATGATGTTTTGAAAATGAAATAAGTCCTGCTATACTCATATTAGTAAAGAAAAGATTATTCTGGGATTCAATACTTGTTGATGGAAAAGAATAACTGTTAAGCGTTCTGAATATTATGCAAAAATGTGAAAAGTCATTATCAAAATCTTTCAAATTATCTTCTTTTATAACTGGAAGCAAAGGAGTTAATGTAACAGGCAAATTATTAAAAATATTATTTTGCTGAGTTAAGCTATTTTCTTCATTATTTAATATTTCCGGATTCGCTGAAATTACTTCCCTATTAAGATTTACTTGAGGAATATCTGTCGTTTCAGTTAGTATAACAGGTGAATTTGAAAAATCATTTTTTGTAATTATAAGATTGTTTTTAAGATTTAAGGATTCATTTTCTTGAACTAATGATTTTTGATTTCTTATTGTTTGATTAGCATTTTGATTTTCATTTGCAGCAACATTTCTATTCAGTTCAGATTCATCGGATTCTTTATTTTCAGTTAAAGAACTTATTGTCCTTGGATAATTATTGCTAAGAAGCGATTGGTTCTGTTTTGTAAGCTCATCAATTTGAGAACCATAATAATTTTGTAGTAAAAGAATTGTTATTAAAACGCTTGCAACTGAACTGATTAGAGGAACTAAAACTTTTCTGATTGTGGAGGTTTTTGCAAGGTTGCTTCCTAAATTAGTTCCAGCAGCATCAGCTTCATTTGTCAAAACAGACGAAAAGCCAAGAGAGGAAAACAATGCAGTGGTTGTATTCAAAGGAGTAGTAAATGCTTCATTATCGTGTTTAATTGAATTTTTAATTTTTAATAGATCACGAAATTCACTTCTCAACTCGTTATTATTAGCTAATTCTGAATAGAGAACTGCTTCGCTGCTTTGCTCTAATTCCCCATCTAAAAGCTGATTGAGTAACTGAGAGTATTGTTCGTCTTGAATAGTATTCATAGCTTAATCTTTATTATTTTTTTCAAATTAAGAGAATTTAGCAAATTCTTCCATATATGGTTTCAACATTTTACGTATTTTATCTTTTGCTCTAAAAATTCTAACTTTAACTGTTCCAAGTGAAAGATTGGTCATTTCGGCAATATCATTATAACTCAATCCTTCATATTCTCTAAGAATAAGGACATCTTTATAATCTGCAGGTAATTTATTTACTGCTTGTTTTATTAAATTGAGCATTTCTTCTTTGTCTTGCCGGCTTTTTGTTGAAATGGGTAAAGTATCGTCAATCTCTATTGTCCTTTTTTGATTACGTTTTGAATTAATACATAAATTTCTTGCAATTTTTAAAATAAATCCGTAAACATTTGTCATTTCCCGTTCTTGTTGAGCCGCTTCATAAAACCTCTTGAAAGTATCCTGAAATATGTCCTCTGCTTCTTCTTTATAACCTACAAATCTTCTACAATATGCATAAATTCTGTTTGAATATCTCGAATACAACTCTTTGAATGCTTCAGGTGATTCTTTATTGTCTTTCTTTAAAAGCATAAAAAGTTCTATATCGCCTAAATCTTCAAATTTTTTATTTTTCTTTACAAATAACATTAAATTTTACAAAATGTTACAAGAATTTTTTAAATAATTTTTATTAAAATAATTATTTCATTTGCAAAATAAGTAAAATTTCTCATTAATTTTTTATCAAAATTTATAAAATGATTTGAAAGCATTGTTAAAAATCAGAAATGTAGATTTTATAATTTCTCTGAAAAAGGAATTCTTGAGAACAACTTGTTGTTCGTATGAGAAAAAAAATTCATTTTTTGCAAATCTTTTGTTTTACTAATACTTAAAAACTCAATACCAATCTGTTTTTGCAGCTAATAATAAAGTTAAAACATATTCCTCTTCAGATATATATCCACAAATATTTTTTTTAAAATAATTCGATTTATTTCACCCCACCCTGACGGGATAGCATAGGTAACGGGAAACATTTTCTACAATAATATAATACCTGGCGGGATAAAAGAAAAGAATAAAAGATATTTCACACTTTCTTAAGTGTGGCACATCTGTAAAATTAGCAACGTAGTTGCGTTATCGTAATAGATATGAAAACACACACACGCAAAGAATCTCGTAGAGATGATATCGCTCCTACGGAGTTCATTCGTTCTTTGTTTTTGC
>CAZCHH010000054.1:0-23362 GCA_964498585.1 uncultured Hyphomicrobiales bacterium
ACGAAGACGCTGTAAATATGATGACGATTCACGCTTCAAAGGGTTTGGAATTTCCTGTTGTGATTTTATTCAATACCAATAAAAAGCCCAAAAATCCAGATTCTTTCCTGCTTGACGATGAATTTGGTTTGGGGTTCAAAATTCCAACACTTAAGGAAAAAATTATTCAGGATGTCGATACTCCAATTTCATTTATCATTAGGCAGAACAATCGTTTAGCCGAAGAAGCCGAAAACAAGCGTGTCCTTTACGTTGCTTTAACCCGTGCTAAAGAGCATCTTGTCATTTCAGCAAATCTCTTTTTCAAAAAAGATGGAATTTCTGAACCGCAGGGACTTCTTAAGCTTATTACAAACGGACTGGGAATAAACAGCAATTTTTATTCCGAGAACGATTCTCTTGCTTTAAATGAAAAGTTGCGACTGCTTATTAAAAATCAGATTCCGGAAATTGCTTATGAACAAAAAATAGAATTTATCAAGGACATTCCAGAAGATGAAAAGAAAAACAATGCCACACAAAGCAAAAATGAAGAAAATATTTTTTTGCTAAATCAAATAGAAAGCAGTATCGGGAATAGGATGTTTTCCGCAAGCAAGCTAATGATTTACGATTTGGACAGCTTAAAATATGCAGAAAGGTATTTGCTCGGTTTGCCGGATTTGGAACAGGACGATTTCCTTTATTCCTGTTCTACAAAAGAAGATGGGGAAGAGGAAATCATCGGCTCGCGTGCAGGAACGCTCATTCACAATACTTTGGAAAGCATTAACTATTGGCTGAAATCCAATGGCTATATGAATGAAACAAGTTTCAATGAAACTGTCGATTCTGTTCTAGAAAACTCCAATACTCCAAATCCATCGAAAATAAGAGAACGCATAGTCAGAGAAGTGAAAAATATTGCATCTACTCCGCTTATTCAAAGATTTGCACAAAATATTTCAAATGCAAAATCGGAATTAGAGCTAACAGTTCCCTTTCAAAACGACTTCCTGCTTGGTAAAATCGACCTGCTCATAACGAATGAGCAGAATGAATACGAGATTTGGGATTGGAAAACCAATAAAGTTGATGGAGCTGATGCAATGGATTTTCTAAAAACGCACTACGAACCGCAAATGAAGTTTTACGCTTATTTGATTTCACTGCTTAATTCAGAACAGACGCATTACAAAGCACGGCTGCTTTTCACACGCTTAGCTGATGTTAATACTCAAGATAAAGATTGGACGCGGGAATATGTTTGGTCAAAAGAAGAATTGGAAGAATTTGGGAATGAATTAACTGAGAAAATAAAAAAGATGGAAGTGGATTTTTATTGAGTTTTTTGTATAGTATAGTAATGCGTTAAATAACTTTTTATATTTTGTCTTTCCTATACGGAATGAAGAATCTCAAACTCTTAGATAACAAGGATTTGTGAGATTCCTCGCTGACGCTTCGAAATTACAGTTTTTAGAATTTCTCTTGTTAAACTTTGTTGATAATAAAAATCATAAGTAAAATTTTCCAAAATCTACTCTTTCCTATTTAAAAAATTATTCTTAAATTATATTATTTGATTTTATAAAAATAATTTTGAGATTTTTTTTTGGTATCAACTAAAATCCAAAATTTAAAATAAAAAATAGATTTCTAAAGGTTAATATATATGAATAAAGCTGTTGGTATTTGCATTGGCGCCTCATCTGTTTCTTTAGTAGAAATTATTCAAGCCAGCAATGAAATAAAAATAAATAAGAATATTTGGAAACCACACTACGGAAAACCAAAAGAAACTTTTTTAGATTTAATAAATAAATATTCTGAAAAAGAAGCCAAATTTGCCGTTACAGGAAGGAAATTCCGTAATTTAGTTAATCTTTCAACCATCTCTGAACCAGAAGCAACAGAGATAAGCTATAACTTCTTATACCCAAATAACAAGTATTCTGCAATAATTACTCTCGGTGCCGAAACTTTTCTTGCATACATTCTTGACGAAGAAGGAAAAATTTCTAATGTTGTATCGAAAAACCAGTGTGCATCGGGAACAGGCGAATTTTTCCTGCAGCAAATAAAAAGAATGAATCTTGATGTTGGACAAGCAGTAAAATTAGCAGAAAATGCAGAACCATATAAGGTTTCTGGGCGTTGCTCCGTATTTTGCAAATCAGACTGCACTCACGCTTTGAATAAAGGAGTAGAAAAGGGAAACGTTACATCTGGCTTGGCTCTTATGATGGCAGACAAAGTTGAAGACCTTCTTAAAAAATTTAAATTTGAAAATATCATTGCAATTGGAGGAGTTACAAAAAATAGTGCTGTAATGAATTTTCTTAAGCAAAAGGGCTGCAATATCGACATTACTGAAAATTCTACTTTCTTTGAAGCTCTCGGAGCTGCAATATACTCATTAAGAAATAACACCATTCCACTTAATATAGCTGAATTATTTACTCAAAATAAAAGTTCTTTCACTTTCCATAATCCACTTGAAAATTTCAAGGACAAAGTAACATTTAAGCAGTTTGAACGTGGAATTGCACAGAAAGATGACATTTGTTCGCTGGGTTTAGATGTTGGCTCAACTACCACAAAAGCAGTTGTAGTGCGTCTTTCCGATAAGAAAATTCTTTCATCAGTTTATCTTTATACTCACGGCAACCCAATTGAAGCATCAAAAAAATGCTATCAATCTCTTTCAGAGCAGTTACCCGATAGCATCAAAATTATTGGTCTGGGAACTACCGGCTCAGGCAGGCATATAGCTGGGCTGCACGCTCTAACTGAAGCAGTAATAAATGAGATTGTTGCTCACGCCACTGCAGCAGTCTTTTTCGATAAAAAAGTTGATACTATTTTTGAAATTGGCGGTCAAGATGCAAAATACACTTACATTATAAACAAAGTGCCAGCCGATTACGCTATGAACGAAGCTTGTTCCGCGGGCACCGGCTCTTTTATAGAAGAAGCAGCTTATGAAACTCTCGGAGTAAAAGTTGAGGAAATTGAAGCAATTGCAATGCAAGGCAGCAAACCACCTAATTTCAGTGACCAATGCGCCGCCTTTATTAGTTCAGATATAAAAACTGCACTCCACGAAAATATTAAACTGAACGATATTGTAGCTGGGCTTGTATATTCTATTTGCCTAAATTACGTTAACCGCGTTAAAGGAAATCGTGTAATTGGTGAGAAAATCTTTATGCAGGGTGGAGTGTGCTATAACAAAGCAATACCAATAGCAATGGCTGCTATTACAGGAAAAGACATAATAGTGCCTCCCGAACCCGGACTTATGGGAGCTTTTGGAGTTGCTCTCGAAGTAATTGAAAAATTAGAACTTGGCTTCCTTAAAGAAAAAGAGTTTTCACTTTCTGAACTTGCTCAGAGAAATGTAGTTTATAAAAAACCGTTTATCTGCCGTGGTGGCAAGGAAAAATGTGACTTGGGTTGTTTAATTAACTTAATTGAAGTGCAGGGAAAAAATTATCCCTTCGGCGGAGTTTGCAATAAATACTATAATATTGTAAGCAAAAGTTCTATAAACAGCGATGATTACGATTTCGTCAAAGTCCGGCAGGATTTGATGTTTAATAAATATGCAGAAAAACTTGAACTGCCCGAAAACTCCAAAACGATTGGAATTAGCCAATCTTTTCATACTCAGACAATTTATCCACTCTATTATAACTTTTTCACACAGTTAGGATTCAAAGTAGTTCTTGCTGATGAAGTATCTGAAGAAGGTTTGGAACGTGAAAATACTGCTTTTTGCTTTCCTTGTCAGCTTTCACTTGGCTTTTTCCAAAATTTGTTAGATAAAAAACTTGATTATTATTTCATTCCAAATATATTGGAAATGTATGTAGAAAACGAGTGCCAGCGTAAAGATTTTAATTGCACCTGCGCTCTGCTTACTGGCGAACCGCTTTATTTAAAGCAGGCATTTAAGGATTACGATTTAAAAGACAAATTGCTAACTCCACAGCTTGACTTTTCAAAGGGCTGGGATAGTCAGGAGCAGGTTTTTATTAGTATTGCAAAACAAATTGGCTTTTCAGATGAAAATAAAATAAAGGAAGCATATCAATTTGCCGTAAAAAAACAAGTTGAATTTCAAAAGGAATTGCTGGAAATAGGGAAGAGCATTCTAAAAAGATTGGAGGCAAATCCGGAAGAATTTGCTATGGTGCTTATTGGACGTCCTTACAATTCTTTTTCTGAATTTGCAAATAAGGGAATACCTAAGAAATTCGCCTCACGTGGTATTTATACAATCCCTTATGATATGCTTGATTTTCATAATGAAACAATAGACGATAATCAGTATTGGGAAGGTGGAAAAAAGATTTTAAAATCGGCAAAAGTAGTAAAAAAGAATCCACAGCTTTTTTCAACGTATATTTCCAATTTTTCCTGCGCCCCCGATTCTTTAATTATGAATACTTTCCGGACACTTATGGGAACGAAACCATCGCTAACTCTCGAATTAGACGGACACACAGCAGATGCAGGAATAAACACACGAATTGATGCAGTTTTAGATATTATTAAAAATTACAGAAAACTTTCCAAAACAATTAAAGATACAGATTACAGCGATTTTGTTCCAGCACAGATTATTACTGAAAACGATGAAGTATTTTTCATAAGTTCAGATGGAGAGAAAATTCCTTTAAACGATAATCGCGTTGTAATTTTGATTCCTTCAATGGGAGAGCTCAGCAGTGAAATGTTCGCTGCGATGATGCGTGGACTTGGCTTTAATGCTGTGGCTGCTTCTGAAGGTAATCCGGATATTTTACGTTATGGACGTGAAAATACAAGCGGAAAGGAATGTTTGCCGCTGATTTTGCTTGTCGGCTCAATGATGGATTATATTGAAAATCAGCATAATGAGGAACAGTATTTTGTCTTTTTCATCGTGCAGGGAGCAGGCAATTGTCGTCTTGGACAGTATCCCGTGTTTATACGTGATTTGATTAAAAGAAGACGGCTGAAAAATGTTGCACAACTTGTTTTAATGAACGAAGACGGATTCGCAGGACTGGGTGCAAAATTCTCTTCGCGTGGTATTCAGGCGCTTATTATTGCTGATGTCCTTGAAGACATTCGCACTGCAATTTTAGCTAATAGTATAAATCCTGAAAAAGGTATTGAAATTTTCAATAATGAATTTGATAAATTGTTAAGTATAATCGAAAAAGAACCACAAAAGGTTTATAACTATTTAAATCATTTTTCAAATAGTATCAGGAAGAAAATACCAGTCAGGATTCCAATAGAAAATTCAAAATATATAGCTCTTTGCGGAGAAATATTCTGCAGACGCGACGGTTTTTCACATAAATGGCTCAACAGGACATTTGCGAAACAGGGCTTTATTGTTAAAGATGCTTATATTAGTGAATGGATTTTCTATGTTGATTATCTCTTAAAATTAGAATTGCTTGAGCCGTCTGCATCTAAAAAGAATCGCTATGAACGCAAGGTGCGTAAAGCATATATGAACTATGCAGAGTATCGTGTTAAGAAAATTCTCGCAAAATCCGGTTATTATGAATATAGCAAAACTGATGTAGAGGCATTGCTTAACAGAAGCAAGCACATTGTTCCATTAGAATACAAAGGAGAGCCAGGACTTACGCTTGGTGTTGCTCTCCACGAAACGCTTGATAAGTATTGCGGAGTAATTAATCTCGGACCTTTTGGCTGTATGCCTACTCGTCTTTCTGAGGCAGTTTCTGTTCCGGAAATGAAAGTCGAAAATAAGGTATTTGCAGAAAGGCAGGTTGACCCAAATTATAAATTGCCAGAAGTTTTTAACGGAAAAATGACTATTCCATTTTTAACAATTGAATCCGATGGAAATGCTTACCCGCAGATAGTAAATGCTCGCTTAGAAACATTTGCTCTCCAAGCTGAACGAGTCGCAAATCTTATGATCAAAGCAAGGCGAAATGGTTCGAAGTAAAGGGTATATCAAAATAAGATAAAGATTAGATAATTTAGATTTTAACTTTCGTAAAGCTCAAGAAACTTTACAAAAGCAATATCTTCTTACTTTGCGAAAGTTTCTTAACCTTTCGTAAAGTTTTGTAGGAAAAAGAAGCGTAGAATCTTACAACTCCTTGCAAACACAGAACTTGAGATTCTTTGCTGCGCTCAGAATAACAGGGTAAACTGATGTCATCTCCTTTTAAATAAAAACCTTTCTTTATCGTGGATTTTTGAATGACATTGTAAAATTATGTCATTTCAACTAAATAAAGACTTCATTTATCAGGGATTTCAAAATGATAAGAATAAGAAACCATGAATTAAAAAAGTTTTGATTTATGAATAAAAAAAGGTTATTTCATCATAGAGATTAGCTATTGTCTTCATTTTCTCTTAATTCAGAAATTCTTTCCCAGAAGGAATTTAGGTGTTCTCTTGCCACAGCATCTTTTGTTATCAGCAGTTGCAAATCGCTTTCTTTGGATTCAATTTGAAATTTACTTTTCAAATTTTCAATAACATCAATAGCAGCGATTGATTCCGAGAGTGATTTTGAAATACCGGATATTAATTTTATAATTTCATCGTATTTCATTTCTGGAATAGAATCTGCTGAATTTTCAATTTTTTGTATAAGACTTTTGATAACAATAGAATTTCTTGAATATAAAGCAATTATTGATTCGATATTTTCAGTTTTTAAATCACTTAATTCCTTATTTACTTTTTTAATTGATAATTTCTTCATATATTCGTAAAATTGTTTAAAATAAAACGAAAATTATGTAATAATTGAAATAAAATCAAGGAAATGTATTAAAAATAATTTTGAATTTAATTCAATACATTAATCAATTTTATTGTAACATTTTCGTCTAAATTAAGTTGCATTATATATAATTTGTATAATTTAATGAGATTGAATTATGAAAAATAATACACACAAATTGCTTTATTTTTGCTTATTGGCTTTATTTGTCATAATTACTTCTTGTTCAGAAAAATCTGGAACTTCACCAGTAATTGATGATGAGAAAGCACTTGCACCATCACATTTTCCGCCAGTTCCATTTCCGGACGATAATCCTTATAATGCAGCAAAAGCAGAGCTTGGACGTTATTTGTTTTATGAGCCATTACTTTCTCCTGATGGCTCTATTGCATCTTGTTCGCATTGTATGCAGCAAAACGCAAGTTTCGCAAACAATAAAGATATTCCCTCTGGATACGGAAAACAAATGGAAAGCCGCAACTCAATGCCACTTGTAAATGCTGCATATCGCGATAAATTGATGTGGGACGGACGTGGAACTAAGATTGAAAATAATGCTTATCGTAGTATTTTCTTGTCCTATATTTTTGGTTCCGACACAAATGTAGTTAATGAGCGACTTCAGGAGCATAGCTTTTATCCGAAAATGTTCAAAAGAGCATTCGGAGAAAATACAGTTCCTTCTTCATTTCTTGCTGGTCAATCTATTGCAACTTTTGTTAGGACATTAGTTTCTGGCAATTCAAAGTATGACAAGTATATAAATGGGAACGAAAGTGCCTTAAACGAATCTGAAAAACGAGGTATGGAACTGTTTTTCAGTGAAAGAACCCGCTGCTCTGTATGCCATTCGGGTATTATGTTTACAGACCTTGATTTTCATAATACCGGCACTACAACGCATTATTTCGACAAAGGCAGATATAACGTTACTAAAGATTGGCAGGACAAGGGAAAATTCATTACTCCTACTTTAAGAAACGTTGAGGTTACTTATCCTTATCTTCATAATGGTGAGTATTGGACGCTTGAAGAATTAATACATAATTATGACATAGGTGGAAGAGACTGGTTCAATAAAGATACTCTTATGCGTCCTTTGTATCTTTCGTCTGTTGAAAAGCAAGATTTAATTAATTTCCTGAAAAGTTTAACGGATACTGAATTTCTTAATAATAAAAAATTTAGTAATCCATTGAAATAACATAAAACTTTAATAAACTATGAATAAAATAACCGAAAATAGAAGAAAATTTCTTAAGCAAATGCTGACTGGTGCAGTCGTTACTGCTGCTTGTCCACATCTTTTGCTCGGTAAAGTTACTCCGGATATAAAATATGACAAAAATAAAAATAAAATTCTTGGCGTTTATCATATAAATTTAGACGAATATCCAGATCTTTATGAACTGTGGAAATCTATTTTAATCCGGGTTGATGCAATTGATGGTTCTTGGAAAGATGTGTTGATAACCAGATTAGACCCCGAAGAATATGGGCAGCAATTTGGAGCTGTTTGGAATATTTGCACTCACATGGGCTGGGAAATAAGTAAACTTCATCCCGAATTACATATTTATATTTGTCCCCACGAAGGTTCTACTTTTTGTCCTACTGGGAAATTACTTGGAGGTCCAGCAGAATGGGATTTAGAATCTTATCCTATTGTTAATTTCGATGGCGATAAAAACTTATATTTAGAAATATATTACTATGCTGGTTCAAGTGTTGAAGAGCAAGAATCACTTGTTTATCTAAAACAAAATATACCTAATCCTTGCAATGATATTACAACAATAGACTACGGCACAGAAAAAGCTGGTTTTTTAAAAATAGAACTTTTTGATTTATCTGGAAATAAAATTGCTGTTATTGTTAATTCTCAGCATAATCCCGGACATTATTCAGTAAATTTTAATACTTCCAATCTACCTTCAGGACAATATGTTTATAAGCTTTATCAAAATGCCAGTGAAATTGTAAAAAAACTTATAATTGCAAAATAAATGAACACACTTGATTACAGCAAATATAAATATCTGCAAAAAATAAATTCACCTGATGATTTAAAGGAAGTTCCCTTAAATCAGTTGCATATAGTATGCGACGAAGTAAGGGAATTTCTTATAGATACGATTACACAAACAGGTGGGCATTTCGGTTCCGGACTTGGAAGCGTTGAACTTATTGTTGCTCTTCACTATGTTTATGATACTCCAACCGATAAGCTCGTTTTCGATACCGGACATCAGGGCTATCCTCATAAAGTTTTAACTGAACGTCGTGATTTAATGCACACTATTCGGAAAAAAGGCGGGATTTCCGGCTTCCTTAAACGCTCTGAAAGTGAATATGATTGTTTCGGTGCAGGACATGCTAGCACCAGCATATCTGCAGCCCTTGGAATTGCAACTGCACGCGATTTGCAAAAGAAAGATTTTAAAGTACTTGCAATTATCGGAGACGGCGCAATGACCGGCGGACTTGCCTTTGAAGGTATGAACAACTGTGGTGTCCAAAAAAGAGACATAACTGTTATTTTAAATGACAACAACGTTTCTATTGACCAAAACGTCTCCGCTCTTTCAAACTATTTTAATGAACTCTTTGCATCGAATCCAATGCAGAAGCTACGCCAAAACGTCTGGGAATTAACTGGAAAAATGGATAATCTTGGCGATAGATTCCGCAAAGTATTATCAAGATTGGAAGGTGGAGTCAAATCAGTGGTTACTCCGGGCAGTTTATTTGAAGCTATGGGATTCAATTATTTTGGTCCTTTGAATGGACATAACGTCCAGCAACTTGTAAAAATGTTCCGTTTGATTAAAGAATCTCACGGACCAATACTTGTTCATGTTATTACCAAAAAAGGCAAGGGCTACGCTCCAGCAGAAAAAGATGCTCATCATTTTCACGCAATCGGAAAAATAGATAAAGACACCGGCTGTTCAATTCCTAATGCCGGTGATAATAATTTACCGCCACAATACTACAAAGTATTTGGGAAAGCATTGGTAGAGCTATGCCGTATGAATCCCAAATTAGTTGGCATAACTGCTGCAATGGCTGAAGGTACTGGTCTTGATGAGTTAGAACGAGAGATGCCAGAACGCTTCTTTGATGTTGGTATTGCAGAAGGACACGCAGTTACATTTGCCGCTGGGCTTGCAAGCGAAGGGATAATACCAGTTTGTGCCATTTATTCTTCATTCCTTCAGCGAGCTTTTGATAACATTGCCCACGATTGCAGTTTACAAAATCTGCATGTAATATTTGCTGTGGACAGAGCTGGCATAGTTGGTGCTGATGGCTCAACCCATCACGGCCTTTTGGATTTGGCTTTTCTTCGCTGTATAAACAAAATAATTATCGCAGCTCCAAAAGATGAGCAAGAGCTTCGCGATTTGCTTTATAGCGCCGTATTTCATTATACTCAATGCCCTGTCGCAATTCGTTTTCCAAGAGGTCGCTCACTTGGAGTGAAAATGGAATTTATGAAGCAAATTCCGTTGGGAACATGGGAAATTTTGAGAGATGGAAGCGATATAGCTATTCTTGCCGTTGGAAATATGGTGAATGAATCGTTGAAAGCAGCAGAAATTTTAGAAGAAAGCAATATTTCTGCAACGGTTATTAATGCTCGTTTCATTAAGCCACTTGATACTAAAATGCTTGACGTCCTTTGCTCAAATTTCAATAAAATAATTACAGTTGAAGATGGAACAATTGTTGGTGGATTTGGTTCTGCCGTTAATGAATACATTGCTCATAATCATTCAAAGAAAGTTGATATCTTTATTCACGGAATACCTGAAAAGCAAATTGAACACGGAAGTCAAGCTGAATTGCTTAAAGAAATTGACCTTGACTCCTTTGGAATTGCTAAAACTGTGATGAATTTTATTATAAAACAAAATCTAGAAAAAATTCAAATTGAGGAATTAGTAAATTAATGAAACAGTTTTCCTTTGATGCGATAATAATCAAACACCCCAAACTAAATAGTGGGTATATTGATATACCTGATGAAATAATGAAGGAGTTTGGCAATAGGCAAAGAATTAAAGTAAAAGCAAAGTTTGATGGATATGAATACCGCGGCTTGATTGTAAAGATGGGTTTGCCAAATCACTGCATTGGAATAAATCAAAATGTAAGAAAAGCAATTGAAAAAAATCCAGGCGATAAAATTAGTGTATCCATCGAAGAAGACCTTGAAGAACGAACTGTCACTATTCCAGAAGATTTTAATCAAACTCTGACACAATTTCCTGAAGCTTATGAAAAATTTAATAAACTTTCTTTTACCCATAAAAAAGAATACGTTGAGTGGATTGCTGAAGCAAAGCGTCCTGAAACTAGAAAGAATCGGATAGAGAAAGCGATTATAATGATTAATGATTAGTGGCTTGTTATTCTTAATCCTCTGATAAAGAAATGCTTTATTATAATGGAGATGACATCACTTAATGTGTCATTCTGACGGATGTCAGAATCCATCTTATTATTATTCAACGCTATTCAATTTTAGCTATTTCAATGAAGCATTTGGGCTTGCCCAAATGTATCGTGAGCAAGCTCACTTGCTTTCCCAAGATGGATTCTGGCATACGCCAGAATGACAAGAAAAGATGTCATTGGTAACGAAGTGAGGAATCTCAAATGTAGTGTTAACAAGTATTTGAGAGATTTCTTGCTGACGCTTAAAACGACATTAAAATCTGAATAATAAGGACAAATAAGTATAATTATATGTTTTTCACTCTCAAGAAGTGATAATCATAAATTTTATTTTTTGTTCAATTTTAAATATACTTAAGATTTTTATTATTATGAATATTAAATCAAATTACATAAAATTTTTGCTGTTTTTTTTAATTAGTATTTCTTTCTTTTTTAATAACGATTCTTTATCAAAACCATCAAAATCAAAACAAACTCAAAGCAAAAACATAAGTAAAAAGAGTACATCAAAGAAAAATACATCAAAGAAAAGAACAACAAAGAAAAAAAGTTCTAGTAAAAAAAGCAGTAAAAAGTCTTCAACCCCATCGCTAACCGTTATAAAAGACAGTTTACTCGAAGAAGGTATAAATTACAGAAATATTTATTTAAAAGCAGGAAAAAGCATTCATTCAGTTCATATTATAGAAGTAGATATTTTTGAGAATAACGCAGTTGATGTGCTTAAAGCCAACAACTATATTCATGATTTAAAACAACTTTCTGAAATAATTGATGATAATAATGAAGATTCAAATTATTATGCCGGAATAAATGGAAGTTTTTGGCGAGCTTACTCAAACAAACCAATAGGTTCTACAATAATTGACGGCGAGGTAGTTGAATTGAATCAATATAAAAGTTGGAGCTCTGTTTTTTTTGATTCTGTTGGAAAACCCTATTTTGATAATTTTGATTTAGATTGCACTATTGAACTTAAAAAGCAGAGAATTGAAGTTGACAGATTCAATCAAAGACGCGATAGCAACTCTATTGTTATTTATAATCGTTTTGCAGGAAACCAAATACCCTTTATCAGTCAAAGTCAAATAGATAAAGCAGTAAATTCATATCTTGAACTTTATAACGACAGTCAAATATTTAACGATTCTTCTGAAACTCAATTCGATTTAGAAACATATATAGCTGAAAATTTGGAAATTGAGAAGACCAATTCAATAGAGTTTCCTTTGAAGAAAATATGTTGCGAATATTTAGAAAAGCCGGTTATCAATAAAGATATTAAATGTGCTGTTAAGTTAATTGATACTGGCGTAGTTTTATTACCTGAGAATGGTTTTATCATTTCTGTTGGGAAAGAACATTTTTTAAACTCTTTGATAATTAGTTTGAAGGACACTTTAGTTCTAAAAATCAAGTCAAGCAAATTACAGGAAAAAAATTTTTGCAATGGTCTTTCTGCAACTCCGCGGCTTGTTAGGAATGGGAAAGCAGTGAACGAAGCCCGTAAAGAAGGTTCCCGTGGAAGACGGTTCATTAATCGTGCATTACCTCGTTCTGCAATCGGAGCAAATAAAGCTAATAATAAGATTTATCTTGTTTCAGTAGAAGGAAATAACAGAGCGAAAAAAATAGTTGGTGCTTCTTTATCTCAGCTATCAAAAATTATGACTAAAATTGGTTGCTATAACGCTATGAATCTTGACGGCGGTGGTTCTACTACAATGGTTGTTAATGGTTTAAATATTATTAATGGTTATAATCCTTATAAAAGCAGAAGGATTTCTGTTGGTTTAGCTGTAAAGAAATTAAAGTAAAAAGTTGTAACTTCAAAACTCCCTACTTTTCGTAGTTTATGGTTTAAATTCATCAAATAACTGAAATTATTGTAAAGAATAGTTGAATTTTACTATGACTAAAGAAAATAATTATTAAATTTCCCGAATGATTTTTGTATTTAATTTAAAATAAAAAGAATACTATAAAGTAATTTCAAATATATGATTTAGTTTATCTGTTTTTTTAAAAGATATTTTATTAATAAAAAAGATAATATGCTTATTATAACTACAAATATCAATAAAAAGATTTGTTAAATGTATTTCTGGAAAGTTAGAAATACATTTCACTCAGATAGAAATACGTTTCACTCTGCCAGAAGCACATTTCACTCAGATAGAAATACGTTTCACTCTGCCAGAAGCACATTTCACTCAGATAGAAATACGTTTCACTCTGCCAGAAACTCATTTCACTCAGTTAGAAGCACATTTTTGACTGGAAAATATTAGAAACATTTCCCTAAACAATGATATCTTATTTTACAAAACATATAAAATGCAGAACAGCACTAATAAACCCTCTTTTGCAAAACTAACGATTATACATAAGTATTAGCTTTTACCATAGGTAGCAGAAATAATTTTTATGTCTTAGAAATTTATTCCGTAGGAATTATATATTTGTAACAAAAATTACCCTTGACTGTGCATATCCCGTAGGGATTCTATTTTAATAAGTCATTATTAATCTAAGTCATTACTATTTAAATAAAGGATTTGCTATATCGTGGAAACGAAATGACACTTTAATTGTATCTATAAGTGCAACTTGGTTTTATGCTTATTTTTGAAAGTGAAATTTTTAAGAAACCTTATCTTTAATCATTAACCTTAGTAGAAAATAAAAATCAATTATCATTCGACCTTATTAGCTTATTTTTCTTATCAGGAAGGTAATAAAAAAACTCCTTCTCAAGTTGCACTTGGGAAGGAGATAGAAAAACTAATGTTCAAATGGGAAAGCCCGTTTTCTTTTAAGATGAATTCTGACATTCATCAGAATGACATTGTAAAGTTATGTCATTTCCATTCAAATAAAGCATTTGCTTTTTCAGGGATTTCGGAATGACATCGTTACGTGTTTGTCTTAATTATTTTATTCAATCACAATCAATTTAGTTGATAAATCGCCATCTTCGAGCATTTGGCATAAATATACTCCTTTTGTAATATTAGGAATATTTAATACTTCACGAAAACTTAAGGAACTATTATTGATATTCGATTGAAAAACCATTTTTCCGGTTAAATCAACAATTCTAAATAGAAGTTTGCTATTTGGGCTTTTTCTTTCATAATTTAAGCAAAGCGAATTAGGTGAATTTTTATAAACATTTAATTTGGATAATTCTTGAATATTTAAATCTTCCAGTACATCTACTTTTAAATCTAGCATAAAGAATCCAGCTTCGCTTGCAGTATAAACTTTATCAAAACCGTCGGCACCCTTGAAAATTCTTTGGGACCACATATTAGCCCTTGGTCCGTAATCATATCGGGTAGCATACCAAGATAAAGAACTATCTTCAGACATTAAAATTGTATTATTTTCACCACTTGCAAATATATTTTTATAATTATTAAAACGAACTGAATGAAGATGCCTGCTTACATCTGTAGGTATCTGTATCCAGTTCTCACCGTAATCGGTACTTTTTATAATTAGCCCTTTTTGACCGACTGCATAACCAACACTATCTATAAAATGAACAGAATAAAGATTTGATGTGTCGTCGAAGCTTTTTAAATTCCATGAATTACCGCCATCAACTGATTTTAAAATTACTGATTTATCGCAGACAGCAAAAACAATATCAGCATTACTAAAGTGGATTTCATTTATATTAAGCTCATTTACTTTATAAATTTCTGTCCAGTTATTTCCGCCGTCAATAGTTTTCAAAATAGTAGATTCACCTGCTGCATAGCCAATATTATTATCAACGAAAGATATTGACTTTAAGTTATAACTATTTGAAGAATGTTTTTGAGTCCAGGTATTGCAAGCATCATTAGTAATATAAATAACTCCATCATCTCCGCAAACAGCACCATTAATAGAATCAATAAGGAAAATAGAATTAAGGTTTTTATCAGTAAAAGGATTTTGTTTTAACCAAATTCTTCCGTTATTAAAAGTTTTAATGAAAGCCCCGTTATCTCCAACAGCATATCCATTATATCTGCTTGTTGCATAAACAGAATTTAAATGCTCAGTTCCAGTAAACGAAGTAGAATCAGGAAAGTACCAACTTCGTCCTCCATTGTTGTTTCTAAGCATTGTTGCCTCATCTCCAACTGAGAAAAGATATGAATCATCTTCTTTTACAGTGCAAATTGAATTTAAAGTAGTATGGTAACCGACTTGCTCAATTTTCCAATCCATACTTTCATCATAACTTTGCCAGTTTTTTCCACCGTCTAAAGAACGTCTAACCATACCGATTCCCGGGGTCTTATATTTATCATAAGTATAGAAATGCTCTGTATAACCTCCGACATATATTTCATCTTCGGTGCCTTCATCGTTAGTGCGAAGAGCCACAGTCCAAAGACTCGTATCGGCAAATGCTAATAAGTCCCATGAGTAGCCACCGTCTGTTGTTTTGTGCAATCCGCCATTTGGAGTATTAATAGGAGAAAGATATGTTATCACAGCATAGCCCACCAATGGGTCTCTATCACTGAAATCAACCCTGGTAACTTCACAATCGCTTTGCCAGTACTCTGGTCTAACTAAAACATCTGTTAAATTCCAGGTGTAACCGCCATCAGTAGAAAGGAAATTCTCACCAAAGCAAGAACCGGCAAATACAATATTCGTACTATCTTCACGAATAGAAATCGAACAAATCTGTACTGGAACAATTGTATCTCTTGTAGGACCTCCAATGGAATCTCTTACTTGCCTTGTAATATAAATAGTTGATATAGAGTCCCATGTGGCTCCTTTGTCCAGACTTCTGAAAAAAGTACCAGAAGTATAATCGCCTATATAAAGAACATCAGGGTCATCTGGTTTCATCACAAGTGCCTTGCCATTTAAAGCAACATTTCTCATTCCTTGTAATACGATTTCCCAGTCTTCCGGATTTGTTCCGTGATTTGTAGTTCTACGGACATCGCCGAACATTAAACCACCGCAAATTACTATGTTTGTATCTATTGGATGAATAAATATATTATTTATTAATGCTGTTCCACCTTTATAACCTAATATTAGTGTATCCCAAGTGTTACCAGCATCGTAACTTCTATACACTACGCGTCCTTCGCCACCAACAAACATCGTGTTGGGATTTTTGGGATTTACCCACACATCAAAAGTAGGTTCATTGATTAGCTTTTTCCAACCTGATAATTGAGAGAATAAAGGAGAAGAAAATGCTATCAATATAAGCAGTATAAGATATATTCGTTTCATTATGACCTCATCTAAAAAAACTTTAAAAAATAAATTTACTATTTTACTATAGTAATTATTTCCATTGTCGTATTAAAATATTAAAGAACTTATTTATCGCATTAATAATTATACTAATATAAGTATTTTTTAATAAAAAACATATTAAAAAATAAAAAATTTCTTTTATTATTAAATATCATTTTATATTGGAATCATTTAAAACTCAATATATTTAGTAATTTCAATTCTTGTTGAAATTTGTATTTTGTTAGAAGTTACTATAATTTTTTAAGTCATTTCATGCCCCAAAATGAATCAAATGCGTTATATGAATGGAAATGACATTATGAATTATCCACTTTGGCTATTCATTACCCACATCTTTAAATCTTGCTGCTATTCTCCTTATCCCGTTAGGGAAAAAATATTTGTAACAATGTTTTTAGGGTCTTTTTTATTATGTAGGAATTAAATATTTAATAGCTTTTTTATATAATCCCTACGGGATAAGCAGAGTCAAGGATTATTTCTGTTACAAATATATAATTCCTACGGAATATATTTTTAAGACTGTATAATTCATAAATTTATTGTAAAATATTAGGTAATTATTGATAATAAATGATTTGCAATTAACAATTAAAAAAAACTAAGTTTTTTCTCTAATTTTTATAAATTTTAATATTGTTAGTGAATCTATTCATCCGATTACTGCGAGTCATCGGATGAATTATTCAGGTAAGACACTATATCTTTTTTGCTCCATTATTATTAAGAACTAATATTTGTGTATAATCGTTAGCTTTGAAAAAGGTGCGTAGATGCAGGGCTGATACGTTCTTTTATGGCTAAATATAAATTCAGGCAAAATGTTGTGTTCTAAAATTCCCCTCTTGAGAGTAATGGCGCAGAGATAAGTTGATAATTTGAATTTTATTTATCTTTTACATTCTGAGGCGATATAAAATAACTTGTTTAATTTTTTGGAAATGAATTTTGTAGTCATCTGATGACTTTCCATTAATAAAAAGATATAAATCCTATATCTTCGATATTTATGACATCTTTATTTTTTTTTCCCCATACTTAACAAATATTGTATATTTCTATTATATTTGTATTGGTATTATTGTATTAAAATTAATTACTTTTTTTAAAAAAATATTATAAAATTAATTCGATTATAAAATAAATTCGGTATGATAAAGGAAAAGAAAAGAGTAGCTTTATTATCAGTTTTAGCAGCAATTTTTCTCACTGGATTTAAATTTGTAGTAGGAGTTTTAACTGGAAGCTTGGGAATTTTATCTGAAGCATTGCATTCGGCAATAGACCTTATTGCAGCAGTAATAACATATTTTTCTGTAAAAATTTCTGACAAACCAGCAGACAAAGAGCATAATTATGGACATGGAAAAATAGAAAATTTTTCTGCGTTAATGGAAACTCTGTTATTGCTAATAACATGTGCTTGGATAATTTATGAAGCGGTAGATAGATTGGTATATGGAAATATTGAAATTGAAGTTAATATTTGGAGCTATATTGTAATAATAAGTGCTATCTTTATTGATATATCTCGCTCAAAAGCATTGAATAAAGTAGCAAAAAAGTATAACAGCCAAGCGCTTGAAGCTGATGCCCTTCATTTTACCACGGATATTTGGAGTTCAACAGTTGTTTTATTTGGGCTGATTTGTGCTAATTTCGGATATTTTTATGCTGATTCAATAGCCGCCCTAATTGTAGCGTTAATTGTATTATTCGTTTCTTTCAGATTAGGGAAAAAAGCAGTTGATGTATTGCTCGATAAAGCTCCGATTGAAACTATTAGGAAAGTTGAGGAAGTATTATCTTCTTATCCTGAAGTTAAAGATTTTCATGGTTTAAAAGTTCGCACTGCCGGAGCAGATACTTTCATTAAATTCAATATTCATTTAGAGCCGGAATCGCGTTTGCAAAGCGTTCATTTACTTTGCGACAAAATAGAAGAAAATATCTCTGCACTCATTCCAAGATGCGAAGTTTATATTCACGCCGAACCTGATGATACAAATCATAACGATGAATACAAAACAACAAATTATATAACTCACTTTTAAAGAAAACATATTAATCTAAAATTCAATTATTAATTGCTAATTAAAGATTCTTTCACCAATTTCAATGATATTTCCATCGGGGTCATAAAAACGTAATACTTTCTGTTTCCAGGTTTGTTCTTTTACTTTATGAATAATCTCAACCTTATTTTCTACTAATCTTTGTTCAATATCATTTATTTCATCTGCTTCGAAATATAGTTCAAAAGCATTAAATTTAGATATAATTTCTTTGTTTTCAATCAAATTTTGGAAATGTGATTTCAAGTGAATAGCAAAACCAGCTTCGAAGAAAACATTTTCGCCATAATCGAATTTTATTTTTTGATTTAATATATTTTGATAAAACGATTTTAAACGCTCAATGTCTGCAACAGTTATTAAAGAACAAATATATTTCATAATTATTTTTGACTTATAGTGATTCGTTATTAACTTTTACTGTTAGATATATTCCCACTCCGAGAATAATTAAATTACCAAGCCACATACTAATAAATGGCTCCATAATTCCACGGTCAGCAAGCTTTTCACCTCCAATAAGACAAGCCCAGTAAAATATGTAGAATCCCAAACTGATAGCAGCGCTTATTCCAAAATTTCCCTGCTTGGTTATAATGCCAAGTGGACAGCCAACAAGGACGAATAGCAGGCATGCAAAAGGAATTGCATATTTTTTATGGATTTCAACTTTGTATTGTTTCGCTCTTAAATCAAAATCCTGCACTTGAAAAATATCAGAACTAATAGAAGATTTTAGGAAAGTAATTCTTCTTTCCATAGCTTTTAAAACAGCTATTTTCCCACTATCTATCGGATTATCGGGGATTTTCTGCTGAGAGTCTTCAATAGCTATACTGATTTGTTTGCTCTGTGGAGTATTACTATCAATAATACCATCTGTTAAAAAAAGTAAATGTTCATTTAAACGATTGCTAATTCTTGTTTTCGCATCTTTTGCTTTTGCTCTGGATTCGTAAACAATTGCCTGCATATCTGAAATTTTCATTTCCCGGTCCCCACGAGCAACCATAACATCACTTGTTCTTTCAAAAGCAAAACCACTCGTAGCAATTTGAATCTGATATTCAGAGTAATCAATTTTTTTATAATTATTTAGATTTTTTACAAGGAATTGGTGAATCTCTCCATTAAACAGCTTAATAATCATTTTTGAATTATCCGGACTAAAAAAGATTTGCCCGCTATCAGAAGAGGCAATATTGTATTGGTCAGAACGTGAATTATCATAGATAGTAACTCCCTTCATAGTAGTTCTAGCTGAATCGAGTTGGCGTGCAATGATTGTGTAACCTTCAATTTGAGAAGTAAACTGCCCTGCTTCTAAAGAAAAAGTCGGTTTCGTTTTTGTAATATCAGCATAAAGCCCTTTTGCTTTGTGATTCGCATCTGGCAATACATCATCATTGAACCAAAAAAGGAATCCGGTTAAAAATGTAGCAAAAATCAAAATAGGTATCATCATTTTTATTAATGAGCCGCCGCTTGTTTTAATTATTGTAATTTCATAATATGAAGCCATTGCACCAAAAGACATTAGCACTGCAAACAATATTCCCATCGGAACCGCCAGGACGAGCATCCAAGGAATATTTAAAACAATTAATTGGAAAATTACCCAATTGTCTATCCCTTTACCTACAAGTTGGTCTATATATTTTAAAATAAACTGGAAAAGGAATAAAAATAAAACAGTTAGCGTTCCAAAAAGAAATGGAGCGATGTGCGTCTTTATGATATATTTTGAAATTAAAAACATTTTTTATTTTTTTATTTTAAAAAAATTTAATATATTTGAAATTCAGTAAATTAAAAAATTATTTTTTTGGATAAATAAAATGATTGGTTTAACAATTTCTTCGATAATTTTGATAATATGTTCTGTTCTTTTAATCGCAGTTGTATTATTACAACCCGGTAAAGGGGACTTATCTGCTACTTTTGGTGGTATTAGCAGCCAAATGGGGTCTATGTTTGGTATGCAAAAAACTGCAAATATTCTTACTCGTATTACTAAAATTTTAGCAATAGCAATTTTGCTTATTACTTTATTTTCAAACAAATTCTTTATTGGGCAGGATTATTCCACTAACGAACTTAAACCAGTAACTGAAGGGGCATCTAAACCAGCTGCAGCAACTCCTCTCGCTGCTCCACCCGTAGAATCTCCTAAAGAATAAGTAGCTAATTAAATTATTTAAACCTTTTTAAAGGGAACGAGTTTATAGCAATGCTATACATTCATTCCCTTTTTTATTGTTTCTGGTCATACGAATAACTTGTTAATAGTATAATTGGGATACTTAGTGTCATTTCGAATCCCACAGATAAAGGAAGACCTTTATATAAATGGAGATGACATAAATTAACACAGTCATTCTGAACAAAGTGAAGAATTCAGAAAAAATCCTTTAATCCACAATTCTCTGGATTCTTCACAACGCTTCAGAATGTCAGATAGAAGTAAAGATTTCATTGGCAAGTGCAATGAGGGATACTGCAATTTAAAAAAGTATCAGTATTGCTTAATAATTCTATATACTTTATTGCAATGCTTCACAAAATACACACCTTCAGCTAAATCTGAAATATCAAAAGATACAATGCTTTCTATAACTAAAATCCTTTTGCAAACTACACCTAAAGTATTTAATATTTCTATATTTGATGGTTCTGTTATACCAGAAATTTTCAGTAAATTGCTTGCAGGATTTGGGAAAATACAAATTTCTTCGGAATTACTATTGTTATTCTTTACTTCTGTTCCAATGCCATCGCCAGCATTAATTGCTTGCTCTGGAGTTGTTTCCCAAGCAAAATCTTTAACAATCACGCTCAAACCATCTTCTGGAGCAGAAATTCTTAGCCAGCCGTAATGCCACTGGTTATTGGATTTGAACTTTAATCCAATAAATTTATCAAAGTTGCCGGGCCATATATCAGTCAAATTCAGAGAAGAATGAAATGAATCGAACCATAATCTGGAACCAGTATTAATATTATAACCAGATTCCAATACTAATGGGACATTGTTACTTTCATCAACAAGAACAAGCGAGCCATTGTATCCAGAAAAAAACTGTATTTGCTCGTGGAAGGCAATCGTAAAATCGAAATCACCTATTCCATCAATGTCTATATCCATATACATTGGATGTTGCCCATCACCACTTAAAACTGAATCAGGAACGTAATCGTGATATGAAATCTCAGCATTCATTACGAATACTTGGGCAATTAAGAGAAGTAAAATTGTTAAAACACTTTTCATTTTTTCACCTTTTGTTAGAATTACACAACTTCATAAGTAATATACTTATTCTAACAAAATAATTTCAAAAAAGTGAAAAATTATTTCTCATACTCCTCAATCATTTTACGGATTTCTTCTGGTAGCTTGGTTTTTTGCTTATTTTTAATATCTAAATAAACGAATACAACTTTTGCAATTGCATTGATTCCGCCACTTTCAGACATCACAATATTTTCCATAGAAAAAGAAGAATTCTTAATTTCTGAAACACGTGAAAATATTTTATATTTATCGAAACAATGAAGTGGATTAAGATAATCTATTTCAGTGTGGACAACCATAATAGGAAATTGCTTTGTGTATGTGTGGTTATTTAAATCCACTCCGATTTCACTGAAATATAGTGTCCTTGCCCACTCGAGCCAGTAAAGATATTGGATATTATGCACTACCCCAAATGAATCAACTTCAGCGAATTGGACTTGTCCTTCTGTGCAATGCTTGTATTTTTTTAATCCTTCTTTTATTTTGGAAAAATCTTTCTTTTTTTCGTTCATTTTTATTAAATTGAATAATTAAACATAAATTTTTATTTTATGAAAATGCAAAATAATATAAAAAAATTAATCGGAACTTTGTTTTTTTTAATTTTGGTTTCCTGCACCTGCGTGCCGGATATTGATACGCCAAAAGAAATTATTCCAAGCGAAAGTGCAAAAATCCAATTTATTAATGCAAATACTGATTTTACCGAAGCCGACATCTATTCTTCAGAAATCGCTGTTCTAAAGAAATTATCATATTTTTGGTTCAACACAAATTATTATTTTATTGGAGTAGAAAGCACCCACATAAGATTATATAGTTCCACCCCAAAAGAATTAATATACAGCAGAGCAATCAGCGATTTAGAAAAACAACACAAATATACCTTTATCTTTTTCGGAAACAGCGAAAAATCTTCTTCAATAATAATGAACGACAGTATAGAAAATTTTAATTCTGATTTTGCATATATCCGCTGCGTTCATAGTTCTATTGACTGCAAACCGGTTACTGTAAAATTAATAAAAAATTTTACGACATCAATTGACCTTGAGCAAGGAACTGCAAGCAATTTTTCTGAATCTTTTGCAGGTAATTATAATATTGAGTTTTACGAGCAAGGTTCCGCAAGACCAATTATCAGCATTACTGATGTAGAATTTAAAAACGGAACTGCTTATACTGTAATTTTAAAAGGCAGCACAAACACTAGCAGCGAAAACCGTTTAGTCTGCGAAATAGTAGAACTGCCTAAATAGATGTTTTGATATAGGAGAGTTCCAAATTCGTGTCATTCCGAAACGAAGTGAGGAATCTCAAATGTAGTGGTAGCAATGACTTGTGAGATTTCTCGCTACGCTTACCAATGAAATCTTTACTTGTAATTCTGGCGTATGCCAGAATCCATCTTAGGAAAGCAAGTGAGCTTGCTCACTTGTTACATTTGGGCAAGCCCAAATGCTTCAT
>CAZCHH010000055.1:0-23061 GCA_964498585.1 uncultured Hyphomicrobiales bacterium
CTGACTACCATCAGAATCCATCTTATAATTGTTCAGTCGATATTCTGTATTAGCTATTTCACTAAAGCATTTGGGCTTGCCCAAATGTACTAACAAGTTAGCAAGCTCACTTGCTTTCCCAAAATGGATTCTGGCATACGCTAGAATGACAAGTAAAGATGTCATTGGTAATCATCAGAAAAAGCAAATACTTCATTATAATGTAGATGACATAATTTAAACTTTCGCAAAGTTAAAAAACTTTACGAAAGTATTTAGCTCTTCTTACTTTGCGAAAGTTTCTTAACTTTCGCAAAGTTTTGCAAGACAAAAGTAGTGATGTCAGTTTTAAAAAGGAAATGATATAATTTATACTTTTGCTGTCTGTCAGGAGAAATAAAGCTAAATCATTATTAGCTTTCATTATACTTTTTAAGAAAAAAAGATTTTCTTTATTTATTTTTTTATCAATTCACAAACAGTATAGCAGGCAATACCTTCAGAACGGCCTATAAAGCCCATTTTTTCATTTGTTTTTGCTTTTATATTAATTTGATTTTCATCAATTTGGCAAATAGCAGCTAAATTCTTTTTTATTTTAGATTTATAGTTAATCAATTTTGGTTTTTCCAGTAAAATTGAAGCATCAATATTAACTATAGCAAAGTTTTTTTTATTTAACAAATCAATAATATTTTCGAGTAAAACGGTGCTGTCAATCCCTTTAAATTGAGTGTCGCTATCCGGAAAATGCTCTCCAATATCTCCAAGAGCTGCAGCTCCAAGCAGAGCATCAATAATAGAATGAATTAATGCATCACCATCACTATGTGCAATAGCAGAGAACTCACATTCAATTTTTACTCCGCCTATAACTACATAGCTTCCCTTTTCAAATCTATGAGAATCGTATCCAAATCCAATCATTTTTACTTTTATTTCACTTATTTTTAATAAATTCAAAAATACTTATTATTTTTGTAAATGGAAAATAAAATAATATCGGTAACAGAATTAACATATTTAATTTCATCAATTTTAGAAGAAAATCTTCCTTATATCAGTGTTCAGGGTGAAATCTCAAATTATAAGAAGCATAGTTCTGGTCATCAGTATTTCACATTAAAAGATGAAAATTCGCAGATTTCCTGTGTAATTTGGCGTGGAAAATCAGTTAATATAAAGCTTTCCGATGGAATGAAGGTTGTTATTGATGGTCGGCTGGTTGTTTATCCACCTCAGGGAAAATATCAAATAGAGTGCGATAAAATTCGTTTAAAAGGAATTGGAGATTTATATATAAAATTTGAACAGTTAAAGCAAAAGCTTCAGGAAGCTGGTTATTTCGATTTATCAAGGAAGCAGCAACTACCTACGATAATTATGAGCATTGGAGTTGCAACTTCGCCTACCGGAGCTGCTGTCCGCGATATTTTTTCTACACTTGAAAGACGTTTTCCACTTGCAAAAGTGTATTTTAGACCAACTCTTGTGCAAGGCGACGGCTCTGCAAACGATATATGTTTTGCTATTAATGAACTTAATAAATATCCTGTTGATGTAATCATTATTGGGCGTGGTGGCGGTTCGCTTGAAGATTTATGGTCTTTTAATACTGAAAATGTTGCTAATGCAATTTTCAATTCAGCAAAACCAATTGTTTCAGCCGTTGGACATGAAACCGATTTCACAATAGCGGATTTCGTAGCCGATTTAAGGGCTGCTACTCCAACTGCTGCTGCTGAACTTGTTTCACCTTTAACAATAGAATATCTAAATATGCAGATTGATAACTTAACTGATTCACTAGAAAGAACGATTTTAAATAAAATAAATAATTTAAAAGAATACCTTGAAGTAATTAATCCTCAAAATTCATTAAAGAGGATTTTAGACAGGTTAAGAGTGCAACAGCAAAGAATTGATGAATTTCAAATTCGACTGGAAAGAACAGAAAAAAGAATGATAGATAATAAAAAACAGAGAATCAACAGCTTAAATTCTCTTTTACTTTCGCTAAATCCTTATTCGCCTTTGAGTAAGGGATATGCTCTTTTGAAACATAAGGAGCATTATATAAATTTAAATGAGTCATTAAAAAAATTTGAAAAATTTGAAATAATTCGTAAAAATGAAAGTATAACTGCTTCTTTATTCAATAGCTTAAATAATATAACTTTACAAACAGTTTCAAAGAGAAAAAATATTAAGAAAAAAAATGAGAATACAAATGAACTCTTCTAAAGAACAAAATTTTGAAAAACAACTTCAACAACTTGAAGAAATTGTTGAAAAGCTAGATAGCAGCGATGTTCCTCTTGATGAATCACTTAAACTATACGAAGAAGGGATTGCTATCTATCGTTCTTTAAATAAAAGAATTACGGAAGCTGAACAGAAAATAATTGATATTTCAAAAATAAATAACGAAATTGAGATTAATGAAACAAGTAATTTTAAGGAAGAATTATGAAATTGCTCAATGTAAATATTGACCATTTCGCCACATTAAGGAATGCCCGTGGCGGAAAAGAGCCAGACCCTGTTGCTGCTGCTATCGTTGCTGAACTTGCAGGTGCAGGTGGTATTGTCTGCCATCTCCGAGAAGACCGCAGGCATATTAAAGATAGGGACCTCGAAATATTGAGAGAGGTTGTTCAAACAAGATTAGATTTGGAAATGGCTGCTAATGAAGAAATTATTCATATAGCTCTTAAAATTCAGCCAGAGCTTGTTACTATTGTCCCGGAAAAACGCGCAGAACTTACTACCGAAGGTGGTTTAGATGTTATTAACCAATTAACACCACTCAAACTACTATGTGAAAGGATGCATTCACAAGACATTGAAGTCAGTTTTTTTGTTGACCCAAATAAAAAACAGATTGAATCTGCTTTGCTTGCCGGAGCTGATATGGTCGAACTTCATACAGGTGATTATTCAAATGTAGTTGGGGATAAGGACATTGAAAGAGAATTGAAAAGAATTAAAAATGCTTGTGAATTTGCTACTGAATGCGGTCTGAAAATAGCTGCAGGGCATGGATTAAATTATTTTAATGCTGCTAAAATTTGCGAGATTAAAGAAATTGGTGAACTTAGCATTGGTCATTCGATTGTTGCCCGCGCTGCTTTCGTTGGGCTTAGCAATGCTGTTAAGGAAATGCTTGAGATTATGTTTAGAAAATAAGTAAAAAATCTTGCTATCAAATTGTTGATAGTATGACTGAGAATATAAACTTTCATAATCTATTTTATAATTAACTTACATAAATCATTTAATAAAATTGATAGATTATAAAAACATATCACGTAAGTGCTTTTTTGAAATTAAGGTTGCATTGCTGCTTTTCATAGTTTTTTTGTTTTTACAATCCTGTAATCCTTTTGCTCCAAAACTTTCTGACGATACTGGACAAAGTAACATAATCAGTGACCAAAAAACAGTGGAAGGTGTTTTTGATAATTTTAGATATGCCTATATTTTCAAAGATACTATGGTTTATGGGAATCTACTTGCTGATGACTTTGTATTTGTTTATCGGAATTATGACCAAGGAATTGATATTTCCTGGGGCAGAGATGAGGATATGAGAACTACAGCTGGGCTTTTTCAAGCGACTCAAACTTTAGACCTTGTTTGGAACGATGTTATTCTTTCTATTGGCGATTCTCTTAACAAAGATATATGGCGTAGCTTTAATTTATCAATAGTTTTTTCTTCTTCTGATATTATAAACGTTCAGGGTAGGGCAAATTTCAGATTAACACGTAATTTAGAGAAAGATAAATGGCAAATCTCAAGATGGCGTGATGAATCTAATTATTAGCTTAATTGTGTTGCAAATTCTTATTTTAAAAAAATTACAAATATTTAGCGGTCAGCAAATTGTGTTCTTCATCTTTCACAATCAGCACAACCGCTAATAATTCTTTGATTTTATTATATTTATTTGACATAATCCAAAAGTATTTCAGAAATATCTTTTACCTGAATATTATCAATTAAATCTTTTGCTTTCACTCCGTCAGTAACCATAGTCAAACAGAACGGGCAGTTGAGAGCAATTGTTTTTGTATGTAAATCAAGTAGTTCTTCAGTTCTTTCAATATTAATTCGCTTGCCTTCAGTTTCTTCGAGGAACATTTGTCCGCCACCTGCACCACAGCAAAAGCCCTTATCACCTGAGCGTTTTGGTTCTAAAATGCGAACACCTTCAATTGCCTCCAGAACTGCTCTGGGTTCTTTATAAACGTTGTTATATCTGCCTAGATAGCAGGAATCGTGATATGCAATATCTCTTACAGAAAATTCTTCTGTTTTTAGCTTTAATTTCTTTGTTTTGATTAACTCGTTAATAAACTGGGAGTGGTGCATTACTTCAAATTCAGCACCAAAGAGTGGATATTCGTTTTTGAATGTATTGAAGCAATGGGGACAGAAAGTAACAATTTTCTTTACGTTATAGCGGTTTAATGTTTCAATATTAGTTTTAATCAGCATATCAGCCAGATACTCGTTACCGGCACGGCGGGCAACATCACCGTTGCACATTTCCTCGCTGCCAAGAATAGCAAAATCGACCCCAGCTGCCTGCATAATTTTTGCAAATGCCAGAGTAACTTTCTTTGCTCTGTCATCGAAACTTCCGGCGCAGCCAACCCAAAATAGTATGTCAAACTGTGGATTTTCAGCGGCAATTTTTATATTCATACCTTCAGCCCAGTCAGCTCGTTCAGCTGGCGAAAATGCCCAGGGAGAACCGTTGTTTTCCAAATTAGCAAAGCTGGTTTGCAGAAGAGATGGGAAATTCGATTCCATCATAACGAGAGAACGGCGCATATCGACAATAGCCGGCACGTGTTCGTTCATCACTGGACATTCCTGCATACAGGCACCACAGGTTGTGCATTGCCAAAGTGCCTCTATCTTTTCGTAATCGCCGATAAATTTCTTCTCAGTTTCAGATGGCTGTTCTTCAGTTTTATTTTTGTTATTCAATAGCTTTGTTTTGTCATCTAAACGTTTACGCATTTCTACCATAATTTCACGGGGGTCAAGTATTTTACCAGTGGTATTTGCCGGACAAACGTCTGTGCATCTTCCACAGTGGGTACAAGTTAAACTGTCAAGTAAGTTTTTCCATGTAAAATCTTCGATATCAACAACTCCATATTTTTCAACGCCTTCTTTTTCAAAGTCAATTGGTTTCAGTTTATTGACCGGCGTTAATGATGAAAAGTAAACATTTGGAATTGAAGTATATACGTGAAAATGTTTTGAAAAAGGCAAATAGTTCATAAAGTAAAAAATCACAAGGATATGCAGCCACCAGGTAATTTTATAAAAAGTATAAACGCTTTCCACTGGAATAATGCCCGCAAGAATAGAACCAATCGGATAAACTCCCCAGCTATGCTCATTCAAAATGCTTAAACTCGCATTATGGAAAAGTAGTGCTGTTACGATTACAAATATTGAAGCTAGTACTATTGTAGCATCTTTTTTCTCATCTGCATCTCCTTGCAATCTTTTCACTTTAAACACGAAACGGCGTAAAAATGAAAATATAATTGCAAAAACTATTCCCAGACAGAATATATCTGTTAAAATAGTAATTACAGAGTAAATTAGTCCTAAGAAATTATAGGAAAAGCCAGAGAAAATTCCTTGAATAACTGCTTCAGAAGCAGAGAAAAGTAAAACGAGAAATCCCCAAAAAATGCAAACGTGAAGTAATCCGGCTGGCTGTTCCCGTAAAATTTTTGATTGTGCAATTGCAACTTTGAAAGTATGTTTTAAACGCTCGAAAGGTTTATCGAATCTATTTTCCGGTTGGGCTAATTTTAAAAATGCCAAGCGTTTTCGTAAATTTGTAACTAACAGTAAAATAGCTGTTAGAAATATTATTAT
The DNA here is from genome assembly GCA_964498585.1 of uncultured Hyphomicrobiales bacterium. GTDB lineage: Bacteria > Bacteroidota > Ignavibacteria > Kapaibacteriales > UBA2268 > JAAYJM01. The sequence goes on from CAZCHH010000055.1 coordinate 5,893, forward strand.
AAAGATTAGTTGTTCCATAGCTTTCTTTTTATTTTTTAACTTTTGAATAAATTAATCGAATATTTACTTTCATTATTATTTATAGATGAGTTGTTGCCATTGTTCTTTAAATAGAACTTTTGGCTATATTGATAATTAATTGCTCCATTGTTTTTAATTCTATCTAAAATCATATTGTAATAATCTTTATGTATTTCACAACTTATGAAATTTCTTTTTAATTGCTTACATAAAATAATTTCAGAGCCACTGCCACCGAACAAAATAAAGACATCGTCATTTTCCTGAGTGCAAGATTTAATCAGCATTTCAACTAATTGAAGTGGTATTTGGCAGGAATGAAATGTTTTGTCTTTTGATACATTTTTTACTAAATCAAAATAAAACCAGCTATATGGCATTCTGCCTTTATGTCCCTGCTCCATTCTTTGAATTATTCTTTTGTCATTGGGATTTAAATATGGTTGAGCAACGTTATCTTTATAAAAATTATTAATCTTTGATTTTGTTGCATGAATTATTGAACGATGAGCGGTAGTAAATCTTTTTGGAGTATGTCCTACGTTTGTATTATAAATCCAAACATAATCCTGAACGTCATAAGCATTTTCATCTAAATACTTAACCCGTAAGTAAGCATTCTGTTTAGGGTAATTAATCATAAAAAGATTTCCAGTAGGTTTCAAAACTCTCAAACATTCGCTTGTCAATTCAATATACCAGTCAATATACTCGTTCCACTTTGTAGTATAACTTTTACCGGCGTAATTAATTCCAACATTATAGTCAGGATCGCCATATACCATATCTAAACTATTGTCTGGAAGTTCTTTAAGAACTTTCATAACATCTTCATTAAAAACAATATTTCTAAATTCTTTCATTGATTTCTATAAAACCAAATAAGGTTTGAGATAATTCAATAATTCTTTATTTGAAAGAACGCAAATCCCTCTTGATTTAGAAAATTTCTGAATTGTTGAGGTAATTAATTTAACATCAATAATACCTTTGTTTTTTGTTTTTTCAATTACATCATTTATAAATCTGCTTATCATTAATGGGGCACTAATTATGCTTAAAATTGTATTAACTCTGCCTACTTTTTTATCATATCTTTGAAAATTTGGCTGTCCATCAACAATGTGATATTTTACATCTTCATTCCAACCAAGCAAATCAACAAAATGTAAGAATTCATACAATCCGATTTCTTTACTTGAGAATTTATCCATAAATCCATCTTTTAAACCAAACTCAATTTTTTCAATATAGTCTATGATTTCAGTTGAAGGTAAATATCTGATATTATTATTCTTTTCCTGATGATCAATAAAGTAGCAATTCCTATAAATTAGAATCAACACTTTTTTAAATGTTATTTGGTTAATAATTGAAATCTTTAATAAGTATTCCCAAATTTTTTCAAATGTCCAATTCTCAGTAATATTATTATTATTAAAAAAAATATTAGGTGACATATCGTATACATTTGGAATTTTTCGTAATGTTTCTTTTCCGGGTTTTAAGAAGAAAGATTCACTTGATTTTGAAAATTCAGAAATTATATGTTTTTTAGGTGCTTCTATAGTTCCACTATTAAATGAGATAGCTTCTATTATTCTTATTTCTCTTTTAAAATTATAATCATTGTTCATCTTAAAGAGATTTGTTACTATAATTTCCTGATTTTCCATTTTTTGGTAATTATATAAATGATTTAAATATAAAAATATTAGTAGTTATACTTTTTTTAATGGGTTAAGATAAATAATGTATTAATTTCATATTTTTTAAGAAAAAAATGAATTCTTCGTTACTCTATAAATTACATTCTTATAAAACCTTTGAAATACAGAATAGAACTAATAAATCCCCCCTACCCCCCTTTTTCAAAGGGGGGGAAGAAAATATGTAACAATTCCCCCCTTTGAAAAAGGGGGGTAGGGGGGATTTTTATTGCTCCATTTAACATAATGCTTTATTAATTAATGTCATCTCCATTTAAATAAAGGTCTTCCATTAATTTGGGGTTCAGAATGACACTTAAAGGTAGAAAATTAATGTAGTCAAGCACTAATAACCTAATTCCCTACTTAAATCCTAAATTTGTCCTGACAGTTTGTTCCAATTCACTGAATAGTTCTTTATTTTCAACAAAAATACGTTTTAAGCTTTCGCGTCCCTGAGCTCTTTCTTCTTTGTATGTAAACCAGGAGCCGCTTTTGTTTATATACCCAAATTCGACAGCCAAATCTATCATATCGCCGATTTTGGAAATACCTTCGTTATAGAGGATGTCAAATTCGACTTCTTTAAAAGGAGGTGCAACTTTGTTTTTTACTATTTTGACTTTTACACGGTTTCCAATGCTATCTTGCCCTTCCTTGATAATTTCTTTTCTACGAATATCAATGCGGACAGAAGCATAGAATTTTAAGGCATTACCACCGGTAGTAGTTTCAGGATTGCCGAAGAAAGTACCGATTTTACTACGTAATTGGTTTGTAAACATAACAGTTGTGTTAGACTTTCCAATAGCAGCATTAAGTTTGCGCAGTGCCTGAGACATAAGCCGTGCTTGAGAACCCATTTGAGCATCGCCCATATCGCCTTCAATTTCACTTCTTGGAGTAAGAGCAGCAACAGAGTCAATAATAATCACATCAACAGCGCCGCTTCTGACCAATGTTTCAACTATTTCGAGGGCTTGCTCGCCGAACTCAGGCTGAGACAAAAGCAAATTATTCAAATCAACGCCAAGGCGTTGGGCATAATTAATATCTAAAGCGTGTTCGGTATCGACAAATGCAGCCATACCACCTTTTTTCTGTGCTTCAGCAATTACCTGCAAGCAAATAGTAGTTTTACCAGAAGATTCAGGTCCGAAAATCTCGACAATTCTTCCGCGAGGAACGCCACCAATTCCAATAGCAGCATCTAAAGAGAGGCAGCCAGTAGAAATAGAATCAACAGCAACAACAACTTTGTCGCTAAGCATCATAATTGAACCTTTGCCATGCTGCTTTTCAATTTGTTCCATAGCAATTTTAATAGCTCTCATCTTTTCATCTGGAACTTTTTTTTCTTCAACTACTTCTTCTTTTGTATTTTTCATTTGAACTCCTATTATTATTAAATATTTTCTTCATTATTTAAGGGTATATTTACTACAAAAGTAGTCCCTTTGTTTATAGTGCTTGTGAAATCTATTGTTCCGTTAATAGCTTCAAGTGAATTTTTTACAATAGGCAATCCCAAACCAGTTCCGGGAATATTTGAAATATTTTTTCCTCTGAAAAACGGGTCGAATACTTTGTTAAAATCACTATTTTTAATACCTACACCTTCGTCAGCAATGATAAATTCAATACTATCATTATAAACATTTACATCAAATTTGACAGTAGAATTGTATGGAGAAAATTTAATAGCATTATTTAAAAGATTCTCAAGTATTTGCCTTATAATTCTCTGGTCTATTCTAGCAAGACGATTTCCGTTCTTTAATGTTAAATCAATAATACATTTATCACCTGCAATAAACTGCATTTCGCGAACAAATGACAATATAAACTGTTCGATATCAATTATATCATATTCAATTTTTATTTTTCCTTTTTCAACTTTATTATATGAAATAATGTCATTGAGGAAATTATCCATAGTTTTAACAGATTCTTCAATCATATTGAAATATTTAGAACGATTTTCCTGAGATATTTTCTCACCATAATTTGCAAGCAATTGGGTTGACATCAGAATTGCCTGAAGAGGAGTGCGATATTCGTGAGAAACCATAGAAATAAAGCTCGATTTTAAATCATTAAGCTCCTGTTGTTTAATTAAAGCAGAGAGAAGCTCTTCTTCAGACTTAATTCTATAAATTGCAAGAGAAAGCACCGTAGCTAATCTTTCAATGATAATCAAATCTTTTTCAGAGTAATCTTTCTGAGAATTAGCAAAAGCAATAGAACCAAGTAATTCTTCTCTGTATAGTATTGGAGCAGATATAAAGTTTTTTAATTTAAAATGTCCTTCAGGAACACCAGCTGAACGACTATCAGTATCAGGATTATTTGAAATTATTGATTTCTTATTTAATAGAACCCACCCGTATAATCCCTTAGGTTTTTCAAATATAATATTATCACTAACAGATAATGGCTCTTGGACAGCTTCCGGAGAATACGCTGCTAAATTAAATATTTTTGTGATTTCGTTATAAGTACCAACAAAACCGTAAGCAGAATTCGTTAATTTTTTCCCATGACTAAGAACCATTTCAGAAATCTTTTGTATTGACATTTCAGATAAAATTGCCTGAGATAATGCAGCCATAGCAGAATTCATACTTGATTCCCAGAAAAGCTGTTCCTGAGCAATAGTCATTTCAGTAATATCAAGCACTATACCGACAATTCCAGCTGTATTACCGTTTGAATCGTTATATCTTGACCTGTAAATAATATTATAGTGGAGCTTTCCTTTAGCATCTTTCATACTATCATCATACCTTTGAATTCCACCTTTTTTGATAAGTTCACAATCTTTTTCATCATAAATGATAGCTGCATCTAAAGGATATAAATCGAAAACAGATTTTCCGATTATTTCTTCTTTTGTTTTATCGAAGAAATTAGTAAAAGCTAAATTGCAACCAATATACCTCTTCTCAACTGCATCTTTATAATAAATTGGATTTGGGATAGTGTCAATTAATATTTGTAGGAAATTATACTGAAATTCCAATTCTCTTCGGGCAATTTTTCTATCAGTTATATCTTCAATAATTCCATCAGTAAAGATTGGATTTTTATTTTCGTCTAATATAGTTCTACCAGTATCTCGAACCCAGATTGATTTTCCATCTTTTCTTTTTAATTCGATTTCTTCTCTTACAATTTTACCTGTAATCCTTTGTTTTTTAATGAAATTATTCCTGTCATTTTCGTTCAAATAAAAATTATAAACTAATTGCTTCTTCAATTCTTCTTCGTCTGAAAATCCAAGTATGTTCGCAAGAGCTGGATTAGTTTGCAAGAAACGTCCATCAATAGTAGTCCGATAAACGCCGAGAGGTAATTGATTAATTAGAGTTCTGTATTTATTTTCACTTTCCTTTAATGCAAATTCTGCTTTTTCTCTTTCGAGAATTTCAAGAGTTAATTCAGTATTTATTTGATTTAATTCTTCATTAGCAGTTTCAAGTTCAACAGTTCTTTCTTTAACTAAATATTCCAAAGAATTATATGCTTCCTGAAGTTCTTTATCGTGTAATTTCTTTTCTGTAATGTCACTGTTATACGAAATAACACACTCATCACCGGCAACATAAATAATAGCAGAAGAAACAAGAATATCCTTAATAATTCCTTTTTTTGTGGAAATTTGAGCTTCAAAATCTAAAGTCTGATTCTTGGAAGACATTTCATTGTTCCAAGCTTCTCTCTGCTCTTTGTTTATCCAAAAACGAATGTCTTGTACTCTTTTCCCGATAATTTCATCTTTTTTATATCCAAATTCTAACTCAAATTTAGGATTTACATCTATAATAACACTATCACTTTTGCGAGTAACAATAATAGAGTCCTGACATACTTGAAATGCATTACTGAATTTTTCTTCACTTGATTTTAAACTCTCAATAAATTCTTTTCTTTCAGTAACATCATGAATAACACTAGCAAGCCAGTATTTTTTATTGTGTGGAATTAAGAATCCTTCCTGCTCAAAATATCTGATAGAACCATCTGGTCTTTTTACGTAGAACTCGTTTTTCTCTTTTAACCAGTTCCCTCCGCCTGTTGCTAAAGTATTAAGAACTTTATGTTTAAATTCTTCAACCTGTTCAGAAGAATCTGGTTTATTTAATAAATATTTCGAGCGAATATCCCAATGAAATTGACCTATTGCATCTTCTTTTTTTAATAAAGAAATTTTTTCCATTGAATTATTCCATTCAATAATTCTACCTTCCTCATTAACCAAAAGAATTGCATCGGCAGTATGAGAAATAATGCTATCGTGACGCTGAAGTGTATATTGTAATTCTTTTTGAGCAGCTCTTTCCTGAGATACATCGCGAAACACAATAACCACGCCGGCAACGGAACCATTTTCCCTGAAAATCGGAGCAGCACTATCAGCGATAGAATATTCTTTTCCGTCTTTGGAGATTAATGCTGTATGATTAGCTAATCCTACTATGACACCTTCTTTTACGACCTTGTTGAATGGGTCTTCTGCTTTTTGTCTTGTTATTTCATTGATTATTACAAATACTTCTTCTATGTGTTTATAGTAAGCATCTTTTAATTGCCAGCCAGTTAGAATTTCAGCTGTATTATTTAATTTTAGGATTCGTCCTTTATCATCAGCAACAATAACTGCATCTCCTATTGAATGTAAAGTAAGATTTAGAAAATCTTCACTACTTTTTAATTCAGAGTTTAATTTATCATATCTTCTTAATATATAAGAAATATAGCAAGCATATATGAAAAAAACAAATGCAAAGGATAATAGGATAAATACTTCATCAGGTTCAATATTAAAAAGTTCCATTAAAATATTGTCTGAATGAAATATTGATGCATCTATTATCGAATGAATTACCCAAAACGAAATGATAGCTATAAGTGTAACTATAAATACTCTTATCGTAGTTTTCATATTTTTGTATATTATTCCCATTCTATTGTTGAAGGTGGCTTGCTTGATATATCATATACCACTCGATTTATACCTTGAACTTCATTTATTATTCTATTAGAAATTCTTTTTAAAATATTATGTGGGAATTCAAACCAATCAGCAGTCATACCATCGGTGCTTGTAACAGCACGGATAGCAGCTACATTTTCGTAAGTTCGTTCATCGCCCATAACCCCTACACTCTTTACTGATAGTAAAACAACAAATGCCTGCCATATAGCATTATATATGCCAGAATTTTTTATTTCCTGTATAAAGGTTTCATCGGCTTCTCTAAGAATATTTAATTTTTCATCAGTAATTTCACCAATTATTCTAATTGCAAGCCCTGGACCTGGAAAAGGATGTCGTTCGATAAACCATTCGGGAATATTCATTTCTCTTCCAACTGCTCGGACTTCATCTTTAAAAAGTTCTCTGAATGGTTCAATTAGTTTTAAATTCATTTTTTCCGGTAGCCCGCCTACGTTATGATGAGATTTGATAGTTGCAGAAGGTCCTTTCACAGATACTGATTCGATTACATCGGGGTACAATGTCCCTTGAGCTAAAAATTTTACTCCATCAATTTTTTTTGCAGCTTCTTCAAATAACTCAATAAATGTATTACCGATAATTTTTCTTTTTGTTTCAGGTTCTGCAATTCCATATAATCTTGATAAAAATGCATTAGTTCCATCAATAACTTCTATTGGAATATTAAAATTTTCTCTAAATAATTTATATATAATACTGCTTTCATTTTTTCTCATCAAGCCAGTATCAATATGGATACAATGAAGTTGTTTGCCTATAGCTTTATGCAGTAGGACAGCAGCAACAGTGGAATCAACGCCACCGCTTAAAGCACATATTACATTAGAATTTCCGACTGTTTCACGGATTTTTGCAATTTGTGTATTTATGATTGATTTTTCATCCCAATTTTCTTTACATTTGCAAATATTTCTTACAAAGTTTTCTAAAATTATCATTCCGTCCACAGAGTGATGGACTTCGGGATGAAATTGGACACCAAATATTTTTTTATTTCGGGAACGAATAGCTGCAATTGGTGAATTTGCTGTTTTAGCAATTACCTCAAAATCTTCAGGGATTTTTTTTAGAGCATCGCCATGACTCATCCAAACAGAAGTAGCAGCATTTAACCCCAAAAATAAATCACTATCATCAAGTATTTTTAATGTTGCTTGTCCGTATTCTCTTTTAGCTGCATTATCAACCTTACCGCTGAGAAAATGTGCTAATAATTGCATTCCATAGCATATTCCAAGGATTGGAACATCAAGTTCAAATATTTCTCTTACCGGCATTGGTGCATTTTTTTGTAAAACACTCGAAGGACTACCAGATAGTATTATAGCAGAAGGATTGATTTCTTTAATCTTGGAAAGGGCAATATTAAATGGATGAATTTCAGCAAAAACTTTACAGCTTCTTATCTTCCTCGCTATTATTTGTGTATATTGTGAACCAAAATCTAATATTAATATTTTCTCAATAATGATTATTTCTCCAAAATTTAATTTTCTAAAATAAATATTTTTAAAATTAATAAATAAAGTTAATAAAAAAAAGTATATTTTTGCATATAATCAATCATTCGTTTTGATTTTTTAATAATTAAATAAAATAAAATGAACGAAGATAATTTAAATAATGAAAGCACTCCAGAAGTGGAAGTCGTTGTTCAAACAGAGCAAAACGAAAAGAATTTTTTTAAAAGAATTCCATTAGCTGTAAAAATCATTTTGAGTATTATAGCTTTATTTATTATATCAATTTCTATATTGTTATTTATTTCTTACCAGCAAGGTAGCGAAGATAACTATATTCCTCCTGAAATTGAAGAAATAGCAGACCAAGACCAAGCTGAAGATGATTTAAATCAAATTTCTTCTGCAGTTGAAGCTTTTTATGCTCAAAATCTTACTTATCCTTCTATTTTAGATGAATTAGTACCAGATTTTATTGATAAACTGCCTCTTGACCCAAAAGCTAAAAAACCTTATTTATATGAAACTGAAGGAGATTCTTACATTATCTCAGTTGTTGATCCTAAATTGTATAATTGTGAATATTTTTATTATGAAAATGGTTTCCTTACAAAAGAGTAAATTTTTATTTATTATATTACTTAGCTTATTTTGTTATTCTGAATTGAATTCATATTTTCAGAATATAACTCAATTAGAATTACAAATTCAAAGTGTATTGAAAAGAATATATCCAAAAAATCCTGTTACTGTTAAAGCAGTTGCAAATTCATCGAATCCTTCTGATTTAAAAACTCTTTCAATTAAAATTGAGAATATTAGAGAAGGTTTATTTTCTATAGATATTTTTACTATTATATTTCAAAATCCGAAAATTGATTTCAACGCTCTTAAAAAAAATTCCTTAAGGATACCAAGTGCTAACTCATATAAAGCAAACGTATTTATGTCTCCTGATGCTTTAGAAAACTACATTAAAGCTAAAGCTAAATCTTTAGGAAGGAAAAATGTGAATGTTTCTGTAAATTTATCTTCCCCTTTTGTTGAAGCTAATTATGACGTTCCTACTGCTTCAATTAGCAAAGAAAGCCAAAATATTTTAAGTAAATTCATTACTAAGAGTTTAAATGGTTACGCTGCTTTTACTTTTTCAATTAAAAATAATTTTTTGTCTGCCTATTCTACAAAAGTGATATTAAATCACTTTCTTCTGCCATCTCAAGTGCTAAAATACTTTACTTCAAAACATAATCCATTTGAAGAAATACCTCAGATTTATCCTTTTAGCTATAGGTTAAGCAATGCAACTGTTCAAAAAAATTATTTACATCTTTCCAATTAATTCATTTTTTTAACTAACTCATTAGCAATTTTCCAAATATCGCCAGCTCCCATTGTAATTACAACATCATCTTCTTTCAATATTCCTTTTAATTCACTCAAAACATTTTCTTTATTTTGGACATAAACAACGTTTTTATGTCCATACTGAGTTGCAGCATCTGCAATAAGTTTTCCTGTTACCCCATCAATAGGTTTTTCGCGAGCTGGGTAAACATCAGTAATTAGAAGAATATCTGCATCATCGAAAGAAGCACCGAAATCCTTATAAAAACATAGCGTTCTTGAATATGTATGAGGTTGAAAAACGCATACTATTCTTCTGTTCCAGCTTGAACGGGCAGCTTGTAAAGTTGCCTGAATTTCTGTTGGGTGATGAGCGTAATCGTCAATTACTGTTATACCATTTACTTCGCCTTTTATTTCAAACCTTCTATAAACACCGGAAAATTCAGAAATTGCCTGATTGATTGTTTCAAAATCCACTCCAAGTTCCAAACATACTGAAACAGTAGCAAGAGCATTGCGGATATTATGCAAGCCGGGAATATTTAAATTTAATTTTCCAATAAAATTACCATTATAAAACACATCTGAAGTAGAAGAACGCTCTGAATAAACGACATTATCTGCACGCAAATCGCAATGCCTCGATAATCCGTAGGTTATAGTTTTTCGCTTAATTTCAGAAAGAATATCTTTAACTCCTTTATCATCAAGACATAAAGAAACAAAGCCATAGAATGGAACTTTATTGGCAAATTCAGTAAAAGTATGTTTCAAATCGTCAAAATCTTTATAGATATCAAGATGCTCTGAGTCAATATTATTTACAATAGCTATGGTAGGAAGAAGTTGTAAGAAAGAACGGTCATATTCATCTGCTTCAACAACAGTCCATTGCCCTTGACCAAGTCGGGCATTTGTGCCGCCAAGTCCACGAAGACGTCCGCCTACAATTACAGTAGGGTCAATGCCTGCTTTGATTAATGTTAAACCGAGCATTGAAGTAGTAGTAGTTTTACCGTGTGTTCCGGATATAGCCAAACAATAATTTAACCGTGACACTTCTGCGAGCATTTCTGCACGTCTTAATGTTGGAATATTTAGTCGTTGCGCTTCAACCGTTTCTGGATTTTCATTAATATGAACGGCGCTTGAATATACTACAACGTCAGTTTCTAATGGATTAATATTTTCTGACTTATGACCAATATAAATTTTTGCTCCAAGAGAAGAGAGGTAATCGGTATTTTCGGATTGTGCCAAATCAGAACCGCTTACAGAAAATCCTTGATTAATAAGTATTTCTGCTATACCGCTCATTCCTATTCCACCTATACCTACAAAGTGAATATTTTTAACTGAAGAGAACATATTTTTCTTTAAATATTTTTAAAATCTAATTATTTATGTAAATAATTGTAAAATTACAAAATTCTAAATAATTATTCAAAAATTGGTTAATTATTTTATTTGAAATAGAAAATAAAACTCATTTCTATTTATGTAACGGTCTTACTTTATATGGAAGTTCAAAGTACATCATTAGTTTGTGCGTCAATCTATGAGCAATCAAGAATTCACAAATCTTTGTTAATAAATAACTTGTAATAATAAAAAGATGTCCTGCATCTCAAAGATGTAGGATATCTGGTTATTAAACTTTCGCAAAATATTACTAAAATTATTATTACATTATTTAAAATACCAATCTTTTACCACGTGAAAAAAATAACAAAGTTGATAATTTAACTTTATAAGAAATTAAAAAAAATTCATTATTTTTTATAAAATATTTGTTGTTTTGTTTAATTATTGTTAATTTTACAAGTCAAAATGACGTTAGTTTAGAAAATATTTATAGAGAAAGAAATGCTGACAGATTTTGGAATTATACTTTTGTTCTTAATAATCGGATTTTTATTTGTAGGTGTTGCAATCGCCGCCGCCGCTTTAATCCGTCCACACAAACCAAATCCAATAAAAAATGCAACTTATGAATGTGGTGAAGTAGCAATGGGAAGTCCCTGGGTTCGCTTCAACTCGCGTTTTTACGTTATTGCCCTTATCTTTTTGATTTTCGATGTAGAAATAGTACTTCTATTTCCCTGGGCTGTAGTTTTCAAAGATTTGGGCTGGTTTGCTTTTGCCGCAATGTTTGTATTTTTCTTTATTTTAACACTCGGTTTAGTATATGATTGGGGAAAAGGTTATCTCGACTGGGAAAAACCAAATCCAATTATACCAGTTCTTAGCGATTTGATTGAAGCAAAAAAATAATTTTATGAATACTGTTTCACAAGATATTATAGATAAATCTTTTAAAAATTTTGATGCTTTAACTAGATTATTTTTTATACAATTATTAACTTATTTGAATTTTTAAATCCAAATAAGCATTAATGCTTTTGTATATAATTACAATTAATGAATTAAACAAAATAATGGATAAATAAGATGGGACTTCTCAATAGATTAAACGACCCAATTGGCTTAGACGGTATCGTTTTTGGCACAGTAGAAGACTTATTAAACTGGGGAAGAAGTAAGTCAGATTGGTATTTGCAATTTGGTCTTGCTTGCTGCGCAATTGAGTTTATGGCTGTTAATGCTTCTCATTTCGATATGATGCGTTTTGGCTGCATTCCAAGGTCAAGCCCGCGTCAGGCAGATTTCGTAATTATATCAGGAACCGTAACGCTAAAAATGGCAGACAGATTAAAACGAGTTTATGAGCAAATGTCAGAGCCAAAGTATGTTATTTCTATGGGGTCCTGTGCAAATTGTGGTGGTCCTTATTGGGAGCATGGCTATCACGTCCTTAAAGGAGTAGACAGAATCTTGCCTGTCGATGTTTACGTTCCCGGCTGCCCGCCACGTCCAGAAGCATTAGAAGAAGGATTAATTTTGCTTCAGAAAAAAATTAGCATGGAAGAAATTTTCAGAAAAAGAAAACGGCTTGCTGAAGAAGATTTAGCTAATCAACTGAAAAAATAAAATAACAAATACATGGATGAATTATTATGAAACCAAATGAAATCTTTACGAAATTGAAAGTTCATTTTGGAGAGGAAATTTTAGAATTAGTTGAGAATCCACCTTCGGATTCATTTATAGTAGTAAAACCGCAGAAGATTGATGAAATATGTCAGTTCCTGCGTGATGATGATGCTTTACATTTTGACTATTTAACTTTGCTTAGCGGATTGGACTTGAAAGAAAATCTCGGAATCGTTTATCACCTTTTTTCTATGAAACATAAACATAGATTGGTGGTCAAGACTCAGGTTTCCAAGGAGAATCCAACTTTGCCAACTATTGAAAGAATTTGGCGAACAGCAGATTGGCACGAACGCGAAGCTTATGATATGTTTGGCATCATTTTTAACGGACATCATAATCTTATTAGAATCCTTTGTCCTTACGACTGGGAAGGTTACCCGCTCCGAAAGGACTACAAGGCGCCCGAAGAATATCACGGGAATAAAGTTCCATATTAATTTCTTTATTTTAAAGGACCTTATTGTGAGTGAAAAAAAATATATAGATGTAGAATTTAGCCAGCTTGATTCAGAGCGTATGAGAATGTTTATGGGACCTCAACACCCCTCTACTCACGGCGTTCTCCAGCTTGAAGTTGAGCTTGATGGTGAAATCGTTACTGATGTTATTCCACATATCGGCTATCTACATAGATGTTTTGAAAAGTATGCTGAAAACAAGACATACCCTCAAATCATTCCTTATGTTGACAGAATGGACTATGTTTGTTCGATGAATAATGAATGGCCCTACGTTCTCGGTTTGGAGAAAATGCTTGATATTAAAGTACCGGAAAAAGTGGAATATATTCGTGTCATTATGGCAGAACTGAACCGCATTGCAAATCATCAAATTGCTATTGCAACTTTTGGGCTTGATTCCGGTGCTTTTACTCCATTCCTGTATTTCTTCCGTGATAGAGAAATGATTCTGACAATGTTTGAAAAGGCATCTGGCGGCAGATTGCTCTATAATTATTTCTGGGTTGGTGGTCTTGCTGCCGATGTTCATCCTACTTTTAAAGAAGATGTTACCGAACTCATCAGAATAGTTAGGGATACAAATGCCGAAATTCTTGATTTGTTATTGAATAATAAAATATTTATTGATAGAAATGCCAATGTTGGTATATTGCCTGCTGATGTTGCAATAAACTATGGAGTAACAGGACCAGTGCTTAGAGCATCTGGAATTCCTCTTGATTTGCGCCGTAGTGAGCCGTATTCGATTTATGAACGCTTCGATTTTGAAGTGCAGATTGGTCACGGCGAAGTTGGAACTGTTGGCGATTGCTGGGATAGAAATATTGTTCGTTTCCTCGAAATGGAAGAAAGTTGTAAAATTATCGAACAAGCTTTGAAGACCTTTCCAACTGAAGGAGATGTTCGCGAAAAAGTTCCCAAACGTATTAAGTTACCCAAAGGAGAAATTTATTCCAGAGCTGAAAACCCAAAAGGTGAACTTGGATTTTATATCGTTAGTGATGGTAAAGATAAACCGGAAAGAGTGAAAGCCCGCGCTCCGAGTTTTGTGAATTTAAGCGTTCTGCCAGAAATGTCAAGAGGTTATATGTTTTCCGATTTGGTGATGATTCTCGGTAGTGTTGATATCGTGCTTGGCGAAGTAGATAGATAGATGAAAAAACTATAATTGTTGATAAAAAAATTGATTATATTTTTAGTAAAATAATGTATGTGTCATTCTGATATAAGCAAGAATCACAAGAAAAGGTGTTATTGATAACCTCCTGAAAAACTTTGTTTTAAAGTGGAGATGTCTTAATCAAATAAGTGTTTATGATAAATAGATTAACAGAAATCCCCCCTACCCCCAGGGCTGATACGTTCTTTAAAAAGTGTTAGAATTCATAACGATTTTATTCTTTTTACTCCGTAGGAGTAAAATATTGGTAGAAATTGCATCTATTTTTGTTTTACAACTCCGTAGGAGTTGAATATTAATCAAGATGTATTAAATATTTAACTCCTACGGAGTTACAACAATCAATTCGTTATTTTTCTACCAATATTAAATTCCTAACGGAATTTTATAAAAATGAAAATTGTTTCTGAACGTTAAAAAAAAATAATTATATAGAACGTATCAGCCCTGCCCCTACCCCCCTTTTTCAAAGGGGGGAAGAGACTAAGTAATAATTTCCCCCTTTGAAAAAGGGGGGTAGGGGGGATTTTTTGGAATTGCTCTATATATCATAAGTCTTGAAAAAAAGATATGTCATTAGCAGCGTAGAATCTTATAAATTGTTGTTACTAAAAGAATTGAGATTTATCACTTCTTATCGAAATGACAAGAGTGTATTAACTATGTTAATTTAGTTAAGCAGTTGTATTGAAGATTATTTTTGTGTAATGAAAATTTATTCCGTAGGAATTAAATATTTGTAACAGGAATTATCCTTGATGGTGCTTATCCCGTAGGGATTATATGTTAAAATGTGATTAAATTGTTACAAATATTTTATCTCTATTGGACATAATAGCAAAATGGTTATTAAATATGTGGGTTCAGAATTTGATTTTGGACAAAAAAATAATGGATATCAAAATCCAAGATATTGAAGTTTTAGAAAATAAAATATTAAAAATATTTTTTTCTAATAATATAATTAAAAATTTCGATTGTAAAGAAATTATTGATAGAAAAAACTACTATACACTAAATAATGAAGTATTTTTTAATTCTGTAAAAATTGATAAAAGTAAAAGATTTATATATTGGAATGATGAAATTGATATATGTGAAAATGAACTTTGGACAAAAGGAGTTTTAGAAATTTAACATTGAGCAATTATCATTGAACATTTAAGGTTTATCCATAAACCATAAACTATAAACTTAAAAGAACATAAACAAATAGAATAAAATTATGGAAGAAGCGAATTTTGTATTTAATATGATTGGGGAAAACTGGGTTGCATTTGCTATAGTCAGTTTGCTGCCGATGATTTTCCTACTAACTTATGCTTTGCTTGCAATTCTGGGTGAACTAAAAATTTCAGCTTTTATACAAGAGCGATTAGGCCCTATGAGAACAGGACCTTGGGGAATAATTCAGCCGGTTGCCGAAGTAGTAAAATTAATTCAAAAAGAAGATATTACCCCGGATTCTGCTAATAAACCACTTTTTAATTTAGCTCCATATATAATGTTTGCAGCTTCTTATGCTGGTTTTGCTGTGATTCCGTTTAGCTCCTATTTTGTCCCATCTGGTATCAACTTAGGGCTTTTCTTTATTTTTGCAATGGGTTCACTTGCAATAATCGGACTTTTAATGGGTGGCTGGGCTTCAAACAATAAGTATTCTTTGCTTGGTGGTCTTCGTTCAGTTGCTCAAATTGTTAGCTACGAAATACCTGCAGCAATGGTAATACTTACAATAGCAGTTATGGCAAGTAGTTTGGATATGCAGGAAATTATTCGTCAGCAAAGCGGCTGGTTCTGGAACTGGTTCGTATTTGGCGGTAGCGGTGGTTGGGTCAAAGTGATTTTTCTGCCATTTACTTTTGTAATGTGTTTGATTTATATGATTGCTTCACTTGCAGAAACGAACAGGACGCCTTTCGACATACCTGAAGGAGAATCCGAACTTGTTGCCGGCTATCATACTGAATACAGCGGAATGAAGTTTGCAATGTTCTTTTTTGCTGAATATGCCAATATGTTTGTAGTTGCAGCGGTAATGACAATTATATTTTTTGGTGGCTGGAACTCACCTTTCGGCGATTTTATGGGCGGACCTATTTGGGGAGTATTTTGGTTTGTAATGAAAGCATTTGTGGTTGTATTCTTCCAGATATGGCTACGCTGGACATTGCCCAGATTAAGAGTTGACCAGTTAATGTATGTAAGTTGGAAAGTTTTACTTCCGTTTTCATTTGTTTGCTTTTTAGCTTTATCAATACTTGTTTTAATAAAATAAAACTCAATTTAGAAAATATTTATGGTAATATAGATGAGAGAATATTTTAAAAATGTATGGCTTGGAGTTTGGACTGTTGTAATCGGAATGAGAATTACATTAGACCATTTATTCAGAAAAAATGTAACTATCCAGTATCCCAACGTTCATCCAAGAGAAAAAGCCGGTTGGGGTGATATGCCGAACAACGCAAGGAATCGCCTCGATGTCGATATGGACGATTGCAACGGCTGCAATAGTTGTATGCGCGCCTGCCCTGTAAACTGCATTAATGTTGAAACTGTAAAAGTTGTTCCGGGTGATGATGTTCCTGCTTTAAAGTCCGGTGGTAAACGCGGTTTATGGGTAACAAAATACGAAATTGATTTTGCAAAATGCTGTTTCTGCGCTCTTTGCACCGAAGCATGTCCAACAAAATCAATTTTTATGACTACTGAATTTGAATATTCTACTTACGACAGAAAAGAGTTGCTCTATGATTTTGTTAAAGTTCATAATTCTATGACACCAGAAAAAATTGTTGAAGTAAAAGAAAAGTGGAATAAATTCCAGGCAGAAAAGAAAAAAGCAGAAGCGAAATAATTATTAATTATTAATTGTTAATTATTAATTATTAATTGTTAATTATTA
>CAZCHH010000056.1:0-5534 GCA_964498585.1 uncultured Hyphomicrobiales bacterium
GTTATTGAGTTATTAGGTTATTAGGTTATTAGGTTATTAGGTTATTAGGTTATTGAGTTATTAGGTTATTGATTGTTGGTAAAAATACTAATAACTATAAACCAATAACCATAAACCGACAGCTGAAAACCATAAACAGAAAAATTAGTTATTGGTAACTCACTGAACGCATTTCCCTCTTGAGAGTGGCAGGGGTGTGTTCTTTAGCAGTCGGCTTTCAGCTTTTTAGTCATCGGATGACTGGCAGTCATCCGATGACTTCTGTTTGCATAGTAGTTCATTTCAACAAAATAACAAAAAAAATTTGGAAAGCAATTTAATTTTCCTTAATTTTATTGTTTTATAATTGTTTATAAAATTAAAGGAAAAATTTATGAAAATATTAGTTGCTGACGGAATTTCTGCTAAAGGAGCAGATATTATGAAAGCTGCGGGATTAGAAGTAATTATACAAAAATACTCTCCCGAAGAATTAGTCCAAAATATTGTAAATTATGATGCTATATTGGTTCGCTCCGCTACTAAAGTAACCAAGGATGTTATTGACGCTGGCAAAAACTTAAAAGCAATAGCACGCGGCGGTGTAGGTCTTGATAATATAGATGTAGCTTATGCAAAAGAAAAGGGAATCCCAGTTTTAAATACCCCTGGTGCATCCTCTATTTCTGTTGCTGAACTGGCTATTGCCCACATGTTTGCAGTATCACGCTTTTTAAATTTAAGCAATACTGAAATGCGTCAGGGCAAATGGCCTAAGAAAGAAT
Source organism: uncultured Hyphomicrobiales bacterium (assembly GCA_964498585.1). Taxonomy (GTDB): domain Bacteria; phylum Bacteroidota; class Ignavibacteria; order Kapaibacteriales; family UBA2268; genus JAAYJM01. The sequence continues at coordinate 765 of CAZCHH010000056.1, forward strand.
ATGCAAAAGGAATGGAGCTTACGGGCAAAACGCTTGGTTTAATTGGTATAGGGAATATTGGTAAAGAAGTTGCAAAACGTGCATTGGGCTTATCTATGAAAGTAATAGCCCACGACCCTTGGGTAAAAGATACCGGTATGGATGTAAAATTGGTAAGCAAAGATGAAGTTCTTAAAAATTCAGATTTCATTTCGCTCCACATCCCATTTATTAAAACAGAAGGTCCCAGTATAACAGCTACCGAATTTGCAAAGATGAAAGATGGCGTTGTTTTGATTAACTGCGCTCGCGGTGGTGTTGTTAAAGAAGCTGATTTACTTGAGGCATTAAATAGCGGAAAAGTAAAATATACTGGTATTGACGTATTTGAAAATGAACCACCAACTGAAGCACAAACTGCCTTATTAAATCATCCTCGCGTTTCCGTTACTCCTCATATCGGCGCCCAAACAGACGAAGCTCAAGACAGAGTAGGTATCGAAATAGCAGAAAAATTAGTTGCAACATTAACTAAATAATTTAAATTGGAGAAATAATGGCAATATATCGTCCTTTCAAGGCATTTAGACCAAAACCAGAATTTGCCGCTGAAGTTGCAGCAAAGCCGTATGATGTTTTAAATTCAGAAGAAGCCCGCGAGGAAGTAAAAGGGCTTCCCCTTTCTTTCTTGCACGTTGGGAAACCCGAAATTGACCTCGACCCAAAAGTAAATTTATACGATGCTGCAGTTTATGCAAAAGCAAAAGAAAATTTATGGAATTTAATTAATAAAGGTGTTCTAAAAGAAGACCCAGAACCATATTTTTACGTTTATGCTCAAACAATGAACGGCAGAACCCAATACGGATTGGTTGGTTGCGCTTCTGTTGATGATTACTGGAACGACGTAATTAAAAAACACGAAAAAACTCGCAAAGACAAAGAAGAAGACCGCTCAAATCACGTCCGAGTTACTAACTCCCACTCCGGACCTATTTTCCTGACATACAGAGACAATGAAGAAATTAACGAAATGGTTAAAAAAGTCGTTGCTCAAAAGCCGGAAAATGACTTCGTTGCCCTTGATGGAATAAGGCATCAGGTGTGGGTAATAAAAATGAAAGAATGTATTGATAAAATTCAAGCTATACTCGCAAAAGTAGATAACTTCTACGTGGCTGATGGACATCATCGCTCTGCAGCTGCCGGTATAGTTGGAAGAGAACACCAAAAAGCAAATCCTAATCACAAGGGAGATGAAGAATATAATTTCTACCTTGCGGTGCTTTTCCCTGCAAGTCATCTTTATATTATGGATTACAACAGAGTAGTTAAAGATTTGAATGGTTTGACTACTAAAGAATTCTTTGAGAAAATTAAATCTGTTTTCAATATCGAAGAAAGTAAAGGACAGGTAAAACCGAATAAAAAGGGAGAAGTCGGTCTTTATATCGAAAACAAATGGTATAAACTCATTTTCAAAGATGAGTATTTAAAGACTGATGACCCTGTTGAAATACTTGATGTTGCTATGCTTCAAAAATACGTTTTAGATGCAATTCTTGGAATAGAAGACCCAAGAACAAGCAAGCGTATTGATTTTGTTGGCGGAATCAGAGGACTTGGAGAATTGGAAAAACGCGTAAATTCAGGCGAAATGAAGCTTGCTTTTGCCTTGAATCCTACTTCTGTTGATGAACTTATCAACATTGCAGATGCAGGCAAGATTATGCCACCAAAATCTACCTGGTTTGAACCAAAGCTTCGCGATGGATTATTTATTCATTTCTTAGATTAGTTGAGTTATAAAAATCGTCAATCTAAGTTAAGAACATAGATTTTATTTTTAAGAAATTAACTACAAAGTCATCGAATATCTGGCTGATATCCGATGACTTTTTTTTACATACCAAAAAGGTACATTGAACGCAGTAACACAATACATTATATACCTACATTTATACTAAATTGCTAATATAAAAAGCAAAAAAAAATGTTATTCTGACGATTGTCAGAATAACAAGTAGCGAAGTTGTCATTAGTAGCACAATGAAGAATCTCACAACTCAATATTACCAAAGGATTTGTATGCTAATAAAAGATGTCCTGCATCTTGAAGATGTAGGACATCTGGTTTTAATACTTTCTTAAATATCAAGAAACTTTACGAAAGTGTAATAACTTAATCTTATTCAACAATAAATGATTTTACTGAAACTGAATTTGTATTATTTACTCTAATTGAATACATTCCTTTAGAAAAATTATTCAAGTAAATTTTTTCAGTATTAGTTTCAATATTAGTTCCAAACACCTTAATTCCCATTAAATTGTATATAGAAATTTGCTTTCCTTCTGCATTTTTGATAACAATAAAATCTTTGGCAGGAACAGGATAAATGCAAAGCTCAGTATTAATATCATCTTCAACTGAAGAAATAATGTCTAAATCAATTTCATTAGCATTTAATACATAACGTTCTGTTTCCGTATCGCTATTAAGAGAAACGAAAGCAGCTAAAGTTAAACTGTCCGGGTTCCAGAAATCATCTAATTGGAAATTGAAATTAGTAGAATAATTTTTATTGACCTCTGGATTATTAGGAATTATTCCTGAATTTCCCCAAACGTCAGTAACTACTTTTCTGATTACGTGTCTATGCTCATAACCAACAATAGGATTACCTCGTCCATACATTGGATGTCCGGAAGTTGTGTTATAATAATTAGATTGGTTGTATCCTGAACCGCTACCAATAACAGTTTTTTCTATTACAAATAAATTAACTCGATAATCTGCATTTTGAACTTCATCGAGGAATTTTATAGTTACATTTGCGCTTACTTCTTTATTTTCAGAATTGTATGTATTACTCAATGAAATGCTAATTGGAGTGATTTCATCAAGGCAAGTTAAAATGTCGTCTTCCCAGGTACTTCTTGATAATTTAATTAATTTCCTATCAGCAGCAGCAGTAGGAGCGCCGGATGCATAATACGTAGCATAAGTCTCACTTTCAGGAATAGTCATAGAATCACGGCCGAAGCCAGAATGATGAATTACTGGAACAATAGTATTTGGATATTTTTCTATAATACTTTGCAAAACAAGATGCCCATCTGGGCAGTAGCCACATTGTGTTGTAGAAAACTCTTCAAACAGCACTTTTTTAGTAGCGATATTCTCTAAAACATTAACAATAACTGAAATTGTATCATTAGTGTAATTGTAATCAGCTCCATCATTTACATTAGAAACAAAAATTTTAACATTATGAACTCCACTATTCGCATTCCATTTGTCAGGATGAGTAAAAGAATATTCGCCATTTAAAGCAATATTTGCATTTATTGATGTTTTTATGAATATCACCGTTATCAACTTGCCAAGACAAATCAAAAGAAGTGATTGGATTTTGATAACCCAAATTGTAAATAGTGCCTTTTATGGTGGTTTCACCAACCATCATTTTTTCTCTCAGCATAACAGAATTCATCTCAGCATCTGTTTCTGCAAAAACAAATTGATTCAAATCAATCCCAAAAAAACCATGTTGCTGAACATTACCGGCAAGTATATTTTTCCCTTCAAAAGCATTAGTAGTAAAGCACAATCCACCGCCATAAAATCCGCCAGAAATTATAGGTATTGTTCTTTTAGTTATGCTCTTAGTGTTTAAATTAATACAAATCAGTTTTAAAATATCTTGGTCATCAGATGGATTACACCAAAGGTATGGACCTCCCTGACTTACATTGTCATAAGCACTTCCTAACGAGCCATGAAAATCTGGATTTCCGGAAAAATTCATATTGTCAAGCTCCATACCATTTCTGCTCACTAAGCTAAAACCATAATTATCCCAATTACCAACCCAGAAAGCACCATTTCCATCATCTGCTTCTGGAACATAAGAAATATTTCGAACTGTTTGATTTGGAGAGGCAATAGTTCCAACTAATGTTTTATTTGTAAAATCCATTATATAAATAACATTTGTGGCAACGCCTCCATAAAAATAATGGCCATCATAAGCCAAGTCCATCATTTTTGTTATTCCGGTTATAGAAAATGTTTCTATAGTGTTCCCACTTTTATCCATTTTTCTGAATGTAGCTCCATTCCACTGACAGGTATAAAAATATTCTCCGTCTGTTTCTAATCCTACATTTGACGAAATATCTGCAGGAGTCCACCAAAACTCAAATTCAACAGAGTGGCTTTCAGTATTAAATAGAAATACAGCCATTATTAAAATAATAAAAAATTTCTTCATAAAATTCCTTATATATATCATTAAAAAAAACAAATTATGAAATTTTTTTGAAATTTCAATATTTATTTTATCTTTCAGCTGTTAGTAGTTTCAATTTGAGTTTATGGTTATTGGTCATTAGTTTTTGAAAAGAAAATTCTTAATCACTAAAACGTGCTTTTATTCGACTTATCCCATTAGGGATTTGAAATTTGTAACATTGCTTTTTTTAGTTTTTTTATTCTGTAGGAATTAAATATTTACGTGCTTTTTTATATATAATCCCTAACGGGATAAGCGTAGTCAAAGGTTATTCTTGTTACAAATATATAATCCCTATCGGGATATTCTTTTCATTATAAACCAATAAACCAATAACCAATAACCAATAACCAAATAAACTAATAACCTAACAAACAAATAACCTAATAAACAAAAAAACCAATAAACCAATAACCAATAACCAATAACCAATAACCAAATAACCAATAACCAATAACCAATAACCAAATAACCAATAACCAATAACCAATAA
>CAZCHH010000056.1:5634-22810 GCA_964498585.1 uncultured Hyphomicrobiales bacterium
ACCAATAACCAATAACCAATAACCAAATAACCAATAACCAATAACCAATAACCAATAACCAATAACCAATAACCAATAACCTAATAACCTAATAAACCAATAAACCAATAAACTAAATCAACAACGAACTTACGTTGAATTTACTACTAATTTTACTACTCCAAGAAATTCGCAATCCGAATATTGGTCAATCAGAATATCTGGATATTTACTGTTTTTCGATTTTAAGAGCAGATTTTCTTCCTGAATTATTAAAGTTTTTACAAGCAATCGTCCATTATGTTTAACTAAGACAATATTTCCATTTTTAGGAATTGTGTGTTCCTTTACAATAATAATAGCATTATCCATAATGCCTGCTTCTTGCATACTATTACCAGCGACGCGGTAAATTGAAACATCTTTGTCTTTTAAAACATCGGTCAGTGAACCCATCAATTCTTCAAATTCAATTTTTGCAGGCATTTTGCTATTTCTTTCTATAAGTTCATTTAATGTTATTTTCAATTCTGAAATAGTTAAATGGTCTATTCTATTTAGATTCCTTGCAAATTTATTTTTAAAATCATTTGAATGAATTGAATAAATGGCATCGCAGAGTGCATCGTTGTATATTTTTGTATTTCTGTTAGAACATTCATTGAAAATACACTTAAGCCGCCAATCGCTAAAATTATTGTAACTTAAACTTGTTAGCAATTTGCTTTTTGCAATAGAGTAAAGTTCGAAATCAGAAATTTCACTCAATACTTTAATGAATTCTTCTTTTTTCATTTTAGTTCTTAAAATTCAGCTTTTTTCTTTCTGCCTGCAGCAACAAGATGAGTCGAAAGTTTTTCTTCAATAAGCTCTTTTAATTCTTCAAGCATTTGAAATTGAGCGTCTTGCTCGAATATTTTTGTTTTTATATCTTTAATTTCTTCTTTTATGTCGTTTAAATTATAAGAAGTTGTTTTAGCAAGTGGAGTATATTTATTTGCTGATTCACTTTTTAGTAAAATTCCTTTTTCATTATTTGCAAACATATCGCCAGTTCCATCAATAAGCCAATCAATGCTCATACCGGCTTCTTTGAATTTTTGCAGCATTTCAAATGATGGCATTCGCCCTTGCAGGAAATGACTTAAGTGAGATTGACTTATTCCCAATTCCTCGCAAAATGCTTTTAAATTTCCGAAGCAATTTTTGGCAAATAATTTTATTCTCTCAGAAATTTGCATATTATTTACTTTTTAGTAAAATATTACTTGACTAATACGTAAATATTTTGTAAATTTGTTTTACGTATTAGTAAAATTTAATTTACTACTTTTTTATTAAATATCAAAATAAAATTTGGAGTATTTATGAAGAAAAATCAAGAAATGAACGGAATCGGGAAATTTATCAGTTTTTTTGAGATTTTTTTCAACAAAATTGATGAATTGGAGTTATTACCTTCAGAAATTTTGAAGGATTTAAAATTTTTGAATTGCGATTATATCAATAACTGTTTGAATCCGCGTGATATTCATTCAGAAATTGAGTTTTTATTAAACGATTTATGTATTGAGGATTTACTGGAGGAATTATGAAAGATGTGTATGAAATGATGACGCTTGATGATTTGACGCCAGATATGCAAATTCTTGAAGAAATGATTGGACTTGATGTATTGAGAAATATTTTGCGCCATTATGCTGGCTTAACTTTTTACATTCCTAAAATCACACGCTTCGACAGTTTAATCAGGAAATACATAAAACAGTTCCCAGAAAAACCGTTCAAGCAAATTGCAAGGGAGTTAAACGTTTCAGAGCAATTTTTGAAAAAGTATAGAAGGTAAATCAAGAGAGTCAGTCATTCTGAGCAATATATAAAAGTAGAAATTCACTTTGTATTATTGAACGAAATAGTCATCCGATGACTGCAAGTCATTGGATGACTTCCTTATACAAGTGGTTCATTCTAAGCCGTCAGTGAAGAATCTATTCAATAAAAGGGTTAATAATATAGTCGATAGAGCTTATGAGATTATTCTCTGCGTTTACGAATTGCTGCATTATATATTACTTAGAAAAAATTTCATTTATGAAATTGCTGATTTCATTAACATTTAATACTTCGTTGGCAGCATTTGCATCGATTACTGATTTGGGCATACCCGAAATAGTGCAGGATTCCGGAGATTGTGCAATAACATATCCACCTAAAGAGTGCAGTTCCTTGAGTGATTTTTGTCCGTCATTACCCATTCCGGTCATAATAATACCGATAGCTGATTTTTCATATACTTTATTTATTGAATCAAAAGTATAATCAACAGATGGTTTAAAGAGACAACTATCATCTTTGACTAATTCTATATTATGTTTTTTTGTAATAACTAACTGAAAACCACCGGGCGCAATGAAAACAGAACCAGCAGAAAGCTTATCTCCTGGTTCTGCCTCTTTTACTCTAATTTTGCAAGAAGAATTTAATCGTTGGGCTAATGATTTTGTAAATTTAGGTGGCATGTGCTGGACAATCAAAATTGGAACTGAAATATTTTCTGAAATATTACAAAGAAGTTCATGCAAAGTTTTAGGTCCACCAGTGGAAATACCAATACCAATAATTCCTATTTCTCTTGCTTTAGGTCTTTGACTAAAAGACTTGCTATTGCTATCTAATACTTTATTTCCAGAAAATATTTGCTTTTGTATTCCGTTAGAAATAAACTTTGTGGCTGTCAAAGGAGATATATGCCTTAAAAGACGCATTCTTATTAGCTGATTTTTTAAATTTACATTTTTTCCTATAGATATGACTTTATTTAAAATCTCATCGCGTAAAGAATCCATTTCTTGAAAAGCTGAACGTTTAGTTATAAAATCTACTGCTCCTTCCGATAACGCTTCAACTGTAGAATCAGCTCCTTCGGAAGTTAAAGTACTGAGCATAATTACTGGAGTAGGGTATTTGCTCATTATTTCTTTTAGAGCATCTAAACCATTCATTATAGGCATTTCTATGTCCATTGTTACTAAATCTGGTTTTTGTTCTAATACTTTTTCTATAGCTTCTTTACCATTTTTTGCAGTATCAATAACTTCAATATCAGGATGATTTAATATTTTTGTTATTGCCTGCCTCATAAAAATTGAATCTTCTACAACCAGAACCCTAATTTTTCCCATCTCTTTTCATTCTTTGTTTTTTTATTCTAATAACGAAAAATACTCTTAAAAAGTTTAATATTTTTATTATTGAAAATACTTTTCTCCACTTTCCTTTGGTTGTAAGATTCCTCACTTTGTTTACCAATGACATCGCTACTTGTCATTCTTGTGAATGCCAGAATCAATCTTGGGGAAGCAAGTGAGTTTGCTCACGAAACTTTTGGGCTTTGCAATAGAAAAAGTATAAATTACTTTTCAAAATTATTATTATACTTATTTAAAAGAATTTCCATAAATTTTTGAAAAAATTATTATAATTTAGTATTTTCTATATAATGTTAATATTTTAGAATTATTAATTTTCTGTTATTTATAAAAAATGATTCAAAACGTAAAAGGAACCAAAGATTTATTGCCAGAAGTAATCGGGAAATGGCAGTATATACAAAAATTATTCAAACAAATTTCAGAGCAGTATAATTATCAGGAGATACGAACTCCGGTTTTTGAGAAGACCGAAGTATTTTCACGTAGTATTGGCGAAGCAACCGATATTGTTAATAAGGAAATGTACACTTTTCTCGATAAATCTGAAGAATCAATCACCCTGCGACCTGAGCTAACTGCTTCAATTGCCCGAGCAGTTTTGCAACATTCCTTGCTTCAGCAAAGTCCAAATCTTCGCTTTTGGTATTTCGGGCCATTTTTCCGTTACGAACAACCCCAAAAAGGCAGAATGAGACAGTTTCACCAATATGGTGCTGAATGTATTGGCTCGCAATTTCCTGAAAGCGATGCCGAAATTATTATGCTTGCTTCAAGGATTTTTAATTCGTTTGGAATAAACGATTTTAAGTTAATTATTAATTCACTTGGCAATAGCGAATCAAGAACTAAATATCGTCAAGCTCTCATCGATTACTTGAAATATAATGAACAAAAGCTATCAAAGGATAGTCAAATTCGCTTGCAAATCAATCCGCTTAGAATACTTGATTCAAAAGCTGAAAATGATATTGAAATATTAAATAATGCTCCAAAGATTCTTGATTTTCTTGATTTAGAAAGCAAAGAGCATTTTGAGCAAGTGCTTAGCATCCTTGATTTTCAAAATATAAAATATGAAATAAATCCAAAGTTAGTGCGTGGCTTGGATTATTATTCGCATACAGTATTTGAATTCCAAAGCTCAGTTCTGGGTGCTCAAAACTCAATTGGCGGTGGAGGGCGTTATAATAAATTGTTTCTTGAACTCGGTGGGAACGAAATACCAGCTGTAGGGCTTGCTCTTGGAGTAGAGCGAATTATTTTGATAATGGAAGAAAAAGGACTGTTTCCAAGCTTAGAACAAAAAATTGATTTATACTTAGTTTCATTAAACAGCACCACTCAAAAATATGCAGTAAATTTAGCAGAGCAGATGCGTAATAATGGATTGATTGTTGCAACAGATTTGCTTCGGCGTTCTGTTAAGGCACAGATGAGAGAAGCAAATAAATTGAATGCGAAATACGTCATAGTTATCGGTGAAGATGAAATTAAGAACAATTTGTTAATAATAAAGGATATGAAAAATGGAGAGCAATCACAATACTCATTAACAGGTATTGCAGATTTTTTTAAGAATAAATAATGAAATTTAAAAAAAAAGAAAAACATAATATATTATCCACCCGAATATCAAAGTGGCAAATAAAATTGTTATTTTTCATTGCTGCTTTTGTGATTGTGCTTTCTGCGATGTTCTTTACTCAAATATTAGTCAAAGAACTTGTTGAAAAAGAACAGAGGACAATCGGTTTTTTTGCAAAAATGTATCAACGCTTCACAAGTAGTGCTGAAGGAAACATCGATGATTTCGTTTTTATATACGACAACATAGTTCCTGCTCTGTCTTTCCCAATGATAATTACAGATGGGAATGATAAAATTTGGGAGCCGGTAGAAGATTATACAATTAATATCAAAATTGACACAACTTTATCAGAAGAAGAACAACACAAGCTTTTAGACAATTTTTTACTCAGAATGAAAGAGGACTATCCTCCGGTTCTGATTTACGATAGTAGCGGCAAAGTGCTATCAAAAATTTACTATACCCACTCTGCATTAATAGAGAATTTAAGAATTATTCCAGTTTTAGAAATTTTAGTTATTGCAATTTTTATCGTTCTTGGCTATCTCGTTTTTAGCAGTTTTAGGAAAAATGAACAAATCAATGTTTGGGTAGGACTTGCAAAGGAAGCTGCTCATCAACTTGGCACTCCGCTTTCAAGTTTACTTGCATGGATTGAAATATTGAAATATAGCAAAGATGACTCAAGCTCAATCGATGATACAATTAGAGAAATGGAAACCGATTTAGACAGGATGAACACAATAGCAAGGCGCTTTTCTAAAATTGGTTCTGCTCCAGAGCTAAAGAAAGAAAATATTACTGATTTGATTGAACAATTCTGCGTTTATTACGAAAAGCGACTGCCTCATCTAAACAAAAAAATAGATATTATTCGCGACTTAACTCCAAATATATTTGCTAAAGCAAATTTTGAACTATTTAACTGGGTAATTGAAAATCTTCTTAAAAACGCTGCTGAATCTATTGAAGATAAACAAGGTCAAATCTGTATTTCTTTAAAGGATACTCCAAAAAAATATATTGATATAATTATAAAAGACAATGGGAAAGGTATGACTACAAAACAAAAAAATCAAGCATTTAATCCGGGCTTTACTACGAAAAAACGTGGCTGGGGACTGGGGCTTAGTATTTGTAAACGTATTGTTGAAGATTATCATTCAGGAAAAATTTATATCAAAGAATCTATTCAAGGAAAAGGAACTACTTTTCATATTAAATTATTAAAATTAGTAGAATAATTTGAATGCTGGTCTTTATATACATATCCCTTTTTGCATTAGAAAATGTTTCTATTGTGATTTTTATTCTATTGAAAACCGCCAGTTGCTAGATGAATATATAAAGTATTTGATTCTCGAAATTGAGCAAAAAGAAAATAATTTCAAACTCGATAGCTTGGTTTTCGATTCGATTTATTTTGGTGGTGGCACCCCGAGTTTACTTAGTCCTTTGCAATTAGATAAAATAATTAATGCTCTTCACAAGCATTTCAAAATACTAGAAAATCCCGAAATAACTATTGAGTGCAATCCCGGAACCGTTGACGAAGGGAAATTTATTGCTTATAAAAGTGCTTCTGTAAACCGAATTAGTATTGGTGTCCAATCTTTTCTGAATAATGAGCTAAATTTTTTAAAACGCATACATAACTCTCAGCAAGCCAAAGAAACTATAAATTCTGCATTTAAAGCATATTTTGAAAACGTTTCAATTGATTTGATGTTTGCTTTACCAAATCAAAAATTGGAAGATGTTCTTTATTCACTCGAAGAAGCACACAAGTTTCCACTGAACCACATCTCTTATTACAGCTTGATTTATGAAGAAGGAACACCCCTTTATGATGCTTTGAAAAATGAAGAAGTAACTCAATTAACTGATGATGAAGTAGGTAGTTTATATCTTGAAATTATTTATCATTTAGAGAAATATAATTTCAAACAATATGAGGTTTCAAATTTTTCAAAAATAAATAAACAATGCAAACATAATCTGAAATATTGGTATAATGCCCAATATATTGGTTTAGGTTGTTCAGCAAATAGCTATATAGATAATTACAGATTCAAAAACGTTGATGATATAAAAACATATTTCGATTTATTGAGCAAAAATCAAGAGCCAATAAATTTTTCTGAGGAATTATCTCAAAAAGACAGGATAATGGAAACTGTATATCTTGAGTTAAGAGCTGATGGCTTAATACTTGAAAATTTTGCACTGAAATACAGTTTTGATATTTTATTTGAACTAAGAGGCACACTGTTTAGCTTGCTTTCGGCTGGTTTTATTTCTATTGATGAGGCAAAAATTAGATTAACACCAAAGGGATATTCTATTTGCGACGAAATCTGCCTTTGCATTATTAAAGATATTGAAAAAGCAATGCATCTGTAGTTTATTGTGAAATTTATGAACTATACTTATTAGGAAGTTAAATATTAGGAAAAGACAGGACCTTTGAAACTTGTTCTTAATGTTCATAATCCAGTTTCTTAACTTGAGATTTATAATTTTCCATAATGTATACGTTTCAAGGAATCGACAAGCTCTTGAATTTCATTTCCTTTATTTCTTTTACTTATCAAAATTGAATCTTCACTATCAACAACAATCATATCTTCGACACCGGAAATTGCAATTGGCTTATGCAATGCACTAATAAAAGAATTATAAACATTAACAGCAGTAACATCACCTTCAATAAAATTATTTCTTGCATCTTTCATAGATAATCTGAAAAGCTCGTCCCAGGAACTTAAGTCAGTCCAGCCAAAAGAAGAAACAACAACAAAAACATTATCAGTTTTTTCCAATATTCCATAGTCAATAGATTCAGCTTGTAATTGCATATAAATATATTCTAATATTCCTTTATAAGAAAGTTTTCCGAGATGACTTTTTAAAAGGATAAAAAAGCTGTAATGTTCTGGAAGGAACTTTTTAAAAGCATCCCAGAAAACATCGAGCCGCATTGAAAAAATACCACTATTCCATAAGAAATCACCTGATTGGATAAAACGTTTTGCAGTTGCCTCATCTGGTTTCTCTGCAAATGTTTTTGAATATCTTACTCCTTGTGAGTAGAACTCCTCTATGCCTTCTTTTTTTTCTTCAATTTGTATGTAACCAAAGTTAGTTTCTGCTCTTGTAGGTGTTAAACCAATTGTAACAATCCCTTTCTGCTTAGAAGCGACCTCAGAAGCTATATTCAGAGAGTTTTGGAATTCGACCAAGCTTGTTATGTAATGGTCAGATGGAAATATAGTCATTACAGTATCTGGGCTGTAATATTGCTGAATTATTGTTGCTGATAAGGCAATACAAACAGCAGTATTTCTAGGGAATGGCTCTAAAATAAAATTTTCTTTCGGAATAAATGGTAATTGTTCTATTGCTAATTTTATATGTGATTCCTTCAAGATAATAAAAATATCTTCTGGTTTGTAAATTGGCAAAATGCGATTTATAGTATTTTGAATCATTGTCCCTTCGCCGATAAAGTGCTGGAAAGGTTTTGGATTTTTTTCAGTGCTTCGGGGCCAGAATTTCGGATTAAATCCACCAGCCATAACTATAGCTATACTTCTTGATTCTCTTGTGTTCATATTTCTTAAATTTTTTGCCTTTTATTACAACTTAATAATAATTCAATTTAATAATTTCAAACCTTTTTCTTCAAAACTAATCAATAATTTATTAATAATTAAGAGAAAAATTAATTTTAATGTAGAATATCTATGCTTGAGAAAGTTACTAAAAATAACGGGAAAAACAATGTTTGTTTCAATTCTAATTTCGTTGATAATCTATTCATCTGATATCATCCTGAATCCCACAATAACGCAAATGCTTTATTATGATGAAGAAGACATCACTAAATGTGTCAATCTGACGGATGTCAGAATCCATCTTATTATTATTCAACGCTATTAAATTTTAGCTATTTCAATGAAGCATTTGGGCTTGCCCAAATGTATCGTGAGCAAGCTCACTTGCTTCCCCAAGATGTATTCTGGCAAACGCCAGAATGATAAGAAAAGATGTCATTGGTAAGAATTAATCAGATTATAATTATAGAATTTTAATTATTTTATAATGAAAATATTCATTAATTACTATTTATAAAACAATTTAATGAAGAATAATGTATGATGAATAATTAAGTTTTCAATAAATATTTATTGTTTTAATTATCAATATTGATTAGTTTTGTAGATTATTAAAAGAATAATTTTAATATATAAAAATATTTAAAATTAAAATTAATTTAATAAATTAAAAAGTTGATATAGAATTTAACTATTTTTTTATATATAAAGGAGTTGTTATGATTAGAAGAATAACATTTTCTTTACTTATGTTTTGCATGTTGTTTTATAATTCTTTTTCTCAGGAGAAAGGAATATCGATAGGCATAGGAGCAGGTTTATCTTATGGTATTAATGAAGCTGTAAGAGAAGAAAGGTCTTTTGGAGCACTTTTTGGTGTATATGGATTGTTTGAAAATGGCATTGGTTCAGGATTGACACCAGAATTAAGCATTAATTACTATGAGAATGGAACCGAGGATTTTGGTGGATTTTCTCAGTATAAAACCTCTTATATAACACCGGAATTAAAGTTGCGTTATTACCCAATGCCATTAGACCAGTGGTCTCCGTATGCTTATCTTGGCGTTGGAGCAATTATTTATAATGTTTCAGAAAAACCGAATAATCCAGACATAGATGCCAAATTCGATGGTGCATCAGTTACATTTCCTGTCGGACTTGGTCTAACTTATAAAGCAACTGATAAACTCGGTATTGATTTAAAAATTGGATTAAATCTCACACTTACTGATGATTTAAATCCTGTTTATGATGATATTAAAGACGGCAATTGGGTCGGAAGAGTTGGGGTGCATTATAATATCGTCAAATTTGAAAAAGATACTGATGGAGATGGATTGTCAGACAAAGAAGAATTAGTTCTTGGCACTGACCCGAATAATCCTGATACTGATGGCGATGGGCTTCTTGATGGCGAAGAAGTAGAAGATTATAAAACTGACCCGTTAAATCCTGATACCGATGGCGGTGGTATTAAAGACGGTGTTGAAGTTATTAACGGTGCCAATCCACTTGACCCAGATGATGATATTTTATCCATTAGACCGGGCGAAAGATTAATTCTTAGAAATATCGAATTTGCTACCGGAAAATCAGAAATTACAAAAAGCTCTGAAAAAATACTTAATAATGCTTTGAAAGCTTTGCTTGCTGCTACTGAGATGGAAATTGAAATTGTTGGACATACTGACGATGTCGGACAAAGAGAATCAAATATTCTGCTTTCGTTAGAAAGAGCTGAAGCTGTCAAAAACTGGTTGGTTACAAGAGGAGTTAATGCTAATAGACTCACTACTAAAGGTTCCGGACCAGACGAACCAATTGTTACTAATAATTCTGATGCTAATCGTCAAAGAAATAGAAGAGTAGAATTCTTTAGAACAAAATAATTCTGTAATTTATTTATAAGTGAAGAATTTAATATACATTTAAATTCTTCACTTTTTTATTTGTGCACAAACAAAGCATAATTACAGAACTCCTTACTCCTCGTTGTTTTGAATTTAAAAAAATGCCATATCTTAAAAAAGAATATGGCATTTTTTGTCTAAAATTTTAACATTAATTACATTGATTTCGGCGGAGCTGGTTCATTTGGATTTCCAGCATTGCGGGCAGGAATGAATATCATAAACAGTGCTACGATTACAATAACAATTGCTCCGATTGTAAAAGGTGGTTCGCTAAATATTGCTGGCATTTGAACTTCGCCGAAAGCAAAGCCAGCAAACAGCAGTCCTATAAGTGCCTCGCCAGCAATGAAGCCAGCTGCCAGCAGCACTCCGACATTATCAACCCTTGTTTTTTGAGCTTCATTGAAATTCTTCTTTTTGCAAACCATATCAAGAATACCTTTTGTGATACCACCAATAAAAATTGCAAATACTGTTCCGAAAGGTAAATACATACCAACACTTATAAGCATTGGACTACCAGCACGAATAAGAATTAATGCACATCCCATAAGCATACCAACGATAATTAGGGGCCAGGTCATATCACCACCGACAATTCCCTGTGAAAGCATTGCCATAAGAGATGCCTGAGGGGCTGGAAGCTCTTTACTACCAAAACCACCGACATAACCTTCCAATCTACCCATAGCAACATCACCCTCGTGAAGTATAAATAGTGGAATGAATAAAATTGCTGCAGCAATTACTACTCCAATAATATCACCGAGCTGCATTTTCCAGGGAGTTCCACCAAGAATGTGTCCAACCTTTAAATCCTGTAGCATCTCGCCGGCTACAGCAGCAGCAACGCATACAATAGCAGCAACTCCAAGCACCGCGGCAACTCCTTCTTGACCTGTTGCGCCGAGAGCTACTAAAATAATTGCTGTAACAACAAGTGCTGTAAGAGTTAGACCACTTATAGGATTATTGCTTGAGCCCATAATTCCGACTAAATACCCCGAGACTGCAGCAAAGAAAAATGCTAAAATTATCATTACTGTTGCAGCAACAATCGCAATTAGCAGTGATGTGCTAAATACAAAGTAAGTAATTATGAAAGTACAAACAGCAACAAAAGCAATGCCGACAAGAATCCAGGTGAAACTAATGTCTTTTTCTGTTCTTTCAACGTCAGAGCCGGCGCCGGCAGCAGCTTTTTTTACATCGCCGATAGAACGTGCAATTCCTGCAACTAAGCTCTTTCTCATCTTAAACAGGGTATATGTAGCACCTACAAGCATACCGCCAATGGCTATTGGACGAACTATTTTTCCCCATACTTCCATTGCAGTTAAACCGCCATCCTGTGGGTAGTATGGCATAATGAAATATTGAATTATTGGGGTTAATAAGCCCCAGGCGATTAAGCCACCACCAAAAGCAAGTGAAGCAAGCTGAGGACCAATTATATATCCAACTCCCATATAAGCAGGGCTTATTGTAAATGAATTGAACATTAATCCGCCTTGTGCCTGGAATGTCGTTCCGGGTATAGTTTGCTTTGCAAAAACGAAGAAATGCTGGAATGATGTTGCAAATAGTTTTAATTCGCCAAGTGCTTTAATTAAAGCTCCACCAATCATTGCTAAAAAAAGGTAAGAGCTACCGGAGGTGCCGGATTGTCCTGCTTTATGAATTTCAGCAGCAGCAACAGATTCCGGATAAGGTAAATCTTTATCTTCGACCATAATTCTTCTTAGCAAAGCAACAAACATAATACCGAGAATACCGCCGACAGCCATAATTGAAGCAGCGATTATGTAATTTGTTGTTGTATAGAACTCAGGCCAGATGCCAGCAATAAAAAATGCGGGTAATGTGAAAATCGCACCGGCAGCAACAGATTCACCGATTGAACCTACTGTTCGGGCAAAATTCTCTTCTAAAATCGTTCCTTTAAATGCACGTAAAACTGCCATTCCAATAACTGCAGCGGGGTATGTCGCTGCGATTGTCATACCAGCTTTTAATCCTAAATAAGCATTTGCAGCACCAAGAATCACTGCCATCAAAAGACCAAGAATTAATGCTCTGATGGTCATTTCTGCCATATTCGATGATGATGATACAAACGGGACAAACTTTTTTTCAGACATATTTAAACTCCATTCTATTATCTTAATAGCTATTTATTAACTTATCCATTTTCCAAAACTAATATTTTTTTGCTAATTATTAAATTTTTTTTAAATTTTTTTCTATATCTTTTTGTCTTCTTTCTCTAGTTTTACTTGGGAAAAAGAGTTTAGAGCAAATAATTTCAATCAGTTCAGAAGTTCCTTCTGACAGCATATATACAAAATTATTTATATAAATAGTAAAAAAATGCAATTCCAATTTTACGATAAAGGAAAACCTTTATTTAAATAAGATGACATAACGAGCTATCCCACGCCAGCGGGGGACATGGATGTCATCTCCATTTCAACAAAGGTCTTCCTTTATCAGAGGATTCGTATTGACACTTTTTAGAACTCTTCTGATAATAAAATTCTTCTTTCTCAAGAATGGAATACATAAAATTATCAGCAATTTATTGAAAAGTCAAAAAAGTTTAGCAAAGATTTAGTATTTTTGAAAAAATTATAATATCAAAGGAAAAAAAATGGCAAAAATTTTATACTGCAAAGAAATAGCTGAAAGCATCAAGCAAGAAATCAAGCTAAAAACAGAAAAGCTAATAGCAAGCAAGGGGATAATGCCCGGATTAGCTATTTTACTTGTTGGAGATAATCCCGGTTCAAAAGTATATGTAAATTCGAAAGAAAGGACCTGCAAAGAGCTTGGCTTCTATTCAGTAGTAAGAAGAGAGCAGGAAAGTTTTTCGGAAGAAGAAGTTTTAAATGTGGTAAACGAATGGAATAATGACTCCAAAATTCACGGTATCCTTGTTCAGCTACCACTACCCCGGCATATTGATGAGCAAAAAGTAATCAAAGCAATTCTACCGCAAAAAGATGTTGATGGCTTCCATCCGGAAAATACTGGTCGTTTGGTTATTGGTTTAGATAGTCTTCTTCCCTGCACTCCAGCCGGAATAATGGAAGTTATCAAACGAGAAAGAATAGAAACTAAAGGGAAGCACGTTGTAGTTGTAGGACGCAGTAACATTGTAGGAAAACCAATATCGAATCTGCTTTATCAAAAGAATGAAAATGCAAATGCGATTGTTACAATATGCCACACAGCAGCAAAAGATTTAAGGTATTATACCCGGCAGGCAGATATTTTGATAGCTGCAATGGGCGCGCCCGAGCTTATTACAGCCGACTATTTGAAAGACGGAGTAGTAATAATTGACGTCGGATATAACCGCGTAGAAGATGCAAACGACACCAAGGGTTACAGGATTGCAGGCGATGTGCATTTTGAATCTGCAAAAGAAAAAGCATCTATAATAACTCCAGTTCCGGGCGGAGTAGGACTTATGACAATTGCAATGCTTATGTTAAACACTTATAAAGCTGCTTCAGGTGAAATCAAGTATTAGAAACTTTTCAGAACTTAGCGTTATCTTTGAAGATGATGATATTATTATTATCAACAAACCGGCTGGATTGCTCAGCATTCCTGAACGCTATGATAAATATGCAAATAGTATATTTCGCATTTTAAAAAGAAAATTTGATACGATATTTACTGTCCATCGTTTGGATAGGGATACAAGCGGAATTATTGTATTTGCAAAAAATGCAGAATCGCACTCAAATTTAAATACTCAATTCGAAAAGCGGGAAGTAAAAAAGATTTATCATTGCGTTATTGCTGGCAGTTTTAACAAAGAAAAACTGCTTGTTGATATACCTTTAATGCCGGACCCGACGCGAAAAGGTGCTATGATTCCTTCTGCCCGTGGCAAAGAATCTTTTACAGAAATTACACTATTAGAAAAGTACACACGCGCTTCCTTAGTTGAAGTAAATTTGATTACCGGTCGTCATCATCAAATTAGGGCGCACTGCGCTGCTATTGGCTATCCTTTGTTAGTTGATGAGTTGTATGGAAACAGCACTGAATTTTTTGTGTCTTCTCTTAAAAAGAGATTTAATTTGAAAAAAGGTGATGAAGAAATACCCTTGATTTCTAGAATAACGATGCACTCTTACTCTATAGAATTTATTCATCCGAAAACAAAAGAAAAAGTAAGTTTTCTGGCGGATTATCCAAAAGATTTTCAGGCACTTATTCAGGTTTTAAGAAAATACGCAAGCATTAGAGATTGGTTCTAATATTTAGTCATACAAGCAATAAGTTAAAAGAATGAATTTTATTTCCATCTCCTTCCCAAATAGCTTATGAGAAGGAGATATTTGAGTATTTTCCTTAATTAATTATTATTAAAGGAATTGTCGTAGTTTCTGTGTTGAAAGAAACTGTTAGGTAATACATTCCGCTTGCTAATTTGGGTAAATTGAAGGGAACGTTTGCTTTGCCACTTGCAAAGAATTCGCTGTAGTTTTCAATTACTGCAACACCTTGCACATCTCTAATTGTAACATTTACAACACCGGAAACAGGCAAAGATAAATCTAAATTAACAAGGTTTGAAGCTGGGTTCGGAAAAACTTTTGCTTCATAAGTGTTTGTTTCCTTATATTCTTCAACTGCTGAGGAAGTAGTGTCGAATTTGAAGAGGGCGATATCACCGTATTCAGTACTTGCTGCAATGTATTGATTATTTGGAGAAAATCTTACTGCATAAGAAAATTGAAAAAAATTCTTAATTCTATCTGAACAAGAAATGTAGTCAAGTAATTTATATTCATTGATTACTTCATTGTCTGTCCAATCAATAACTCTAAATAACACACCGTCATCTAATTCAATTCCAATTCCTGCTGATACTGCAATAAAATGGCTATTTGAAGCAACTGAGTTAGCTGATAATGGAGCATCTATTGAAATACTATGAACTACATCATTTTCAATATCATACACAGCATTAGGACAAGATAAATAACGTTTGTCAGAAGAAACTTTGCAAGGTGATAGAAAATAAGGATTGAAACCATATAATGTTTTACTTGTTAATTCATCTGTAACCTGATTCCATTTATAAAGTATTGCATTATCCCAACCTTCTTTAATTGCAACTGCATAAACAAAATCTTCATCTTCAGAAAAGAAAGTAAGCAAAATACGTTCATCAATTTTTAAAGTATCTTTTACAGTCCTGTTTTCAAGGTCCCAAAGAATGATTAAACCCTCTACATAGCTTGCAGATAGTAGTGTTTTATCATCAGCCGATAAAGATGCTGAAATAAAACTAGCATCTACTTTGGTACAATACAAAGTACTATCAGGTTGTAGAATATCAATAATTGCAACACTACCTGTTGTTCCAGCCCATACTACTTTTGTATTATTTTTATTCATTTCAATAGAAACAGGACCGGAAGTAATCAAAAAATCGTTTTCTTTTGATAGAACCATTTTACCAGTTTCAACTTCATACATTGTAATATATCCATTAATTGCACAAACATATTTATTATCATTTGTAAAACAAATGTCCTTAAGATTATAAGTTATTCCATTAAAAATCTGGGTTATAAAACTATTAGTTTTGCAATCAATAATTTCAGCTATTGGATTTGTATAAGAAAAACCTGCAAGTATAGCAATAAGTATAGTATCTTTATTAATAAATCTGAAATTATCTAGTTTCGTATTTTTGGGATTAATTGAGTATTCAGTCTTTTTACTTTCAAGATTGTATATAATTAAAGCGTTATGGTAAAAAATACTGTCAATAAATAGTAAATATTTCCCATCATCAGAAATATCAAATTGATTGGAATATTTATACTCAGATTTTGAACAACTAATTTCTTGAGCTACATTAAACTCGTTCAAATCGCAAATAACAATTTTATTCTCATTACCTTGATAACCGCTTTCATTAAAATATGCAAAATAATCATTTGTAAACATTGCTGTGTAAATATTTTGGTTGATTTCTTTTATAACAGTATTGTTATTAAGATTATAGATTTTATTTGTTGTTGAATATTTTAAATTCCATGAAACAGAATCTTTTAATCTTACTGAAAGAAAAGAACCATCAGGAGAAATTTCCAAAGAATGAAGCATTAAGTTTTCAATATCAATAACAAAACTATTTTTAATTTTAAAACTATCGACATCCCAAGTAATTATTTTATAACTGTTTGGTTCATTTTTACTGCTTGCTAAACCAACAAAATAGTCTTGATTTTTTGGTTTAACTACACCAAGAAAAAAATACTCTGTTTCGTTTTCTGTTAAGTCATATTCTTTTACTAACTCTGCTCTCTTAAAATCCCAGATTTGAACCTGCTTTTCAAGAATTATAAAAATAAAATCATTATTACTTGAGAAATCATATTGTACATAATTGCCTTTGTCTTTTAAAGGATAAAAAGAAGTTTGAATTACAGAAATTAAGCTGTCTTTTTTTGAATTATATACTCTAACATCTTCTTTATCAGCTAATAAACAGTAATTTCTATCATTTGATAATTTAAAACCATCACCGTAATAAACTAAACCTGCAGAGCCAATCCACTTCAAATCACCACAAAAAGTAGATATATTTAACAGCAAAAATAAACCTAACAGCATAAATGCAAATTTTGTTTTCATAAAGTTTTCCTTTTTTTTATTATTAACACAGACTGAGTTCAGTTTCAAATTATTTCTTTTGATAATCACAATTTAAATAAAAATATAATATAAAGCAAAAAAAATTAGTTTTTAGCAGTCGGCTTTCAGTAGCCGGTTATCGGTTATCGGTTATCGGTTATCGGTTATCGGTTATCGGTTATCGGTTATCGGTTA
>CAZCHH010000057.1:0-17914 GCA_964498585.1 uncultured Hyphomicrobiales bacterium
ATAATAGCAATATATTATGTCATTCCGAGCGTAGCGAGGAATCTCACAAGTCATTGTTTCCTCTACATTTGAGATTACTCACTTCGTTGCCAATGACATCGCTTTTTTGTCGGTCATTCTGAACGAAGTGAAGAATCCAGAGAATAGTAGTTTAAAGGAAATATTCTGGATTCTTCGCTGCGCTCAGAATGACAGTGTTAAGTTATGTCATTTCCATTTAAATAAAGCACTTGCTTTATCGTGGGATTCGAAATGACATTTTGATTTTATACTATTAGTTAGCGGTTTGGTATAAAATATAGCAATTTCTTCATTTTATTTATTAAAAACAAAATTGAGAAATTAAATATAAGAAAAGATTTGATTTCTTTATTTCTAATCATCCCACTATTTAGGGAGAATATTATTCAAAAATAAATACAAATTATTCATTTTTATAAATTCTTTCGCCAAAGATATTAGTTCCGATACGAACCAAGGTTGCTCCTTCTTCAATAGCAATCTGATAATCTCCGGACATACCCATAGAAAGATGATTAATATTGCTTTCAGGAAATTCTTTCTTTATTTCGTCAAATTTTATGTGAAGTAGCTTAAATTCTCTACGTATTATGCTTTCATCATTTGAAAAAGAACCAATCGTCATAAGTCCTTTAATTGAAATATTATTTAGATTTGAAACCTGTTCGAATAATTTTAGAGTATCGTTTGGGTCGCACCCGAATTTTGATTCTTCAGCAGAAGTATTGATTTGAATTAAAACATCAATGTTTCTATTAATTTTCTCAGCATGCCTTGAAATTTCCTTAGCTAACAGAAAAGAATCAACGGAGTGAATAAGAGAAACAAAATTAATTATATATTTAACCTTGTTTCGCTGTAAATGACCAATGAAATGCCATTTTGGGCTGTATTTAGAATAATCAATTTGATTATGCTTTTCAAGCAATTCCTGGACATAGTTTTCACCGATATTTTGTATTCCGGCATTTAATGAAAGTTCTACCAGTGGGAGTGGTTTTGTCTTAGCAACAGCGATAACAGTAATATCATCATAATTTCGATTGCATTTTTTAACAGTTGAAATAATATTATTTTTAACTGTCATCCATCGATTTTCTATTTCTTTTTGATAAATTGAAAAGTCTTTCATAAATCATAAATACTGATTAAAAAAAATCACTCAAAAGAGGGATAAGCTATAAATATTAGATATAGCTTGAATAATTCATCCGATGACTCGCAGTCATCGGATGACTAGATTCACTTACAATATTAAAATTTTTAAAAATTAGAGGAAAAAACTTAGTTTTTTTAATTTTTAATTGCAAATCATTTATTATCAATAATTACTGAATATTTTACCATAAATTTATGAATTATACAGTATAGATATAAATAAATTATAATAATACATCTTCTTCAATTTCTTGTTCAACATCAATGAGTTTTCCATTATCCATAACTAAATAATTATCGAAATAAACAGTAGGTTTTTTTACTAAACCGTCAACATGAAGCTTAACAGCAATTTTTCCACCCATACTGATATTATTTCCGAAAGCAATATGAATAGTACCTAAAACTTTTTCATCTTCGAGAATACTACCAGTTAATTTTGCTTTGTAATTAGTACCGATACCGAATTCACCGATAGCGAAAGCATCAGCACCAGCTTTATTTAGCATACTGGAAAATCTATCTGCTTCTTCTTTGCCAGTGATAGACTTAGCGTAACCATCTTTAACTTCTATAGTAACTGGGTCTTTAAGCAAGCCGATACCTGCGATTGAGCCATCGAAAACTATAACACCATTTGATTTGCCTTCAGTAGGAGCAAGATAGACTTCTCCAGACGGGAGGTTCCCATAATCGCCGATGTTACGAAGAACACCTGTGCTGGAAATAACCCTACGGTTTTTTACATATAAAGTAATATCTGTACCGAGTTTAGAGATAACTCTAATTTTTTGAACTTTTTTCATTTTTTCAGCTACAGATTTGGTAGTTTCAATAATTCTATTGGGGTCGGCACTTAAGCAACGGGAAAGTGTATCGAGAGTGATACTGGGCATAGTAGCTACTCTAACTCCAAGGTCAGAGGCGATTCGTCGTGCATCGGTATGGGTTAGTGAGCGGTATGTAGGACAAACTACTACATCTACTTTTCTCATAATAGATGCGATTTGGTCTGGGGGTTCTTCGCCGTTCAAATCGCGTGAGAGCATCTCAAAGATAAATGCTTCACTTGCTATTGTTGCTCCAGCTTCATAAAGGGCGTAACCTATTTCGCGCATTTTCTCATCAGTAACAACAAGAAAAGTTTCATCTTGTGTTAAACATAAGAAATCTTTTACAGCAGTCATTGCTGCTTTTTGTAATTTTGGTTGTGTTGGCATAACTATCTTTTTTTATTTTTATGTTAAATTCTTACTTTTTGGAAAAAGCATTATTTTGTTTAGCTAAAATGCAATATAATAAAAAAAATTTAATTGCAAAACTTTTTTTATTTTTTTTTGTATAAATTTGATTTTTATTAAGTTATCTTAAAATAAATCAACAATTTTTCAACAATACACTTTTCCATTACCGAGCATATTTAATTCTATTTATTGATTCATATTATGCAAATTTGCTTAATGTGTATGTGTAAATCAATAAAAGATGTTTTACACTCTTAAAAAATACATTATTCCGTTACTTTAATTTGCTATCCAATAACTTACAAATTAAAAATAAAAACTAAATGCTTAATTGTAATAAAATTATATGTAAAATTAAAAAAAATATATTAAATAAAAAAATATAATTATTATTGTAACTTTTTTATGATTGAATTTGTCATAAAACAAAGTAAATATAAAATTGGAATGTTCGGTAGAAAAAAACATATTAACACAGAAATAGATATAGAAAGCACAATTCAAGAGCTTCAAAGAGGTAGTGCTGAAGCATTTCATATTTTATATCATAAATATAATCAAAAAATATACAGGTTTTGTTTGCGAATGTTATGCGATTCGAAATTAGCTGAAGACGCTTTTCAGGAAACATTTATAAAATTATTTGAACATAAGAAAGATTTCCGTGGCGCTAATTTCAGTGCCTGGCTATATGCTATTGCAAGAAATACCTGCTTAAATTTAATTCGCTCAAGAAAGAATTATGAACAATATGATGCACTAACAAATTTTCCACTTCAAGAAAAGAGCACCGATTATTATACAAAGAAATACATACAAGATGCAATAATGAATTTACCTGTTTCTCTACGTGAAGCTATTATTCTTAGAGAATATCAGGAATGCTCTTATCAGGAAATTGCTGAAATTGTTGGGATTGATTTATCACTTGCTAAAGTAAGAGTGCATAGAGCAAGATTAATTTTAAGAAAAACTTTAGAACCAATTGCAAAAGAAATTTATGAACACTGAAAAATTAATATCGAAATATCTTGATGGCAATTTAACTAATGAAGAAGATGCTATTCTTCGCTTTGCTATTAATAATGATTTAAAAGCAAAAAATGCTTTTGAGCAGTCAGTTCATATTTTTTCTATAATGAAAAAAGATGCTCAGGATATAAGAGTACCCAAAAAACTCTTATCTAATACTGAAGATATTATTATGATGAAGTATATTAATATTGCCAATCAAAATATTAAGTCGGTTCCAGTTAAGAGGAACTACAAATTCGCATATAATTTGATTGCTGCTTCTGTTTGCTTTTTATTCTTAAATTTATTTTTTATTGCTGATTTAGAATACAATCCAAATTCTATTAATTCTGAAAAAACTTCTTCAATTAAATATAATAGCATTGAATTTTCAAATGATTTACTTTTTAATTCTGATATAATTAATTCTAATCAAAAGAAAAAAGTTGATAACAAAGAAATTCTAATTGTTAATAAAAATGAAATATTAAAAGAATCGACAGAGAATATCTCTACTCGAAGCAATGAAGAAGCTCTTGCTGAAAGAAATAATACAATTGGTGAAAATGAAGAATTTACTCTGGAATTCAAAAATCCTAATACTTTACTTAAATCTATAGAAATTAGCAAATTAACAACTGATTTTATTGAAAATCCCAAACAAATTGATTTAACAAATTTAAAATTAATTGAAGAAGCAAAGATAAATGAAAACTACCAATTAAATGATGAAATTTTGAATGAATTGAGTAATAATAATATTCAACAAACAAATTTAATGAATATTAAAGATTTTAATTTTTCTTCAAAAGTAATAAATATAAATTCATTTTTTGGAACAGATGTTATTCGTAGTGGCATATCAGATGACCAGAAGGCAATAGTATCTAATTTTTCTCAAAGCGTAACTTATTCAATAACAAATACACATAGCGTAGGAGTAGAATTTGGTTATTCAAATTATACATTTAATGAAAATCTTGCTCCTAACGAAACACAACCTCAAAAGATTAAACAAACAGATGAAGCAATTTTAAAGGTAAATGAATTAAGTCCTTTACCAATAAATTTTAATTATAGCTCACTTTCATTTGATAACAACAAACAGATATACTGGGGTGCAGCATTTTACGAATTATTAATGCTTGATAACGATATTATTTCATTAAAAAGTCGCATAGGGGCTGGTGTAACTGAGGAAGGGCCCCTGAGTTATGGAAGAATTTTTTCTTGCTATCAGTTATTTAATGGTTTTAATATTACTATTGGAACAGAAGGAAGAGTATTTTTCTCAAGATTCCCAGAGATTACTCAGTCATCAAAAGAATTAAAAGCAATATTTTCGATAATTTATGGCTTCCAAATAAATTTGTAAATTTGTTAAGTTCAAATGAATTTTCTTTAGTAAAAAAATGAAAAAAAATTATTATATTTGAAAGTTTGTAAAAATATTTTTTAGAATGGAGGCATAAATGAAATTATTCCAACAATTTTTAACAGGACTTTTCCTTTTTTCCTTGCTGTCTTTCAGCAATGTTCAAGCTAATGAAGCAATAAAAATAAATCCAGCCCAATGCTTCGAATGCAAATATAAACCAATCTTAAGCGAAACAAGTCAATTTGTAAATAAACATAAAGGCGACAAACTTCTAGAAGATGGTAACTTTAATATTCTTGATTCTTTAGCTAATGCTTATTCATATTTTACAGGTGACCAACAGCCTTTAGTATATGATACTCAAACTGGTACTTTAATCACAATTAAACGTGGTTTCTATGATACAAGGTCTTCAAAATATTCTTCTTATGAAGGAGAAAATCTTTGCGACAACCTTTTTATTTTAAAATCTACTGATTGGGGAAATACTTGGAGCGAACCACTCCTCGTTTATAATGTAAAAACTTCTGGTAATACAGATAAATGGGCAAGATACCCCAGTGTTGCTCCTATAATTATTGAAGATAACCTTTGGTATGCTTTTACATTTCCAATTACTGGTTCTTCTAGCGGTTGGAATGGTTTTGTAAATGGTATATATTACTATGATCAGTTTACTTATGCATTAGATACAGCTCACTTTGAAGGAAAAGTTCTAGGATGGCTTGGTACCGCATCTAAAATTGTTGCAAATGGCGAAGGGGATGCTACAGGTATAGCATTAGGTAATTTAATCATTCAAAGTGGTTCACCTTTACAAGAGAATAACTATATTGGTATGAGAAAAACTATAGGATTTGATGAATGGTTCAGCCATATTCCTTCTCAATGGCATTCCAATAAATTCATCTCTGCTACAGGATCTGGTGATAGCGCAAGAACTTCATCTTTGATTTCTCTTATAAAAGATGATGATAATAAATTGTTTATGGCTGCTTATGGTGTTTTTACTGGTGGTGATACTGATGATAGAAGGTCTGTTGGTGTTTCTACTTCAGAAGATTTCGGTGAAACTTGGACTGAATTTAATATTTTACCTTTTACTCTTGTAAGAGAATATGCTCAAGCTCAGGGTGCAAATCCGGATAGCGTAG
The DNA here is from genome assembly GCA_964498585.1 of uncultured Hyphomicrobiales bacterium. Taxonomy (GTDB): domain Bacteria; phylum Bacteroidota; class Ignavibacteria; order Kapaibacteriales; family UBA2268; genus JAAYJM01. The sequence continues at coordinate 5,970 of CAZCHH010000057.1, forward strand.
CTTTTGTATATAACCAAGACTTTGTTGTACTTAACAATGGGGATTACTCATTTGCAATGTATTTAAGAGAATATAATGATAGCCGTGAAACAGATTCATTAAATATCAAACAAATAGTTGAAGTATATTGGGAAAATGGTGTTTGGGGTGTTAGAAAAGTAGCTGACCTTACCGGACTTTGGGTTCCTTACTTTGAAGAAGGAGACCAAACTCAAGCTTCTTTGGCTAACAACCAATTACAAAATGAAATTCAAATTTCCAGAACCGTTGATGGAAATAATGTTGTTATTAAATGGATCGATTTACTCGGTGTCGTTCATAATTGGGATGAAGGAACATTTACTTGGGAAACAAGTGATATTTATTGTTCTACAAGAAATATTGCTTCTTCTACTTGGTCTGAATCCCAAAATTTGACAAACTCTAATGCTGTTGATAGGATAACTTGGATCCCTGATATGTTGCCAGACAATTTAAATATTCCCATTTTAAAAGTGAAAACAATGGCTATTGAAGGAGAAACCGAAAACGATGCAAGAATCAGACAAATGAATACTGCTGGCGATAATTATGAACAGCATGTTTTGATTGGTCATTATAATTTAGTTCTTTCTGTTGATGAATACAATAGCTCTAGCACTAATGAAGTTAATATTAATGGTGTTTATCCAAATCCTGCAAGCGATAAAGCTAATATTGATTTTACTTTATCTGCAAGCGGAAATGTAACTATTGATATTTATAATGTATATGGAAAACTTGTTGCTAATGTATTCAATAGCTTTATTAATGATGGTTTTAATTCAGTAAACTTCAATACTAAAGATTTACCAACAGGTGTATATTTCATTACTTTGCGAACCGCTAACGAAAGTATTACAAAACAATTGAACGTAATCAGATAGTTCAATATTATAAAATAATTTGCTCCTTCTTAACTGCCATTTAAGAAGGAGCAAAAGATTGATGATGAGTGTGAATATGTAATATATATATATTAACTTCTTGCGATTTATTAATAAAATCGCAAATTATATTTAAATATGCTTCTATTATTTTAAAATAGAATATACTTATTTGTTTAATAAACGAAGAAATAAAAGAATTGTTTCAGATATTTTAAAAAATTTTAAAATCATATTGAAAGTAGTGAAAAAACGAAATATAAATAAATAAGAATTCACTACTTTCAAAATGAGATAAAAAAGTAAATGTTAAATTTATCGAAATTAATAAATATAATTAAATAACAATAATTCTTAATAATTAACAATCGGAGTTATTATGATTCGTAAAATTATGTTACTGCTTATGGTGGTCCTTTTAGCAACGCCGTTAACTTTAGACGCGGCTATTTATGGAACATTGAGAGGAAAAGTAACAGATAAGAAAAGCGGAGACCCTGTTCCTGCTGCAACTATAATGATACAAGGGACTAAACTCGGGGGTTATGCCTCTAATGATGGTCGCTTTACTATAGTTAACGTAGACCCAGGAACTTATGTCGTTCGTGTAACAGCAGTAGGATACGCGCCACTTGAACTTAAGAATGTGCGTATTAGCGTTGATGAGGTTACAGATGTTGTAGCCCAATTACAGCAAAAAGATGCTATGTCTGAAGAAGTCGTCGTCGATGTCAAACGACTTATGGTCGATAATACCGCAATTGGAAAAAAACAAAAGTTTGAATCGAAGGATTTAACTTCTATTGCACGTGAAGGTATTCAAAATATTGTAGCAATGAGTGCCGGTGTTTTCTCGACAGGTGGAGGTTTTAGTATTCGTGGCGCCAGGGCCTCTGAAACCCAAATCCGCGTTGATGGTCTTGATGTTGGAAATCAGTTTACTGGTGGATTTGGAGCTTCCGGATCTGATTACTATCCAATGGTTAGCTCATTTGCTACTGAAGAAGTTCAGGTGTTGACCGGTGGCTTTTCAGCAGAATATGGCGATGCTATGGGTGGTATTGTTAATACAGTTGTTAAAATGGGCTCAACAGACTACTATGAAGGATTTCTACGCTGGCGAACTGATTTGGACGCTCTTTGGGGTTCCCAAGCTTCTGGAATTAAAATAGTTCGCGAGGGTGAGGGGTCGCCTTTAAAAGCTATAAACGTCGGTGAAGGTAAAAAATTACAAGGTCCAGGCGAGCATAAAATTGAATTCGGTACTGGTGGACCTTTGCCATTCTTGGAAAAATCTACATTCTATGTATCTGGAAATTATTTTTATGAAAAATATAGAGGTAATAGTTATGAAGTTTATGACCCTATTGGAAATAATTTAGGACAAATGCCAAACAATCAATCCTGGGTAAAAAACTTTACCGGTAGATTGAAATTTTCTGTTTCCAATGCTATCGACTTTATAGTTGGTGGTAATTATGGAGTTACTAGTCTTGAAGGTTCAGGATGGTCTTGGCTTTATGCTAATACTTTAGGTTCAAAAGATTCTCCCGGAGAAACTATTCCGGAAAGAATAGCCAAACAAAATGTTCAGAACCAGTTCATTAATTATATGATGGTTCGCATAAATCATCGTTTGTCTCAAAATAGTTATTATGAATTTACTATTTCTAAAACAGAAAACAGCGATGAAATATCTAAAAGAATTGGATATGAAGACCCAGATTTCCTCAGTGGATTTGATATGTATTACCCAGAAGATAATTATAAAATTAGTGGAGATGAATTGGTTGAAGGAAAAGATAAAGCAATAGATGTTTATCAATCATTATCATCTATAAGAAGCACAAGTGATGGCTATATGACTTTTGATTTACCTATACCAAACAAGTTAACAGGTTATGTCGAAGGAAATGCTAATGCCTTATCAACGAATAATCCTTATGGTTTGCCTAATTTCTTCTATAACACTGGAAATACAAGAAGTTTTCAATTTAGAAAAGGTTATTACTGGCAGTTAGATGGAGCATATAATTTAAGTTTAGATGGTGGAAATGAAGGTTTTAGCCATATGATTAGAACTGGTTTCGAACTTCGTTTCTACAATTTAAGCCGCCACCAAAATAGCTTACCATGGGATGGTAATCCATTTTATGATGTATATACAAGCGATTGGGGCGGAAATATTTACGCTTTTGATGATGCGAAAGTTTATGAAAAGACAAGTAAATCCAAAAAACCTATGAGAGCATCTGCTTATTTCCAAGACCAGATATCATATAAAGGTATCATCATTAGCCCCGGTTTAAGATTTGATTTTTTTGAACCTAATCAGGTTTACAGATTCAATTATGGTCAATTTATCCAAATTGATGCTCCTGATTCTTTATTTAGAGATTCAGAAATTAAATTCCAAATGAGCCCGAGAATTAATATAACTTATCCTATAACTGAGCGTTCCAATATTTCTATTTCTTATGGACTTTATTTCAAGATGCCAGAAAACAATCTCTTATACGACGCGTTTAATACTGATGTATTAAGAGGTAGTGCAATACTTGGCAATCCTAATATGGAGGCACAAAGGACTAATGCTTATGAAATAAATTATAACAATCAGTTATCTGATATTTTTGCATTAAATATTTCGGCTTATTATAAAGATATTTACAATCAGGTAGGTATGGTATATATTCACGCATTACCTACACCATATCAGGAATATTCTGTTTCAGAATATGGTAATTCTAAAGGTATTGAATTTGAATTAAGAAAGAATCCTTTGCCAACTGACCATTTAGGTATTACATTTAATTATACTTTGTCGTCAGTAATAGGAACATCATCTTCTGCAGATTCTTATTATCAACCTGCATTGGAACCATATACAAAAGTACCAGCATACCCTCTAACTGAGTATCCTCTTTCAAACGATAGAACTCATAGATTAAATCTTATAGTTGATTTTTCATGGGGTTCTAATCAAGGGCCATCAATTGGTGGTATATATCCTCTTGAAAATGCTTTTATTAATCTATCAGGATTCTTTCAGTCAGGTGCTCCATACACTAAACTTAGTTTATCACAAAATCCAAAAGCAGAAATCAATTCTGAAAGAGGACCCTCTTACTGGAGAGCTGATTTGCGATTCCAAAAAGCATTTATGCTTAGAGACTATTTCGGAGAAGGTGCAGGAAAAACTTCAATCGAATTCTTTGTTGATATAAATAATATATTTAACAGAACTGCAATGTCTGGATTTTATACTACAACAGGCGACCCTGATGATGATGGTATAAGTTTTTCAAGACCGGAAACTTTTCTCGGAACTACTGCTTATTATAAAGAAGCTGACTTTGGAATCGCTGAGACTTTTACTTCTGAACAGTATGATTATCTTGGTAATCGGCTTTACAGTGAAAATGCTGACCATGATAAAAATGGTATTGTTACTCAGGCAGAAAGATACCAAAGCTATGTTAATTATTTAGAAACTTCTACTGCATTTAGAACTTTGTATCAAGCACCAAGAACCGTTTATTTCGGTCTTATGTTCAAATTCTAATTATTTAATATTGAAATTTAAAGAACTCAAGAGGTTAAAATGATAAATAAAAAAATAATAAATTTACTTGCGATAATTACAATAGTATTTTTATCAGCTTCTTTTCTTTTTGCTGAAACAAAAAATCAGCCGGAAAAGAAAAAAGATACAAAAAAAGCTGATGAAATTCAAAGGTCATATAATTATGGTCAATATGGAACTGACTTACAAAGAAATACAGTAAGTAATATAGAGTTCTATACTACTAATTATGGTATTTTTGGAAATTATGTTTCGCAAGGTGTTGGTGGCGGCTACTGGCCCCGCGGCTCTCAAAACCAATATATTTTTGGTGGAGGTGTCTGGTTCGGAGCCAAAAAAATGAGGCCAGACCGTTCTGAAATGAAAAATTATGTTGAAGTTACTTATAATCCAAATAACGGAAATTCCTGGATGGTTCCGGGTAGTATTGAAGATGGTGACAAAGCTGAAGAAGAAAATTATTCGAAATACAGGACTTATTTTTCTACCGACTTTGACAAAACTTTTGGAACCCCATTAAATAGTTCTGATGGTCCTAACTGGCCTGTCTGGGATGTTAGCTTAGATGACACTTTAATGCATAACCGCTATTTTGGCTATTATGTTTTTGACGAATCTACAAGATATAGAAATTTTTTACCGAAAGGTCCCGCTTTTATTTCCGGTGAAGACATTTACTGCGTTTTTAAAGATACTGATTTGAGTAGATTTGATGGTGGTGAAACGAGAAGAAAAGATGAAGGTTACCCTTTACAACTTCAGTTTGAACATACTATTTATTCCTGGGGTTTTGGTGATTACCGAGATTTCATTTTTCTTCGTTATGATATAATCAACTATAGCAGTGATACTTTATTGGATTGCTGGATGTCTCCTGTTTTGGATATCGACATTGCTCTTACCAGCAGTTCTTCTGAAGGTGCAAGAAATGATTTTGTAAGATTCTATGATGAAGAAGAAGATTTAAACCTGGCAGTTGCCTGGACAATGGATAATTACGGGGAAAAAGGCAAGGGTTTTGGATATCTTGGCTTTGACTTCCTTGAAAGCCCTTCTACTTTTCAATGCGAAGAAGTTATCGACTCTGTAATTAATGGAGAAACTGTTCAATTCTGTGCTATGTGTATTGAACACGAATGGAGATGGGTAAAAGAAATCAAAAAGTTGTACGATACAACTTGGGTGGATGAAGAACAGGTAATTACAGAAAGAGATACTTTAGTTGATGTATGGCGAGAAGTATGTATTGACAAAATGGTATTTGACCCGGAGCTTGATGGCTTTTTACGCAAGGATGCCCGTTCCTTTGAGAACCGCTATCAGCTTGGTCTTAAAACTTTCCGCAACTGGCCTATTGATGATGATAAAACAGAAGACGACCCAAGATATTTATATATGTCTTCCGGAATCAGAGATGGCAAATCATTACCCGGAGATATTCGTATATTGATGGCAACCGGTCCCTTTACTATGCTTCCACAGGACACAGTAAGAATTATTGTAGGTCTTATTCTTGCCCGCCCTTCGATAAAGGAAGAAGCAGATGGCACAATTGAAGATTTAGCAGAATTAGTTCGTAAAGACAAATTTGCCCAAAGTGTCTATGACAATAATTTTCAAGCACCAACCCCACCAGAAAAGTGTATTAATGCTTGGAAACCATTAAACAATGCTATTACGGTTACATGGGATAAAACATCTGAAATGAGTAATGACCTTTTAGAAAGAGGTCTTGACTTTTTAGGATATCGTTTGTACCGCGCAAGAAGAGATAACTTAGACACATTTAACATTGACCAGATTAGTTCTTCTGTTCAGTATCCCTCTGGCAAAGGACCATTTGGTTGGAAACAAATAGCATCTTGGGAAATGCCTACTCCATTCCACAAATCAGTTTATCGTTCTGGTTTTGAATATGACAATCCTATTTATCCATTAATAGACTCTTTACAAATTGTAGGGCCGGTTTATGACTTTTCAACTAATCCTCCTACTTTAGATAAATTTGCTATAAAACTTATGAAAGTTGGCAAAGGAGTGCTATTTGCTCAGCCATTATCTCATCTTAAACAGATAAGCAATGCCTGTGTCCCTGTAATTATGTCGATAGATACAGCATTGGCAACAAAACCCTGGGGATACTATTATGATTCATTAGCTCAAGGAGATGAATTCCCAATGTTTCATGACCCATTTACTAAAAATCCTACTCATAATTATTTAATTGATAGTGTATTGCTCGGCGTTATCCATTTAAATAAATCACTTTTAAGTTATAATCCTTTATTATGGAAGAGACAAACTATAATTGTGGCAATTTCGGATACCAGTTCAATTCCTGATGAGAGTGGAGATACAATTAATTTTAAAAGTACTTACTCTGAAGTGATTATTAATGGTGTTAAGCAATTAACAATGGATAGGATGGTGCCAATTGACCCGATTGCTGCTATGACAGATACAAATCATATTAAAAATGTATTGGAAAATGTATATTATATTATTAAGTATAAATTGTTTGAAAAAATAGATTTTCCGGATTTTGAAAATACACAGTTAGTTAGAGAGCAAATAATACCAGAATATATGGATCAGCTGACAAACAATAATACTTATATTGATATTGGCGATGAAAATGGTAATTACAAAATAGAGTATAATGAAGACCCAAAAAAGACTGAAAAGATAATCAATAATATTGATTACCACTACAAGATGTTAGCTTATGACGAAGGTGATTATACTCAGCCAACAGAAGGAAAACTTAATGATGGTTCTGTAGGAAACACCAATGTTGTTACTGCTCAAGCTAAAGCTGCTCCTATTGGTAATAAATCACAATTTGAAATAACATACATTGATGAAGATAAAATGGGCGGAATTTATAATTTAAATATGTTTGCAGTTGACCAAGATAGAGTAAATCAACTTTTTGGTGACGGCAGAGAATTAGAATTAGAATTCCAACCTTACTGGCAGTTAAGAGAATTAACACTAACAGAAACTCAGGTTACAAAGAGATTCGGTATGTATCATCAAAGAATGATATTGAGGGATACAAAAACGAATGAGGAATTGTTTAATGGTATTACATTCTTTGAAGCTTCACCCTGTGCATTTCCATACAGAGGTAGTTTCACTGAAGATGCTTTCTCTTGGGTACTTTCGGACAAAGTCATTTATGATTCTATTTCAAAGAAAGAAATTCACTTTGGCGTAAGAGATAATGATGAAAGAGTAATTCGTTCCGGTAACTTTAATTCTGGCAACTTTACTAAAGAGAATTTCTGCTATGCTCAGTATTTTAATCAAACTGCATTAGGAGCTCTTGGCTTTAGTTTTGACTTTACAGTTCAACAAAGAGGTGGTAGATATCGTCCTGATATTTCAAAAACCGGTATTGATAAACCTGCAAATGTTTCTACAATGGTAACTGCTATGGAGGATGACGAAGAAAGAAACATCGATATAGTTCTGGCTACCCAAAAAGTAGATGAAGATATTGTCAGAAATGAATATTATAATGGGGGCAGAATAGTACCTTATGAAGTTTATGGTAGTTTTAATAATGGTCCTGGCGATTATGTTGTAACATTTGAAGAAGGTGGAGTGGAAGAGATGGAATTGGTATTCAATAAAGGTAATGAGAAAACAAATACATTCAGAGTGCCTTATTTGAATATGACAATTTATAACAAAGCACACTTTGCTCCTCCCAAAGGTCCTTCAGTAATTGAATATCCCGGATTATTGGAACACATGGTATTGCCGGATTCATTCCCCGGAAATCCATTTAGGTTCCCTGAATTAGTTAAGTATTTCCCAGACCCAAGAAATTTAATGAGAGATAATAATTCATTTATCGGAAAATTCAATATTCATTCATTTGCTTGGGTAAATGGAAGATATAAATCAAATTCAATTCCGAGCCTTACCAGACTACAAGCATGTCAGACAAACGAACCAGAACATATTAAGTTGCAAAAACCTACAAATGTTGGAACACAGGGACGCTATTATTTATCGGCTGTATCCAACGATGGAATTGATACAGTTGATTTTGTAAATATGGCACAAATTGCAGGTATCAATTTTGCATTTGACTATGCAAACAAGGGCAGACGTTATCCGGGCGATTTAACGACTTGGGAAGTAGATGAACCAGCTTCCCATATTTTTAAAGATGACTTTAAAGCTGGTGACAAAGTAACATTGGTCTCGACCGGTGGTGCTTTAGGTTTCCCACTTCCCGGAGCTAAAGTTAGATTTAAAGTAACAGATGCACAACCTTCAACATATACTGACCAAATGTTAGACCAGATTAAAGTTGTTCCAAATCCATATATGGTTTCGCATCAGGGACAAAAATCACCATATGATGCAAAAATCTACTTTACTAAATTACCAAAAAGATGTTCAATTAACATTTATACAGTAATGGGTGATTTAGTTACTACATTAGAACACGATGAAACTTCTCCTTATCAAGACCAGGAATCAGTAGAAATCTGGGATTTGCTGTCAAAGAATAAGCAAAGAGTTCAAAGTCAAACATTAGTTGCAGTTATTACAACACCAGATGGAGCCAAAACGATAAAGAATTTCTCTGTTATTGTCGGTGGCTTCAGATTAATTGAAGATTTATAATTTTAGAGAAACCGGAGATGATTATATGAAACATAAAATAAATTTGATTATAGTTTTAACTATATTTGCATCGTTAGTATATCAGGCAAAAGCGGTAGATAATGATTTAACCTCTGGCTCTTCTGCAGGTGAGTTCTCCAAAGTAGGTGTTGCTGGTGCCCAGTTTATGAAAATTCCTGTTGGTGCTAGAGCCAATGGGATGGGTGCTTATGCTGCTGTTACTAACGATTTGACTTCTATTTACTGGAACCCAGCAGGTCTTGCTGATGTTAAATATATGGCTGGTAATTTTTCTTATACAAGTTGGTTCGCTGATTTTCAGCATAGCTATGCTGCTATTTCTTTGCCAATTGGGGATTATTTTACTTCTGCCATTTCTCTTACTTCGTTCGGTTGCGATAAAATCGAAAGAACAACTGTTGATAAACCAGAAGGAACGGGTACTTACTATAGTGTTGATGACTTTGCAATAGGATTATCTCTTGCAGGTTATCTTACTGAACAGTTCTCTTTCGGAGTTACTGGTAAATATTTATCAAACTCTATTGCTGATTTAGGAGCTTCTGGAGTTGCTTTCGATATTGGAACCATGTATAAAACAGGTATTCAGGGTATTACTCTTGCTTTCTCTATCCATAATCTCGGAACTCAGATGAAATATGAAGGGCAAGACCTTAATGCTACAAAGAAGATAGTTGATGAATTGTATATGCAACCACTTGATGTTCAATTCTTAACATCATCTTATAATGTTCCACTTATTTTCCGCGCCGGTGTTGCTTCTGAAGTATATACTGACGATGACCATAATGTTACCGCTGCTTTTGATTTCGTTACTCTTTCAGAATCTCCAGAACAATTTGTTCTTGGTGCTGAATGGACTTGGAAGAAAATTCTTTCAGTTCGCGGTGGCTACCGTTTTGGACATGACCAATTCGGACTTTGCGGTGGAATTGGGCTTAGCTATATTGCCGGTGGAGTCGGTGGACAATTAGACTATTCTATTACTCCTACTCAGGATATAGGACTGGTTAACCGACTTTCAATAAGTCTTGATTTAAGGTAATAATTAACAATATAACTGCCAGAAGAAATTCTGGCAGTTATATTGTATTTTAATGCTTGATGTATTTAATATTTCAAGGCATTATATGAATCAACTATTAAAAATCCATAGACTAGACTTTTCAAAACTTACTTTCCTAAATTTCTTTTTTATCATATATTTTGATTACTTAAATTCTATTTTTAGCATTGAAATAAAAAAACAAACATTCCGTCAATAGATTTGAAAATATTATTTATTCAATATTCTGTTAATTGTTGAAGAAATTTGAATAATAAAGAAATAAGAAATTTTCGAAATTGCGAATACCACTTGCTAAAAGAAGTGTATTGGCAATTATAATTTTATATTATTTTAAAAAGGTGCTATATGTCAAATATAAAATTTTACTTAATAATAACAATTGCTATGGTTATGCTTGCTTCCTGTGGTAGCAAACAACCAACAAAAGCAGATTTTATGCGCCAACATGCTGATGATACTCAAGCACTTGTTGATTTGAAAAACAAACTTGCTAGCCAATGGGAAAAAGGGCAAGAAATGATAAAAGAAGGAGAGAAATTAGTATCCGACGGCGAAGAAATTGTCGAAGAAGCAGAAAAGGAAATGAAAAAAGGAAATGAAAAAATTGAACAAGGTAAAAAGGCAGTTGAAGAAGGACGAAAACTCGTTGAAGAAAGCTTGAAACAATTCCGTGAAAACTTCCCCGGACTTGAACTAAAACCAGAATAAATAAAATTTCATGCAAGTCAATGCCAGAATCTGTCTTAAATTATAAATTAAGGTGGATTCTGGCATTTCTCAAATATCATTTCCTTTTATATTATATTTATAGATTTTATTCTAATTTTTTTTTTATAATTCCGATTTATTGTCATTTCGAGCTTCAGCAAGAAATCTCACAAATTTTTTGTTTAAACTACATTTGAGATTCTTCACTTCGCTTGCCAATGATATCTTTACTTGACATAGGTCAGAATGATATACTTTTTGAAATAATATGCCTAATCATTCTTTACGATGCAAATCTATTAACTCTTTTATTTTCGTTATGGGGCCAGGAGTTCTGATTTTATTCCCTAATCTTTCTTGCTTTCTTAAATTTTGCTACATTTCGTAAATGTTCTTTATAATTTTCTGCGAAAAGGTGTTTTCCTGAGCCATCGCCGACTGCGACGAAAAACATATACTTATGCTTTTTGGGATTTAAAGCAGCTTTGATTGATGAAATTGAAGGCGAATTTATAGGACCGGGGGGCAGACCATAATTTAGATATGTGTTATAAGCACTTTCATTTTTTAAATCAGAATGAAGCAAACGCCCTTTTTTATTGTTTATATAAGCAACAGTGGGGTCTGCTTCGAGCTTCCAACCGCGTTTCAGTCGATTTAGATAAACTCCGCTTACGATATATTTTTCTTCTTCTACTGGGCTTTCAGCTTCTATTATTGAAGCAAGAGTTAAAATCTCCTGACGTGTTTTCCCCTGAGCATCAGCAGTTTTCTTAAATTCCTTATTCCAAACATTATCCTGCTGCTTAACTAAAATATCAATTACTTTTTTATTTGTAATTTTGCAGGGAAAATCGTAAGTAACGGGGTGCAAATACCCTTCCAAACTAATTGAATTAATATTATAGCTTTTAAGCAGTTTTTTATCGAATGCTAATGAAATAAATTCAGCAGAATCCAAATCCAGCATCTTTTTGTTGATTGAAGCGAAACGATATAGATTTATTCC
>CAZCHH010000057.1:17924-22403 GCA_964498585.1 uncultured Hyphomicrobiales bacterium
GATAAGTAACTTTAACTAAACAGCGGTTCTTTCCACTAAAAATAGAAATTATTACCTCGAAATTTGTTTGATTATAAGAAAATTTGTAAGTTCCGGAATGGATTTGCTTACCAGAAAATTTTGAGAAAAGCGAGCAAAAGTTTCTAAAAAACCAGTATGGCTTTAGCATTCCCTCTTCGTTAAAATCTTTGATACATTCTGAAATTGTTGTTCTTTGTGGTATTTCAATAATAATATCCTTATCTATACCAACATTTCTATATAATAAATTTATTATAAACCAAATACTTACTGCAATTAAAATTATAGAACTAACTAAAATTATTAAGAATTTTTTCATTATTCGCTTCTGATTTCCTGGATAATACTAACCTTGCCAGCCCGCCTTGCCGGATAAAGAGTTACAACAACTGATAAAATTAAAGAAAAGAAAAATACTAAAAGCACATCGCCAGTGTGAATTGAAAGTGGCAGAGAATCAATTAAATACCTGTCCGTATCCAAAGAAAACCACTTAAAATATAGCTGCCCAAGACATAAGCCCACACCAATCAATGTTCCAATTGTTGAGCCAATAATCCCAATAATCACACCTTCTTTCAAAAAGATTTCGCGGATAAGTTTGTCTTTTGCTCCAAGAGCCTTAAGAAGAGAAATATCCGGCTTCTTTTCAATCACAGTCATAACAAGAGAGGCAAGCACGTTAAATGCTGCAATAATAATTATTATACTTAATATAGAAAAAGTGGACATACGTTCAAACTGCATCACACTAAACAAATCTTTATGCAAATCCCACCAGGTCAATACTTCTAAATCTTTAGACAAATTTTCTTTTATTTTGTCTTTGTAATCAAATGCTAAATTTACATCGTTTAATCTAATATCAATGGACGATGCAGAATTTTCAGGGATATTAAACAAGTTGTGAAAAATCTCATCTGAACCATAAATATAAAATTCGTCATATTGCTTGTCGTTCGTTTGAAAAATTCCGGAAACAGCGACTTTTTCCCACTTTAACTGTTTAAATGCCTTAACTGATTTTTCGATTTTTTCGGGAGACGTTAAAAGAATCGTATCGCCGGGCGAAAGTTTCAATTTATTTGCAAGTATTCCGCCAACAACAACGTTATTAACATCAAATTCTTTGTTAATATTAAACCTTCCAAACACAATGCTTTGCTCAATCCCGGAAACATCTTGAATCTTTCCATTAACTGCAGAATTAAACTGGGCTATTTGGAAATCATTTCCACTTTGAATTATAATGCGTGCCTGATTTATTGGAAGAATATACTGAATATTTGGGTCTTGCTTTATTTTGCTAATGAGTTGTTCTGCATCTTTAACGACAGCACCTTCATTTGCAACTATGCGTAAATGCGGGTCAAAACTAACGAGCTGGTCAATAGCAAATTCACGAAAACCATTAAATATTGACATAACACAAATAAGCGTTATATTTCCAATTATTATTGCCAATAGGGAAATAAATGTAATTATCGTTATAAAATGGAATGAACGAAACGTGAATATATATCTTAATGCTATTTTTGTCGATAATTTCATTTTTAGCTTTCGGCTTTCAGCTTATTTGTTTTAAATTTATGTTTATAGTTTTTAGTTTATATAGTTTTTAATCACTTATCATTAATTTAATCCCTACGGGATAAGCACAGTCAAGGATTATCCCTGTTACAAATATCAAATCCCTATCGGGATACTTCATTCTAAAAAAATGTAAAGTACAACTTTCAAAGAAATCATCCTTCCCAAGTGCAACTTGGGAAGGAGTTCAAACCACTAATAACCCAATAACTTAATAACCCAATAACCTAACCCAATAACAATTAACAATTAATAATTAATAATTATCTCATTATCACCATTTTCTGGCTCGCTGAAAAATCTTTTGAAGTAAGCGTTACGACATACAAACCGATTGGTAAATCTGATATATCGAAACTTATTTGATTTTCTATATTTTCAAAAAACAGTTCTTTCACTTGCAATCCATAAGAGTTTGTTAAAGTAACTTTGACATTAGACGTATTATTAAGTTCACATTTTAAATTAGCGATGTTATCAACTGGATTTGGAAAGATAGAGAAAGAGTTTTCTGATAATGGAAGAGGTATAGGGACGGAAGCAACCTGCAATTCGCGTTTAAAAACACCATTACCTAAAGTAGCAGCATAAAGCGTTTTGTCTATAATTAGTAAACGCACAATAGAAGAGTTAGTTAATCCTTCATTGCTTTGTTCCCAATTAACTCCATTATCGGTTGAAACGTAAAATCCACCATCAAATATACTTACAAATATATTTTCATTATTGAAAGCTAAAGAACTCACAATACTGTTTGTTGGTATTTCTTCGACCAATGTCCAGTTATTTCCATTATCAGTCGAAGTATATAGCCCATTTTTAATTGTGCCTACAAAATATGTATTTCTGTTCTTTTTAATAGTAAAAATATCAATACCAGTTAAGCCGATTTGACTCCAATTACTTCCATTGTTTGTGGATAAAAATACTCCATCATTTGTTGCAGCAAAAATAGAATCATTAACAAATAGAAAATCGTAACCCGATGGCTCATAGCCAAATCCATTATTAATAGGAATCCAAATATTTCCATTATCAGTTGATTTATAAGCACCATTTTCCCAAGTACCTGCATAAATAACATCGTTATTCATTACAATGGAATAAACATAAATTCCTTCCAACCCAGTGAGCGTCCAATTATATTCACCATTGTTTGAAGAATGTAGTATTCCATTATGAAATCCAACAAAAATATCATTTTCATTCATTGCTACTGAAAATATTGAAGGTCCTAACAATCCAATATATTGCCAGGAACTTCCCTTGTCGTTGGAAATAAACAATCCATCTCTATAATTGCCAGCAATTATAGTATTTCCAAAAGAAGAAAGAGCCATTACATAAGTCCCAACAAAACTTTTATTTTCCCAAGTATCTCCATTGTTAGTAGATAAGTAAACTCCACCGGGATAATTTCCGATAATAATTTTATCTTGATTTACGGAAATAGACCGAACCCGATTACCCTCAAAACCTATATTTTTCCATGTAAAACCATTGTTGGTAGAAGAATAAACACCATTATTTGTTCCTGCAAAAATAATATCATCTTTTATTGCAAATGTATAAATATTATCTACTAAAAAATCTTTATGCTCCCAATTCTCTCCATTATTATAAGATATATATATTCCATTTTCTGAAGTAACAGCAAACATAATACTATCAATTGACATAATCTTTGAAGTAGATTCGCTTATTTCAGTTGCTTGCCAGCTTTCGCCATTATCTGTTGAAGTAAATAGTCCGAAGTATGTTCCAGCAAATATTTTATTATCACTCATAGTAAGAGAAAAAACATAATCTAAGTTAACTTCTATACAAGACCAACTTTCGCCATTGTTTGAAGATAAATAAATATTATCACCTATCTCAACACAAATATTATTTCCATTTATTTGAATAGAAGAAATATAATTTTTAAGTTCAGTTTCCTGCCAGTTTTCGCCGTTATCTGATGAGATAAAAAGTCCTTCATCAGTTCCTGCAAATACGATATGATTGAAAATTGCAATTGAATTAATTTTATACTCTAATAAACCAATATGTTTCCAACTGTTTCCTAAATCGGTTGATAAAAATATTCCATTGTGGTCCCACTCTGTATTTTCAATTCCAGCATAAATATTGTCTCCGTCAACCGCCATAGTTTTAACAGAACCACCTAAAGGTCCGTTTGTTTGCTCCCATTCTCCTTCAAACTGGGCAACAGCAGAAAAAGATACGCAAATAAAAAATGCTATAACAAACAAAAAAATCTTACTCATAATGTTATTCCTTTTTTTAAATAATGATAGAATTTTAAAGTTTTATAAAATTTCGTTTAATTTCAAACATTACAATTAGTTTTGCTTTTATCAATGTATTATATTTACTTGTAATGCTGGCGTATGCCAGAATCCATCTTGCTTCTTAGTCATTAGTCATAAGTTGTTAGTAAAAATACTATTGACTAATAACTAATGACTAATGACCAAAAAATACTATTTTTAAGATGGATTCTGACATCCGTCAGAATGACAATTTTTAGTACTCCCCCCAAAATACCCACTTATAATTAATCATTAATTTAATCCCTACGGGATAAGCACAGTCAAGGATTATTCCTGTTACAAATATCAAATCCCTATCGGGATATTTTTTTCTTTAACCAACAATAACCTAATAACCTAATAACTTAATAACCTAATAACTTAATAACCTAATAACTTAATAACCCAATAACCCAATAACCTAATAACCCAATAACCCAATAACCTAATAACCTAATAATCCAATAACAATTAATAATTAACAATTAATAATTCTTCTTCATACTTCTTTCCATTTACTGCTTTCTTGAAAGTAGTGTTTGCAACTCCGCCG
>CAZCHH010000058.1:0-22345 GCA_964498585.1 uncultured Hyphomicrobiales bacterium
GAGCAAGCTCACTTGCTTTCCCAAGATGGATTCTGGCATACGCCAGAATGACAAGTCAAATTAACAATTATTGAGATTCCTCACTTCGTTTCGGAATGACAAGATTTCAAAATACAAAATTACGAGGAATAAGGAGTTCTGAATTTAATATTAAAAAAAAATACTATTCTTCTACTTGTTTTTTCTTGTAATCTTCAATTAATTTAATCTGCACATTAGGAGGAACAGTTTGATATTCTGCAAATTCCTGCTTATATGTTGCTTTTGCTTGAGTCATTGAGCGAAGCGCAGTTGAATATTTATCTAATTCTGCAAGAGGCATTCTTGCTTTAATAATTTGGTATCTGCCTTCAGATTCGATACCAAGAATAAGTCCACGTCGAGTAGGTAAATCGCTCATAACGTCACCAACGAATTCTTCTGGCACTCTGATTTCAATATTATAAATTGGCTCAAGAATTTTCGGGTCTGCCTTAACGAAGTTTTCTTTAAATACCATCATACCGGCTGTTTTGAAAGCGGCTTCGTTTGAATCGACAGGGTGCATTTTGCCATCATAAATAGTAACGCGAATATCTCGGACATAGCAACCTGTTAAAGGTCCGAATGTCATTTTATCCATAACGCCTTTTAATATAGCTGGAAGGAAACGTTGGTCAATCACACCGCCGACAATGCTGTTAACATATTCCAATTTTCCGCCCCATTCCAAATCAATAAGGTCTTTACCACGAACAGATAAGCCCTCCGGGTTTGGCATATTTTCAAACCATGGGTCAATCATCATATGCACTTCAGCGAATTGTCCTGCACCACCGGATTGTTTCTTATGACGATAGCTGCCCTTTACCTGTTTTTGAATTGTTTCTCTGTATGGAACTCTTGGTTCAATAAATTCTGTTTCTACTTTATATCGATGCTCTAATCTCCATTTTGCAGCACTCTGATGAAGTTCACCTTGCGAATGAAGAATGATTTGGCGCAGTTCCTGAGAATGCTCTACTTTGTATGAAGGGTCTTCAAATTCTAAACTATGTAAGCTCATACCGACTTTTTCTTCTTCACCTTTTGTCTTGGGAACAACTGCAATACGAACTATTGGTTCAGGATAGGATAATCTTGGGCGCAATACATCAAATCCTTTTTCATGAAGAGTATCAGAAATACCGGTATTTTTCAATTTCACAGTAGCACCGATATCGCCGGCATTTAACTGAGGTATTTCTGCCCTTTTCTTTCCACATACAACGAATAACTGGTTTAATCTTTCTGAGCTAGACCTTTGCTCATTAATCAAATCCAAGCCGGAAGTAACTTTCCCGGAATTTACACGGAAGAAAATCATATCGCCGAGATGAGCTTCAGACACTAATTTGAAAATGAAGAGTGAAGTTGGGCTTATTGTATCGCATTTTACTTCTGTTTCAGTTTCATTTTGAATTGGTAACTGTGATGGATTTGGAAGATAATTTTGAATAAAATCAAGCAAAGAAGTAATTCCGACATTGAGCTTTGAAGAGCAGCAAAGTATTGGATAAATCATTCTTTGAGTTATTGCAGAAGATAAAGCACCGAGCAATTCACTTTCTTCGAGTTCGCCATTATCCAAATATTTTTCCATTAATTCTTCATTAGATTCTGCAATGGATTCGACTAATTCATTATGCAGTTTTTCAACTTTATCTTTTTCTGAAGCAGGTAAATCTTTAACACTTGGTTTACCATCAGAAAATTCTATTAATTTCATTGAAAGAACATCAACAATAGAATTGAAATTTGCTCCGACTTGTAGTGGATATTGAAATATTGTAGCAGAACGTCCATAACGGGAAATTATTTCTTCACTTGCCTTATCGAAATTTGCCTGGTCAAAATCTAATTTATTGATTAAAAACATAACTGGTAAATTTCTTTTTTCTGAATATAGCCATGCGTTTTCAGTTCCGACTTCAATAGCGTTTTGTGCATTTATAGCGATAATTCCGGTATCTACCACGTTTACAGCTGCAATTAATTCACCTATATAATCATTATAACCGGGAGTATCTATCATATTGATTTTAAAGTCATTCCATTCAGTATAAAGAGGTGTAGCAAATAATGAACTATTTCTTTCCTGTTCAATTTCATTATAATCTGATACGCTAT
The DNA here is from genome assembly GCA_964498585.1 of uncultured Hyphomicrobiales bacterium. Lineage (GTDB taxonomy): Bacteria > Bacteroidota > Ignavibacteria > Kapaibacteriales > UBA2268 > JAAYJM01. The sequence continues at coordinate 2,149 of CAZCHH010000058.1, forward strand.
TATGTTCTTCAATGCTTCCTTTCCTGTTTATTGCCCCTGACATAAAAAGAATTGATTCTGCTATTGTTGATTTGCCAGCTCCAGCATGTCCTAATAACGCAATGTTTCTTATCTTTTGTGTTTCATACACTTTCATAAATTACTCCAAGTGGATTCTTTAAATTTTATTAATTAATTATTTTCACATTTTATTATTTTGTTATTTTACAAAACTTGCAATATATTGAAAAATCTTGAAATTATGAAATCATTTTTTTTTCAAGTAATTTATTTGTGAAATTATCATTAAAATTCAGAATAAAAAAAATAATTTAATTTTAAAATACTCTTTGTTTATTAATGATATGTCCTTTTGTGATTTGTGAGTTACTGACTATAATTTTATATTAGATTAGGAGATGATTTTATAAAAAAAGAAGTGCTTGTAATATACTTAGAGCAAACTTTAAAATGAATAGATGCAGCATCAAAATTAAAATTATTTTTAAAAAACTGTTTTTTTCCCCAGTATTTCAAGTAAATCATTTATTATCAATTGCTAATGAATATTTTACAAAATTTATGAACAACACATTCTATATCTTATATCCTAATTAATATAATTGAGAAAAAACTATAAACTACTCTTTAATAATTTTTCCTTTTTTTATTACATTAAAATCAAAAAATATTTTATAAAAATATATACCAGATGATAAATCACTTAGTTTTACATTGGTATTACTCGATTCAATCTTTATTTCTAATTCCTTATTCCCATAAATATTGAATAATTGAAATTTATAATTATTCAGATAATTTTTTTGGTATGATTCAATTGATAAATAGTCTTTGACTGGATTAGGATAAACTATAAAATTATACTCAGAAAAATGATTATTTTCAACACCTGATATTTCTTTCCAGCAATTAGAAATTTGCGTTGCAGTAGCAGCATTACTTATATTTGGCAATTCATACATATCTTCAATAGTACGCAGAATACTGTAAAGATTGTGTGTTTCAGAATATGTTCCACCTTTAACCATTTTTCCAGTAAATATAGTCAAAATATGATTTGACGATTCATAATTATCTTCATCAAAAGTAAGAATAAGTAAACTATTATTGTTTTTCACCCATTGGATAAATCCATCAAGATTATTTTTTATCCAATTATCAGAGTTGGTAATACGTTCCGGGTCTGTTCCATCATGCATATTATTAGATTGATTTGGAACAACAAAGCAGACAGTAGGAAGTAAATTAAAGTCATTAAATGGGAAAGCAGAGAAAGGTTGATTAATTGTTTCTGGAAGTTGATTTTCATCAGTTCCCATCCAATTAGCAGCAGGATTATGTTTACGAACATAAGCCCCGAATTTAGCTCCGTTGAATCCAACATTTGGTAAATCTTCGGAATAGATTATAAAACTCTTACTGGATTCAATTAGTTGATTTGCCAAATTTTCACTTGTAAATGGAAATATTGTAGGAAGGTCGTTGCTTGTTACTCCCTGATTATTTCCAGAAAATAAATCAAGATAATTTGGCTGGCTTGGATGCTCAATAGCATAGAAATTTGTAAATAAAGCTGAGCAAGAATCTTCAGCTAAACTTTTTATATACGGCGCCACAGAAGAATCCATTATTTGTGAATAGGAATGGTTCTCAAGAATTAATACTACTATGTGGTTCGGAGCTGGTAGAGTAGTTTGTGATACTAATTCTGTTGTTAAGCAAAGAATGATAAGGAAAAATAGCTTTTTCATTATAGTGCTGATATTTATGGAACAATAAGAATTTTCAATTATCAATTAAATAAAGTTTATTTTCAATTATATAACTTTCTACTTCTTTTGTTAAAAACTCTTTAACCGATTTTCCTTCAGCAATATTCCTTCTAATATCACTTGAAGAATAGTTCATAGCTTCGGTTCTGAGGTAGTAAAATGATATATCATTATATTTATAAAGTTCGCTGTTTGGTAGTTTATTTTGAGAAGAAAAAAGAAAATTGTTTGAATTGAAAATTCTTGGTGCAATAACAAGATTAGCAAGTTCAAGAATTTCCTTATAATTTTTCCATTCATTAAATTTAAACAAATTGTCTAAACCAATGAGTAAAAATAAATTTGATTCGGGATATAATTCTTTAAAATGCCTTATAGTTTCAATTGAATAGGAAATGCCTTCTTTTTCTATTTCATAATTAGAAATTTCTATGGAAGGAGTTTGCTTAGTAAGCAATTTAAGCATATTTAAAATATGAGTTTTATCAATAATTTCCGATTGATTTGAATTAATTTTAAATGGAGAAATATATGTTGGAACGAAATAGCATAAATCTAAACTCATTTGCTCAATGAAACATTTAGCAATTCTAAGGTGCGATTTATGAGGCGGATTAAAAGTGCCTCCGAAAATACCAATATTTTTCATCATTAAAAAAAAAGGGACTAATTAAGTCCCTTTGCAAGTAGAGTTTTAAAATGAGTTAGTTTATAGGATAAACAGACACTTTAAGTCTGCTTTTGTCTTTGTGTTCAAATTTAACATTGCCATCAATAAGGGCAAAAATAGTGTAATCATTTCCGAGTCCGACATTTTTTCCGGGATGGAACTTTGTGCCGCATTGTCTTACAATAATATTACCAGCTTTTGCGAATTGACCGCCAAATAATTTTACTCCACGTCTTTGTGCATTCGAGTCGCGACCGTTACGCGTTGACCCACCACCTTTTTTATGTGCCATATCTATATCTCCTTATTAATTATTTTCAATATTAAGATGATCTGGAGTGCTAATATCTTCTTCAATAGCTTTTGGAAAATCCATATCGGAAGCAGATATATCGCTGATTTGAATTTTTGTATATTTTTGACGATGACCGTTTAATTTGCGGTGCCCTTTTCTTCTTTTCTTATGAAAAATAAGAACTTTCTCATCTTTCCAATGCTCTAAAACTTTGGCTACTACGCAACCGTCAGTGTATGGACTTCCATATTTAATACTGTCATCATCTGATAAAAGAACCAAATTACTGAATTTTACCATATCTCCGGTTTGTGCTTTTAATAATGGAACACTTACGATTTGTTCCTTTTGAACATTAAATTGTTGTCCACCAATTTCTACTACTGCAAACATAATATTTACCTTATATCCATTTTATATACAGAATACAAAATTAAAACAAAAAATTATAATATACAAATAAAATTTACGAAGCTACACTTTTCTTTGAAAAAATAAGAAGTGGTTCGCCATTTTTAACAGTTTGTTCTGTTACAATGCATTTTTCTAAACCGGTCATATCTGGTAACTCAAACATAAGAGGCAAAAGGATTTCTTCGACAATAGCGCGAAGAGCTCTAGCACCAGTCTTTTTTACTTTAGCTTTTTTTACAATTTCTTCAAGGGCAGATTGTTCAAACTCTAATTCCACATTTTCCATTGCGAAGAGTTTCTGAAATTGTTTAACTATTGCATTTTTCGGGGTAACTAAAATACTTAGCATAGCATCGTCAGAAAGTTCTTCAAGAGCAGCAATAACAGGAAGACGACCAATTAATTCTGGTATAAATCCATATTTGAGTAAATCGTCCGGCTCAACTAAATTAAGCAAATCATTTCTATCTTCTATTTTATCTAAAGTTTGGGCTGTAAATCCAATAGCAGCTTTTCTCATCCTGTTGGCAATAATACCTTCAATTCCTTCAAAAGCACCGCCACAAATGAACAATATATTATGTGTATTTAAATAAACAAGTGATTGTTCCGGATGCTTGCGTCCACCCTTTGGTGGAATACCAGCAGTAGTTCCTTCAAGGATTTTTAGAAGTGCCTGCTGAACACCTTCGCCGGAAACGTCCCTTGTTATGCTTGAATTTTCACTTTTTCTACCGATTTTGTCGATTTCATCGATATAAATTATCCCATATTCTGCTTTCTTTGGGTCGTAATCCACTTTTTGAAGTAAGCTAAGAAGTACAGTTTCAACATCATCGCCGACGTAGCCAGCTTCAGTTATTGTTGTTGCGTCTGCTATTGCAAAAGGAACATTAAGAATACGTGCAAGAGTACGTGCAAGCAAGGTTTTTCCGGTACCAGTGGGACCCAGAAGCAAAATATTGCTTTTTTCTAATTCAACGTCTTTAAATTCTTCTCTTTGATTTTTATCAAAAATCCTTTTGTAATGGTTATATACAGCAACAGACAATACAATTTTACTATGCTCTTGTCCAATTATATATTCATCTAACTTTTTCTTGATATAAGAAGGTTTTAATAGTTTATGAGAAAAATCTTTATTCATTAAATTTGGATTATTTTTCTCATCTAATAAAGAATAAATGCTTTTAATACAGCTATCGCAAATATACACACCGGGAGAGAAACCTTCATAAAGTTGAGCTACTTCATTTTGATTTTTCGCGCAGAATGAGCATTTATAAGTCTTCTGATTTTGATATTTTCCGCTTTTTGTCATAATTAATCTTTTTTATCAATATTAGCTTCGGGATTACCGGCAAAAGTATTCCTGTCTAAAATTTTATCAATAATACCATAATCCAATGCTTCTTTTGAAGACATATAATAATCTCTGTCAGCATCTTTTCTAATCTGTTCAATTTGTTTGCCAGTATGCTTAGAAGTGATTTCATATAGTATTTCTCTTATTCGAAGCATTTCTTTTGTATAAATTTCAATATCGCTTGCCTGCCCTTGCGCACCGCCGAGTGGCTGATGCATAAGGATTCGTGAATTTGGCAAAGCATATCTTTTTCCGGAGGCACCTGCTGCAAGAAGAACCTGTGCCATCGAAGCAGCCATTCCAATGCAGATAGTTGCTACATCGGGTTTAACAAACTGCATTGAGTCGTAAATCGCAAGACCAGCGCTAACACTTCCACCGGGAGAGTTTATATATAGATTTATTTCTTTATTCGGGTCTTCACTTGAAAGGAAAAGGAGTTGGGCTATTACTAAACTTGCAATATTGTCGTCAATAGGACCGCCAATAAAAATAATTCGTTCTTTTAAAAGACGTGAATATATATCGTAAGAACGTTCGCCGCGCCCTGTCTGTTCTATTACTATTGGAACTAAATAACTATTTTGCATTTCTTCTTTCATAATTATTTATCCTCTTGATTTTCTTCTTTTATATCTTCTTCTTGGGTATCTTCTTCAATAGTATTTTCTTCATCTATTGATGAATCATCATCTTCGTTTTCTTCATCGTCGAAAGTGTTTAATTCATCGTCATAAACATTATCAAATTCTTCGTGATTATGGCCGTGGTGATGATGTGGAACCTCTTTAATATGTTTCAACATTTCTTCCTGCTTCATTTGCTGCATCTTCATATAATCTTCATAAGGCATTTCAGTAGTAACAGCAAAATCAAGTAAGAAATCCAATACTTTTTGATTTAACAAATTTTGTTTAACACCTTCAGATTTTCTGATTTTTTCACATAATTGGGCATCATTTGCAATTTCTTCACCCATTTTGTTAATATAATCGTCAAAATCAAAATCTTCAACGGTTATATTTTCCTTTTCAGCAATTTTTTCAACAATGTAAGCCCATCTTACATTGTTTTCAGCTACTCCAGTGAAAAGATATCCCGATTGTTCAAAATTAAACTGTCGTTCATCGCCCCCATATTGTCTTTTAAATTCTTCAAATTGCCGATAAGTTTCTTTTTGAACTAAATATGAAGGCACTTCAAATGTGTTTTCGTTTAAGAGATGTTCTCTTAATTGCGTATGCATATCTTTCTTTGTTTTTTCATTCCACTGTTCTTGGAATTTGAAAATATAGCTGTCTCTTAAATCCTGAAGATTATCGAATTTATTGTCAGTATATTCAGCAATAAATTCTGGTGTTAATTCCTGAGGAATAATTTTACGAATTTCTTTTACCGTTACTTTTAATGGAACATCATCTGATTTTTCATCAAAATTGTGTGGATTATAGTCAAATGAATCATCAACTTTCAAGCCGATAATAGATTCGAGAATTTCTGGAAAAATATCTTTATTGTATAATAGCAAGTTTTGTTCGTTATTGCTTTCTGAATTAATTAATACTTCGCCAGTTTCTTTGTCTATTTCTTGGAATTTTAATTTGACTTCGAAGTATTTATCTGTAATTTCATCAGCGTCAACAAAAGTACCTTTACTTAAGCTAATTTCTTTCATTACAGAATCAATACTTTCATCAGTAACAATATGGACTGGCTCGTATATTTGGATACCACGATATTCGCCGATTTCAACTGATGGAGTAGATTCAAAATAAATTATAAATTTTGCTCCGTCTTCATTAATTTCAGCTTTTTCTAATTTTGGCTCACTCGTTATTTTTAGCTGTTCCTCTTCATTGACTTGCTTAAAAATTTCATTTGCAATATCTTCAAGTGAATTTTCGCGAATCATTTTACCGAACATACGGATTACCATATTCATAGGAACTTTACCTTTACGAAAACCTTTAATTTCAACGTATTTTTGAGCTTCTTTATATTTTTCCTCGAATTTCGGAGCAAGTTCTTCATTTGTTAAGCTAATTTCTAATTGCTTAGTTAAACCTTCTAAGTCGCTAATTATTTTTTCCAATTTGATATTCCTCACTTAATAAAAAAATGTGCGGACGGGGAGACTTGAACTCCCACGAGTTTCCTCACTAGATCCTAAGTCTAGCGCGTCTGCCTATTCCGCCACGTCCGCAGGCAAGATTACAAAATTACGATTTTTTTTCGCAAAATAAAAGAAAATTTTCTTTAATTAGTTTAAAATTTATGGTTTATGCTTTCAAGAGCATTGCTTGATTAGGGTTTTGTTTCTTATTTTTATATCATACCGAGTTTAAGCGAGGAATCTCAAAAATCTTTGTTAAACTAAACATGAGATTCCTCACTTTTTTGCCAATGACATCGTTATTTCTATTTAAATAAAGTTCTTCCTTTATCGTGGGATTCAAAATGATATTAAAATTTTGCACCCTTGTTGTCTGGTTGGTATTATATTTGTTTTTATATTAACAATTTTGTAAAAAAAATGCACAATGTAACTTTTCGTTAAATTGTGCATAAATTTAAAGATTGGGAAATATACTACTCATAAATTCTTCTGAAAATAGTTGGAATACCTATATTGCCATTTTCTGTTTTTAACTCATTATTTAAATATCCTTTACTAACTCCGTCATTGAAATTTTTTGCAATATTTTCAAAAATGTTATTGTCGGTATTTTCATTTTCAATTACTCTGTTAATAGCAGGAGTATCATATCTCTTTAATTCATCAGCACCTTTAGGAGTAGCAGCTATTCTTTCGGGTTTTGAATAGTTTTGGATAACATTTGAAATTACATTAGTTTTAGAATCAACTTGATTTGAAGAATGAACAAAAGTGCGAGGTAAAGAAACAGGGCTAGTAGGAAAAGATAAAGTTTCTTTTTCAACTTCGTAAATTTTCATTTCTTTTTCTTTTAAGTGAAAATCTTTTTCTTTCTTTGGATTATAAAAATCAGTCGCAAGAATAGTAACCATCATTTGTCCTTCCATTTCAGGTTTAAGAACAATACCTTTAATAAGGTTAAGGTCATCACCGGCTGTTTTATTAATCTCAGCTAATATTTCTTCACTTTCGCCGAATAATAAATCATCACCGGAATAAATATTAACGAGAATAGATTTAGCACCATTAATGGAGTAGCCATTTAGCAGAGGTGAATTGAGTGCATTGTGAATGGCATCAGCAGCTCTGTTTTTCCCACTGCCTAAACCAGTTCCAATAAGAGCATCACCTTTTCCCTTTAAAATAGTGCAAACGTCAGCAAAATCAGTATTCACATATCCAACTTCAGTAATAATGCCAAGAATTCCTCGAGTAGCGTTAGCAAGCATTTCATCAATTTTCATTAAAGCATCTTTGTAACGCATTTCTTTATCGCAAATTTCCATTAAGTTCTGATTAGGAATAACAATCAGAGCATCAACGTGCTGTCTAAGTTCTTTTATACCTTCTTCAGCAATTCTTTGTCTGAATTTGCCCTCTCTGATAAAGGGCGTGGTAACAAAAGCAACGACTAAAGCTCCAGCTTCCTGTCCAATTTTAGCAACAATCGGAGCGCCACCGGTGCCAGTTCCTCCACCCATTCCAGCAGTAATGAAAAGCATATCGGAGTATTTAATAGCTTCTTTAATATCTTCGATAGATTCTTCAGTAGATTTTTTCCCGACTTCGGGATTACCACCTGCACCTTTTCCACCAGTAAATTGCTTCCCAATTTGTAATTTAGTTTGAGCAGAATTTACATCAAGAACCTGCTTGTCGGTGTTTGCTGCTATATATTCAACACCTTGAAGTCCTCCAACAATCATATTGTTAACAATATTACCACCAGCTCCACCTACCCCGAACACACTAATCTTTACACCGTCGTGAGGTGTAGTATCTAGTTCAATACCAATCGGCATAAATAAGGCCCCCCTTAATTTATTTAAAAAACATTTTCTCTTTATGCTATAAATCCTTAATATAATTCTTAAATTTATTAAAGATTGATTCTTTCTTTTCTTTCTTTTTTTCAATATTTTCAGCTATTTCACTGTATTCTTCTAATTTCAAGGCATGAAGAGCTAAGCCAACAGAAGTTGAAAAGCTTGGATTATTCACCTCGCGGGCTAATCCGGAATAACTATTAATCGAGGGAATACCCATTTTAATAGGCATCCCAAAAACTTCCTCTGCTAAATCTTCTGCTCCCCTTAAAAGAGAGCAGCCACCAGTTAAGACTACTCCAGCACCCAAACGACCGGAATAGCCGGAATTACGAATTTCACTTAACGCAAATTGGAAAATCTCTTCCATTCTTGGTTGAATTATTTGGCATAATTCCTTCGTTTTTAATTCTTTCGGCTTCCGACCTGAAATACCTGGTATCATAAAGGATTCTTCATCATTAATTAGATTTGGTGCGTAGCAATGACCATATTCAATTTTTATTCGCTCCGCCTGAACATCCGGGATAGCTACAACACTTCTGATATCACTTGTAACAAGCATTCCACCAAGAGCTATGACTCTAGTAAATCTTATTATATTCTCTTCAAAAATTGTTATGTCTGTAGTTCCACCACCGATATCAATTAAAGCAACTCCCAACTCTTTTTCATCTTCAAAAAGAACGGAATAACTGCTTGCAATCGGTTCTAAAATAATATCTTTGATGGCTATTCCCAATCTTTCAATACATTTATAGATATTTCTAACTGCTGACGAAGAGCCAGTAACTATGTGGGTTATTGCTTCCATACGGACACCGGACATACCTACTGGGTCGTAGATACCATCTTGTTTATCAATTATAAATTCTTGAGGTATTATGTGTAGGATTTTTCGTTCCAAAGGTAGATTTGAATGTCTGCATTCATCTAAAACGCGTTCAACATCTTTTTTTGTTATTTCTTCGTTAGGATTAGAAATACCTACTATTCCCCTTGTCTGATAAGATTCTATATGGTCGCCAGCTATACCAACAACAACTTCTTTTATTTTAATACCTGATTGTTGCTCTGCCTGTTCGACAGCTGTTTGAATTGACTGAATCGTTTTTTCAATATTGGAAATGACACCACGTTTCATCCCATAGCTTTCAGCTACTCCAATTCCAAGAATATTAATTGCTTTTGTATTTAAGCTCTGTGAAGCAACTATAACACATACTTTGGAAGTGCCTAAATCTAATCCAACTGCAATATTTTGTTCATCGCTTATTGGGCTTGCTTGTGTTTGTGGTTGCGACATCTTATCTTAATATTTATTTATTAATTGCTAAATATATAGTATTAAAAAAACGTAAATCTATATATTTTACTTTTTCTAAAAAATTATTTTTTCTTTTTTCTGTAAAATATCTTGATAATTTTTCTATTGAACTTCCGAATAACTCTTTATCGCCAACAATTGCTTCTGTTGCATTGTCATTCAGAATTAAAATGAAAGCTTTTTTCTTCTTATCAAAATATATTTCAGATATTTCCTGATGCAAAGTTGAATCTTTTGCTTGCTTTATATCTTTTATTAACAACAAAGCATTTTTTAAAAGTAAAGTATCAACTTTGTTTCCATTTGTTATATCTCTAATAAGCGGTACATCTGGCAAAGATTTATACAACTTATAATTCAATAACATTCCGTCAGAATCAACAAAATACTTCTTTTCGTTATCAGCAATTAAAATTGCTTCAATCTGTCTTTCGCTAACTGCAATAACTATTTCATCTGCAGTTTTATACGAACTATATGCTTCGCCTATTAAAGGAACAGTATGAACATCTTCTCTTAACTCCGAAAGCTTTATATTGCTTTTTGGAGTATCTATTACTTTTTCTTTGATTAATTCAGCAATTTCATCTTTAGGAACTATTTCAGTTCCTTCAATTTTTATACTCTTTACTGGCTGCTGAATATTCCATCTGACTGCAATAAATATTAATAACACAAAAAAAACAAATAGTAAAATCAGCTTTACTACTAACTTTTTCATTTCAATGTTATTAATATTTTCCATTTTATCTATTTTTCAAATAGAAAAAATTTATTTTTCTGTTAATCTTAAAATAACAGAAAATATATAACAGCTTGTATTTTATATACTTATAAAACTTCTTATTTTTTGGACTGTAATTTACCACTGCTGCAAATGGTAAATTGAGTTTATGCAAAATAAATTAGATTTTTTTAATAATCAAGTATTTTTTTTATTTTTTTAAAAATAATTAAAAATAATCTTTAAAAAGTCAATTAATTAGAGTCCGGGTCCGAGCATTTTTTCTGGTCGAACTAATTCATCGAACTCTTCAGCGGTCAAAATACCGAGTTCTATAGCAGCTTCTTTGAGACGTTTATGATAGTGATGAGCGTATTTTGCTATGCGTGCTGCATTGTCGTATCCAATATGAGGATTTAGTGCAGTTACAAGCATTAAAGTATTATGCAAATAATATTCTATGCGATGCTCTATTGCTTTTATCCCAACGGCACAATGTTCATCGAACATAAGAGCAGTATCGGACAGTAAACGAACACTTTGCAGGAAATTATAAATTAAAACCGGCTTAAACACATTTAATTCAAAATTTCCTGAGGCACCTGCAATATTTATTGTAACATCATTACCGAGAACTTGAGCAGCAACCATTGTCATTGCTTCAGATTGTGTAGGATTGACTTTGCCGGGCATAATAGAAGAACCGGGTTCATTTTCTGGAATAAAAAGCTCGCCGATACCGCAGCGGGGACCAGAAGCAAGCCAGCGGATATCATTTGCTATTTTCATATATGCTGTTGCTATTGATTTCAATGCTCCGTGAGCATAAACAAGCGTATCGTGTGAAGCTAATGCTTCAAACTTATTCGGTGCTTCTACGAAAGGAAGACCGGTAATCTCAGATATTAATTTTATTGCTTTTTCTGCAAATTTCGGATGGGTATTCAATCCAGTGCCAACGGCGGTGCCTCCAAGTGCTAATTTATAAACTCCAAGCAAAACTTGTCTGATTCTATCAATACAGTTATCAAGTTGTTGAACGTATCCGCTAAATTCCTGTCCTAAAGTAAGCGGAACAGCATCCATTAGATGGGTACGTCCAACTTTTATTATATTTTTGAATTCTATTGCTTTATCATTTAAAGTATTTCTAAGTACTGAAATAGCTGGAAGTAAGCGATGATACATTTCTTCTGCAGCAGCGATATGCATTGCAGTTGGAAAAGTATCATTTGAGCTTTGAGATTTATTCACATCGTCATTTGGGTGAATTGGTCTTTTAGAACCGATTTCACCGCCTGCTAGTTCAATAGCGCGATTCGAAATAACTTCATTGGTATTCATATTTGTTTGAGTACCAGAACCGGTTTGCCAAATTGAAAGTGGGAAATGCTCATCAAGTTTTCCTTCAATTACCTCGTCAGTAGCTTTTACAATTAAATCACATTTTTCTTGGGGAAGTAGTTCGAGTTCGGAATTAGCAAGAGCTGCAGATTTTTTTAGTATTCCCATTGCACGAATAATTTCTCTTGGCATTTTTTCCACTCCAATATTGAAGTGAATGAGTGACCTTGCTGATTGAGCGCCCCAATACACATTGATTGGAACATCAATTTCGCCCATTGTATCACGTTCTTTTCTTGTTTGCATTTCGACTCCTTCCTTTTAGTTAGATTTATACTTTTTCGTAGATTCTACTAAAGCATCAATAAAACGTTTAAATTGCTCTGCCTGCGAGGCAGAAAATTTAGCTCTGTCTAAAAAGTTTGCTATGTTTTGTGCTGTCGTTAGGGGCATTTCACAATGAATAGTATCTTTTGCTGTTTTATTGCGTTTCTGTGCAGACTGTAAATATGAAATTAAAGTGTTTTTACTACTTAAAAATATTTCTACCTCGGTTCCAACGATTTCTATTGAATTCATAGCATTTACTGCAAAACTAACATCTTCTAATATAAATATGGGTTGTAAAATCACTGCCTGTTGTTGATTTTGCTGAGATAGCAAGCTTAACGAAGAAAATATTAGCACAGAAATGAATGAAAGTATCTTTTTCATTTTTACTCCTTGATTAATTTCATTTATGTTATTTCATATTATTATACTTAACGTTTTGTATTTAATTTAATTTCAAAAATAATAAAAAAATACTATTTAAATATAATTACTTCAAGTTTAGAAAGATTAGATAGTTTAGATTTTTAAATTTTCGAAAAGTTTGGGAAACTTGTGCGAAAGTGAAAAAGAATGTAATGCTGACGGATGTCAGAATCTATCTTATTATTGTTCAACGCTATTTAATTTTAGCTATTTCAATGATGCATTTGGTCTTGCCCAAATGTATCGTGAGCAAGCTCACTTGCTTTCCCAAGATGATTTCTGGCATACGCCAGAATGACAAAAAAATATTCATTGATAACGAAATGTAAAACATTAGTTGAAAAAAATTATCAAAGTAAATTTTATTTCTACTTCCTATCTCACCTTATGCATTCCCCTCTTGAGAGGGGAATGGTACTTGTGTTAAAAAGAAAATAGTGTATCAACTTAACTTGTTTAAAATCTTAAAATGGAATTGCGTAAGGTGAATCCCTATAATAACTCCCTATTTTAATTTAAAAAAAAATAAAATTAATTTTTATTCATAATAAATAAATATTTGTTTTTTTTCGTTTTTTTTTTTTAAATTAAAACGTAGATTTTAATAATTCAGAAAAGGAAAAAAATGAAAAAAACAATGCTTTCAGTTTTCGCATCCTTTTTCTTGTTTCTTGCGATGACTTATGCACAAAACGAAACAGGAGTCAGATATCTTAATGATTCAATTTTTAAATCTGCCGGTTATTGGTACGATAGCACAAATTCAATGTACCAAAAACAACTTCCTATTATCAGAAGTATTCCGCCAATAACATCGGGAATGCCTTATGACGTTTTAATGTCATATATTTACCTTGACAGTTTGCTCCGTTTTTCTACAACTTGGCAACAGAACGAATTGCTTCGCACTTGGACTTCAGCAAATGATACTTTAACAAATGCTATAAAATATTTATACAAAATTAAAGACTACGACCCAATTGTTTTTAATCAATATATGGGTGAAGTTGCTTTAAATCATAATTCCGCTTACGGAGGAAGATACGAATCTTCTTTAATTGACCTTAATTATAATCTTAGCAACAAAATTAAATCCTTAATACCAGATAACAAAAAAAATGCTTTTTTTGCTTTATTGTTTGCTGATTACATTTTAAGAGTACAAGTTGTTTATATTGATTCTATGCCTAACAAACAGTTATTAAGTGGAATAAAAGTAAAAGACAGTAATGTATATTGTGTTTATGCTAGGGTTTTAGATACAATCAAAGGAAAGAAATTTAAAGACTTAAACAATTATAGCGAAAATAATATATTAAAGAATAAAATTAGTTTAAATCCAAGTATTCAAGAGCCAATTATATCTTTTGAATATATTAAAAGGATTTATTATCAAAGACCTTATTATCCAAATACACCATATATGAATATTGAAAACGATGACGCATTCAAAGATGAAAACGGTGAATTTTCGATGCACGTAGGTCAAGAAGCAATTGTTTTTCTTAAGTATGCAAATCAACTTTTTGATTTTGAAAATGATTATTTTTCGTTAATTTTAGAATCAACTTGTTCCAATAGCGCATTACCTATTAATGATGAAAAAGTAAAAGATATTAATTTAATTTGGAATAATGATAATTTAATAGAGTACGACAGTTGGAAGCAGAATATCACCGACTTAATTGAACAAATCCTTAATGGTTCTTACTAATTTTAATTGAGGTGAAAAATGAAAACAACCATTGTATTATGTTATGTCATATTAAGTTTCAACGTACTATTTTCCGAAGATGATTGTGAGGGATGTAAAACCAAATATTCTCAAGAATTTACAGACTCTTATCAAGTTAAACTTAACGATATTGGATATTTATTTTGCGACCCAGTCAATAATAAGATAGTTCCTTTATGCTGCTCGAATGCTAATCCTTATGATATGCCAGAGCCATATTCAGATTGGAAACCTTTAAAACTATGTTTGCCTTTAAAGCTTGCTGAAACTGTTTTTTATAACAATGCAAATATTCCTTGGGAAAATTTAGGTCCTTGGACTGAAAGAATATTTTCTGATCAATATGATAATACATTTGAATTTCACAACAATGATATTCCAAATATTATTGAAGCAGCGTTGGATTACTGGCAAAATTCCTGTTCTTCTTACAATAATGACGATTGCCAACCTTGTAAAATTAAAATAGTATGGACAAAAAATAATCAAGAATTAGGAGACGATAAAGCGTTGCCATCTCATATAAATAATCCTTTATTAGATAAATGCGAGTATAATTGTGATGAATTATCAATTGTGCTTAATGCTACAAGTGGTTTTTCTCAATTAGACAAAGAAGGTAAACCTACAAAATATTTTTTTACAAGAGGTGGAGATTTAGCAATAGGATACGGTTCATACATAGTTAATGCAGATTTAAGAACAGAAATTATGCATCAGATAGGATATTTACTAGGACTAGCCAATACTTTACCTTTTTCTGAACCTGGATGTGGTAATCCTTCAAGTATGATGTCAAATAGAGATAGGGATTCCCCCTCAGGCACATGGTGGCAATGTCAACAGAATCGACTTTATCCATTAAGTAAAGATAGTAAAATAAATAATCCTTATGAGTTTATACCTAGTACTTATTTTGATTATGATAAATGTGCGTTTATGTTGCTATATTGTTGCGACCATTCTACTTCAGTAAATGAAAATTTAAATATTAATGAGTCATTTGAATTAAAGCCAAATCCAGTTAGTAATAAATTAAATATTTCTTTCTCATTAACTTCTCCTGAATATATTAATATTGAAATATATGATTTTAAAGGAAATAAGATATTTGATATTTTAGATAATTATTTTTGCAAAGAGTTTACAAAAAGTATTGATGTTGATTTATCAAATTTAAGTAATGGAACATATCTTTGCTTATTTAGAAAAGGAGAAAAAGTATTTTCAAAGTTTTTTGTGCTATACAAATAATGAGGTCTATTATGAAAACAATAGTAGTTTTTCTCTTCCTATTCTTTTCTTCAGTCCTCTTTTCACAGCAGTGGCAGCCCTGCAAAATTGGACTTGAAAAAGAAGACATTAATTATATTAATGCAAATGAAAACCAAATTATAGCATATTCTGCACCTGAACATTTGTTCTTATCTAAAAACGATGGTTTATCATGGGCTGCAATAGGTGAAGGAATTATAAACTATTTTGAAAAACCAAATAATGTAACTATTCACTCAATTGCATATTGTGATAATTATTTATTAGCTGCTACCGATATTGGACTATTTTGTTCAACTAACAATGGTACTAATTGGTATATAATTGATAAAGATACATTTATGGTTAAATATTCTTTTTTCTCTGTAGTTTTAAGTTATAATGAAAAAATCTTTTTTGGAACTAATGATATTTTATATTCTTCAAATGATTGTGGAGAAAATTGGGAAATTGCTACTTGTGGCTATTTAGTTAATCATATTAATAATATTTTATTGGCTAATAATAAAATTTATGCAACTACTAATAATGGTATGTTACATTTATCAACTAATGAAGGCGTTTCCTGGGATACTATTGCAAATCTATCTTTTCCAATTAGTTGCATTGCTACTAAAGATAATTACATTTTCTTGGGAGAATATAGTAGTGGGCTACATATCAGTTCAGATGACGGTGAAAGCTGGGAATACCAATTAATTCAAAACAACGAAGAAATAAGAATTTCCTCTTTAATCTTCTATAACAACACGCTTATTGCTGGAACAGATTTCGGAGTTTTCACAACATACGATTTCGGAAAGACCTGGACTGAATTAAATAATGGTTTAACATCTTTATATGTTAGAAGTTTAGCAATAAATGACAATTATTTATTTGCAGGAACTTCAGATGGAGTGTATAAAATTGATTTAACTGCACTGAGCGTAGAAAATTCAGGCAATAATTTAAATAATGAATTTACTCTTCAAATTGACAACATTAGCAAAACTGCTCAACTTAATTTTTTTCAAAATAACGAACACTTTAAAGAAGTAATGATTTATGACGTTTTGGGAAATATTGTTTTCAGAAACAGTTACCAAACAAATCAAATTAAAATAGATTTAAATACTTTTACAAACGGAGTTTATTTTGTTCAGGTAAAAGGAAATAACTCAAATTCTTTTTCAAAATTTGTCTTGTATTAAAGGTTTAAGCTCTTGCTTCATTAAATTTAGTGCGTTTTAAAAATTTCATTTTCGCTTGAATTCCTCGAAGCTTTATAACGCAAGACGTCCTACATCTCGACGGAGATGTAGGACATCTTTTTTTAATTCAAGGTCTGAAAAACTACCCTGTAGCTTTTTGCATAAAATCGAACATACGCTTGACAAATTCAGATGGATTCCTTAAATAGCCGTCAATGAGCATTGCACCTTCATAAAGCTGAGTGATGCTGCTTCGCAATAATTCAATATCATTATTTGCAATATGAAGTTTTGCAAGATTTTTTATAAGCGGGTGCGATGTATTGATTTCAAGAATACGCTTTGAAGCTGTAAATTCCTTGTCCAACATTTGCATCATCTTTTCCATCTGTGCATCCATTCCCTCTTTGCCGACTACGAGAGTAACCGGCGATTCAACTAATCTCTTGGATACCACCACGTCTTCTACCTTGTCTTTTAGCACTTCTTTGAACAAATCAATGAGCGTTTTGCTTGTATCTTCACTTAACCCATCAAGCCGGGTTTCTTCTTCTTTGGAAAGGTTGATTTCTACTTTGTCAGTGGATTTCAAGAGCTTACCATCGTATTCAGTTATGTAAGGAATAGTGAAAATGTCCACTGGGTCTGTAAGATAAATCACTTCAAAACTATTTTTCCTGAAATATTCGAGGTTCGGATTTTGCTCGACTTTTTCCCTGCTGTCGCCAGTAACGTAAAATATTTCTTTCTGCTCGGGCTTCATTCTGCCTACATATTCTTTGAATGAAGTAATTTCTCCTTTTGGAAGAGATGATGTTTCAAAACGCAGCAAATCTGTGATTTTCTGTTTGTTTGACCAATCGGAATTAACGCCGAGTTTGAAAAGTGAACCGAAATTGCTAAAAAACTCATCATATTTCTTTTTATCCTTTTCGGCAATTTCTTCAAGATGAGAAAGAACTTTGCTTGTTATAACGTTTTTAATTTTTGTTAGAACAGGAGAATTTTGAGTTACTTCTCTCGAAACGTTTAATGGCAAATCTTCAGTATCCACAACACCTTTAAGGAAGCGGAGGTATTCCGGAAGCAGTTCCTTGCAATCGTCCTGTATAAAGATTTTGCTTGAATAAAGTTGCACTGATTTTTCGTGAACGTCCTTGAAAAGCATTGGTGGCGCTGTCTGCGGGATAAAAAGCAGTGATTTAAAGTTTACATTGCCTTCAATCGCTAAATGGATATGAGTGAGCGGGTCTTGAAAATCGTTTGATATAAATTTATAAAATTCATTTATTTCTTCATCTTTTAAATCGTCTTTTTTCTTATGCCAAAGTGCTGTTACTTTGTTTACTTCTTCGCCATTTACGAAAATTGGAAATTCAACGAAATTGGAATATTTTTTCAAAATTATTTTGATTCTATCAGCATCGTAGTATTCCTTGAAATCTTCTTTCAATTTGAAATAAATCTTTGTTCCGCGTTCTTTTTTATCAATTTCTTCTATGGAAAATTTATCATCACCAACTGATTTCCAGCGTAAACCAACAGAATCATTTTCGATATTGCGGGTATCGACAGTAATTTCGTCTGTAACCATAAAAACGGAATAAAAGCCAACGCCGAACTGCCCAATCAGATTGCCATCAAAACTTGATTGGTTCTGGCGTAATTGATTTAATATTTCCAAAGTGCCGGAGCTTGCAATAGTTCCAAGCTGATTAATCAAATCGGTTTTGCTCATTCCAATCCCGGTATCTTCGACTGAGAAAAGCTCTTTGTCCTTATCGACTTCAATCATAATTTTTAAAGGAGCATCTGCATCTAAAAAGTTGGAATCGCTTAATCTACGGAATCTTACTTTGTTCAGAGCGTCAGAGCTATTTGAAACTAATTCTCGTAAGAAAATTTCCTGATGTGTGTAAAGGGAATGGACGATTAAATGAAGCAGTTGCTTCATCTCGGCTTTATATTCAAATTCCTGTGCTTGTTGCTGCTTATTTTCTTCCATACTATTTTTCCAAATATTTAAACATTAATATTTATGCAATGGAATAAAACGAAAATAGATGTAAAATATTGAAAATTTGTTTACACTTCACTGCCAAAAGCAAATGCTTAATATATATCTTTTGCAGTGTCATTCTGACAAATGTCAGAATCCATCTTTGTCTTGTCATTCCGAAACGAAGTGAGGAATCTCACAAGTCATTGATACCACTATTCTCTGGATCCTTCGCTCCGCTCAGAATGACCGACAAAAAAGATGTCATTAGTAACGAAGATTGGTAACGAAGTGAGGAATTACAATTTTATGAACTTCTTTTGAATTAAAATAAATTAAAACGTATTGCGTTGATTAAATAAAACTTTTTAAATAGAAAAATTTATGTAATTTTATTATTATTTAAAGTAATAAAAAATGGAAACTCAATTAGAATATACTGACAAACAAATCTTTTCTAAAATGAGTTTGTTGGATTCAGAGCAGCTAAAGAAGGAATTGCTTTATTATTTAGATTATTTACTAAATAAGCAATTTCCACCAAAAGAGCAAAAGCGGAAACCCAAATTCGGCTGTGCCAAAGGTACATTTAAAATGGCTACTGATTTTGATGAACCATTAGAAGATTTTAAAGAATATATGTGATGAATTATTTATTAGATACACATACATTAATTTGGTTTTTAGAAGGAGCTGCTTCTTTAAGCCGAACAGCTCTTGAAACTATTGAAAAAGAAGGAAACACTTGCTACGTTAGTATTGCTTCAATTTGGGAAATAGCAATAAAAATTAGCATTAATAAACTTGAAATGAACATCTCTTTCGAGGACTTAAATAAGCTAATTTGGCAAAATTCATTCGAGCTAATACCCATAAGTTTCCAGCATACAAAGAAGTTATTAGATATGCCTTATCACCATAAAGACCCATTTGACAGAATGATTATTTCACAGGCAATTATTGAAAAATTAACAATTATTAGTAAAGATAATAATTTTATACTTTACGATATTGATTGCTTATGGTAATTATATTTCATTCCTTACTATTACAAATATTAGAATAAAAATACAAATTTTAAACTTCAGCCCCCTAATAGTTTTTTATTTTGAATGTTTGTCATTCTGACGAATGTCAGAATCCATCTTTGTCTTGTCATTCTGAAAGCAAATTCCTTATGTAAATGTTTTGCAGTATCATTCTGACAAATATCAGAATCCATCTTTATCTTGTCATTCCGAAAGCAAATTCCTTATGTAAATGTTTTGCAGTATCATTCTGACAAATATCAGAATCCATCTTTATCTTGTCATTCCGAAAGCAAATTCCTTATGTAAATGTTTTGCAGT
>CAZCHH010000059.1:0-20881 GCA_964498585.1 uncultured Hyphomicrobiales bacterium
GAACAGTTCTTATTCCCCTCCTAATAAGGAGGGGCAGGGGAGGTGTTAAAAGGTTTTATTAATTAATGAAGTATTTTTTAAGGATAAAAACATATTATTTTATTTATAAAGCACTACTACTCTATATTTACTTCATTTTATCTTCTAGGAAAGTTGAGTAAAAATTTAAATTTTTTTTGTATATTTGCATAATGTTCAAAAAAAAAAATTATGATTGCAACAGCCAGTAATATATTAATTAAAAGAGAACCAGATAAGTTTATTCTTGAAGTACCTTACAGTGAGAATAATGAAATATTAGAAAGAATTATTGATTACTTGGAAGGTTACTTAATTTTATCTAAAAGTAAAG
The DNA here is from genome assembly GCA_964498585.1 of uncultured Hyphomicrobiales bacterium. GTDB lineage: Bacteria > Bacteroidota > Ignavibacteria > Kapaibacteriales > UBA2268 > JAAYJM01. Next base: position 353 of record CAZCHH010000059.1, read on the forward strand.
CAACTGAAAAGGATATTGATGATATTTCTGAAGAGATTAATAGGAGCTGGTGGGAAAAGAATAAGAAATTTATAACTCCAGCCCTTTCGTAATTAAAGAACATCTTATGCCTCGTAGTTTGATATTTCGCAATCTTGTCATTCCGAAACGAAGTGAGGAATCTCACAACTAATTGCTAACACAGAACTTGAGATTTCTCACTTCGTTTCGAAATGACACATTATCTAGGTAATAAGCGTAATTATTCTTTACGAAGCAAATCTAATAACCTCTTTATTTTAGTTGATTGGGGCTGGAATTCTGACTTTAGAATAGCAACGACAAAGGACATAATTTTAAATATATTCAATTAATTCCAAATTACATAAACTTTTCTATGCAAAATAACGAAAATCAAAATATAACTCCAAAACGAAGTAAGAAGCGAAAAATCTTATATTTGCTTATTATCGCCCTGATGCTTTATTTCCTTGTTTTTGATAATTATGGGTTAATTAAAAGATTTAATCTTGAAAATCAGAACGAGGAGAAAAGAGCTATGATTTATAACGAAATAAAATTAAAAGATTCTTTAAACAGAAAGATTTTTTTAATGGAATATGATACCAATGAAATCGAAAAAATTGCCCGTGAAAAATACGGTATGATTAAGCCAAACGAAAAAGTTATTATTTTAAAATAAATTTAGTAAATATTCAAGTTTTACATTATATTTGATTTTTTAATTAAATATGAAATAAAATGAAAAAAATTATCATACTTATAATATTTACTCTTGCTTTCACTGCAAATATTTACTGCCAAGCCACCACAGATTCGAGCAAAATTCCACAAGACATTAGAAACAAATCAACAGTTTTCTTTGAATATTTAATGGCTGATACTGTCAGTTTTGCTTTCAGTAAATTACTGCAAGGAAGTCCAATAGCAGAGCGTTCTACTCAATTAGATAATTTAATTGAGCAAACAAGGAAATCATTTGATGTATATGGAATGATTAATGGTTATGAATTTGTGAATGCTGAAATTGTTGGCAAATCTCTTATTCGTACTCGCTATATAAGTTTGCATAAAAATTATCCTCTCCGCTGGATTTTCACTTTTTACAAAACTCCAAACAGTAGTTGGATAATTATAAATATAAAATTTGACGACTTAACAGAGTATTTTTTTAAAGATGAGTAATACTAAGTTACATTAATAAATACAATGAAAGTGTCATTTCGATGCATAGCATGAAATCTCGCAAGTCATTGTTAATACTACATTTGAGATTTCTCACTTCGTTTGCCAGTGACATCTTTACTTTTGCTGGTCATTCTGAACGAAGTGAAGAATCCAGAAAAATTTCTTTACAACTATCCTCTGGATTCTTCTAAAAAAGAAAGTGAATTGAACAATTTTGGAAGTTAAAGTAATGAAATATCACTTTTTATTTAATAAATCAGAGAATTTCTTAGGAGTAATGCCGGTGATTTTTTTAAAGTCGTTTGTGAAATGAGATTGGTCGTAAAAGCCAGTTTCAAGTGCTATTTGAGTTAGATTCATTTTCTTTTTCGCTTCCATCATAGCAATAGCATAATTTATTTTTTTTATTCTTATGTATTGTTTAGGAGGCAAACCAATATGTTTATTGAAATATCTGTCTAATTGCTTGTTTGTTATGAAAATTTCATTTGCTAAATCGTCAACTGATATCATACCTATTTTTGAGTCAATAATATCAATGCATTTTCTAAGTATTTCTACTTCATAAACACTCTTTTCTAAGTAGTTCTCAAGTAGAAAGTCTTCAATAATATTAATTCTTTCAGTTGTTCCATTTGCCATTCCTAATTTTTCATGAATAGCTCTGTATTTATCCCCAATAATTGCTCCTAAATCTATATTAAAGTTAGTAAATTCGTTAAAAGGTAAATCGAAAAATAGTGAAGCACCATACGGTTTGAAATAAACAGCAATCATTCCAATTTCTCCAGTTGGCATTACATCAATACTTGAAAGTTTTTGGCAGCAAAGGAAAGCTTGTGGCTGTTTCTCAAAATCTGAATAGTTCCTTGAATATTGAAATGGGTTTTTGTAATGAAACATCATTTCCATATTTCCAAGAGGATAAACAAGTTGCGGTTCAATATTTTTATAGCTTTCTGATTCAAAAATCCAGAAATAATCAATGTATTGCTCTAAAAACTTATTTGGTTTAATTGTTAAATTTATCATTCTAAAAATCTAAGTTAAAATTGATTCAAAGTTTTAGGTACCGAAAGGAAAATAAATGAGCTGCGAGATTTGAATCGTATTAATTTATTGCACATTTTTTTATTTCAAAATTTTTATTGTTTTGAAGTAACATTGACAGGAAAAAATATTGGATTAAATCAATAATAAAATATATTTATTCGTCATAACGAGTAAAAACAAGCTAACCGGGCAAACAGAATATATGTTTATCCGGAGTGAGTGGGGGATTAGTATTACAGGCAGCAAACAATACATCAAAAATATTAAGAAATAAAAGTAAATAATTATTTCTAAAAAGTCTATCGACTATGCTTGTTTTTATTCTCATAAAATTTTAAAAGAAAAATTATAGTAAGAAAATAAAATATTAAATTACATATTAATTTGTAACAAAATTATAAAAAGTATTATTAATACCAAAAAAAATGCGTTCAACAATAGCTAAAATAAGTTTAAACAACTTAAGTCATAATGTTCAAACAATAAAAAAAATAGCTCCGAACTCATCTATCCTTGCAGTCGTAAAAGCAAACAGCTATGGTCACGGCATAGTTTCTATATCCTTGAAATTGCGTCAGCTTGGAATAGATTTTCTTGGCGTTGCATATCCCGAGGAAGGTGCAGTAATTCGTGATAGTGGCGATACAAGAGCAATAGTCGTTATTGTGCCTCCTCCAGACGATGACGCAAAACTCATCTGCGATTATCGGCTGCAATCTGTTACTTCATCAATAGAATTTTTAAAAGCACTTTCTTTCTATTCTAGAAAAGCAAAAATTGTCTCTAAAGTCCATCTTTTTATCAATACTGGTATGAACAGAGATGGAATTTATCCCGATGAATCATTGTATTTTTTAACTGTTGTCAAGGATTTACCTAATATCAAAATTGTTGGATTATGCACTCATTTTGCAAAAACAACCGATGATTTGGAATTTGCACACATCCAGCTGAATCGTTTTAATGATTTAATTAATAAATTAAAAGAAAAAAATTACAATTTTCAATACATTCATACAGCAAATTCAGGCGCTATTGCGAACCTGCCAGAAAGCCATTTCAATTTGATACGTCCCGGAATGGCGCTTTACGGCTTGCCACCTGCTCCAAATATGAAAGAATACGCAGACTTGGTACCAGTCCTTGAATTGCACTCCAGAGTTGCTTCAGTTCGCGATATTAAAAAAGGGGACACTGTCGGTTATGATTTAGAATATATTTCTGATGCAGATAGAAGAATTGTTACTATTCCAATCGGCTATGGCGATGGATTCTTTAAACCACTTACTAATAAAGCTGAATGTCTGATTAATGGTAAAAAATACTTCAATGTCGGCTCAATCTGTATGGATGAATGTATGATTAATGTTGAAAATGATGCTATTCATGTAGATGATGAAGTAGTATTAATTGGGAAGCAAGGAGATTTGGAAATCACTTGTTTTGACGTTGCCAACAAAGTCGGAACTATTCATTATGAAGTATTGACTTCTTTGTCGCATAGAGTGCCGAGAATATACAGCGATAATGGTTTTGAATAATGTATAAAGTAAAAGTACATAATTTTGAAGGCCCAATGGATTTGCTCCTCTATTTCATAAGGAGGGACGAACTCAATATATACGATATTCCCATTTCTAAAATTACTGAGGAGTTTTTAAATTACATTAAAATAATGCAATATCTCGATTTGGAACTGGCTGGCGAATTTATTCAAATGGCGGCTACTTTGCTTTATATTAAATCTCAAATGCTCCTTCCAAAGACTGAACTGCCTTCAGACCAGGAAATTGTAGACCCCCGCGCACAGCTTGTTCAAAAACTAATTGAATACAAGCAATTTAAAGATGCCGCATTTTCGCTTTCACAATTAGCAGAAAATCAAAGATATATTTTCTATAGAAATCTTTTTGAGCAAGATTTAGAATTAGCTAAAAAAAGTAATGACAATCAGTTCAAAAAAGCATCGCTCTTTGATTTGCTCAATGCTTTCCAAAAATGTTTAACTCGCTTAAAACAAGATAACTACGTTCATTTAGTGGAAGCAGAAAACGTTACTGTTGAAGAAAAATCCGAGCAAATTATACAAGCTTTAAGGAAATATAAACGTTTGAGTTTTTTCGACTTTGTTCAAAACTCCAGTAAAATTCATATTGTTGTTGCTTTTCTGTCAATGCTAAATTTAATCAAATCAAAACAAATCATTATCGTTCAAAATGATTTGTTTGATGATATATATATACAGGAATACGTGGATTATGATTATTGATTAATGATTAGTAAGATATTTAGACAATAATGTTTTCAAGAATCATTTTTTAATTTCAAGATAAAGTTAATTCTTTATTTAACTGGAGATGAAATAATGATTAATCCCTTTCTGTCGTAAAGCTATTCATTAGCAATAAATATTAGTTCTTATAATAGTGAATAGATTTAATATTTATGAATTTAAAATTTATTCCTAACGGGATAAATAGAATAGCAGCACAATTTAAAGAATTTTATTGAAATCCAAATTGATTTTAAAATATTAGAAACAAAAACAAATAACAAAAGGATGCTATATGCAATTCATTGATTTAAAAAGCCAATATCTGAAAATTAAAGATATTGTTGATTCGAATATTCAAAATGTCCTAATGCACGGACAGTATATTATGGGTGCAGAAATCACTAAATTAGAAAAACTGCTTGGTGATTATGTAGGTGTTAAACATTGTTTGGCTTGCGCTTCTGGCACAGATGCTTTACTAATTCCACTAATGGCTTGGAATATTGGGCAGGGCGATGCTGTGTTTACAACTCCTTTTACTTTTATTGCAACTGCAGAAGTTATCAGCTTGGTTGGTGCAACTCCGGTATTTGTAGATATTGAAAGAAATACATATAATATTGATTCAATGCTTTTAGACGAAGCCATTCAAAAGGTAAAAAAAGAAGGGAAACTTAACGCAAAAGCAATTATCCCCGTTGATTTATTCGGTCTTTGCGCTGATTATAAAAAAATAAGTGAAATTGCAAAGAAGCATAATTTAATTGTTCTCGAAGATGCTGCACAGGGCTTTGGCGCAGTTCAATATGGAAAGAAATCTGGCAGCTTCGGAAATGCGGCAGCAACTTCATTTTTTCCAGCTAAGCCACTAGGATGCTATGGTGATGGTGGTGCTGTTTTCACTGACGATGATGATTTGATTGAAATAATGAAATCAATACGCGTTCACGGGCAAGGAAGTGACAAATATGAAAATGTAAGAATCGGTTTAAATGGAAGAATGGATACAATTCAGGCAGCTATTTTACTTGCAAAACTTACTATTTTTAACGAAGAAATTGAGCTAAGAAACGTAGTTGCAAAACGTTATAATGAATTGCTAAAAGATAAGTTAGTAGTTCCATATACTCCGGAAAATAATACTTCAGTTTGGGCGCAGTATTCTGTTTTAGCAAAATCATCAGAACATCGTCAAAAGATACAAAATGATTTAAAAGAAAAAGGTATTCCGACTGCTATTTATTATCCTATTCCATTGCATTTACAAAAAGCATACAGCAATTTGAACTACAAGCAAGGCGATTTCCCAATTAGCGAAGAAATTGCAAAACGCGTTTTCAGTTTGCCAATGCATCCATATTTAACATTAGAAGAGCAAAAAAGTATTTGTGAAGCTGTTAAATAGGGTATAATTAAGATAATAAAAATTAACATTCTGAACGCCAAGATAAAGCAAATGCTTTATCTTAGTGTTCAGAATGACTAAGAAAATTAATTATTTGAGTTTAACATATATTGAAAAAAGGAAAAAGAAATTTTTCCTTTTTTTTTGAAATATTAAAAAATATATTTAAATTACATATAATTGCATTTGTAAGAAAAAATATGTAACTAAATCTCTAAAAAACTTGTTTTATATTTGTTTTTTGAATAAAAAGTAATAGAAAAATCATTTAAATTTGCAAGTTCAAAAAATTAATTAATAAAAAAATAGAAATGAAAGATTATGGAAACTTTAGCAGAAAAAATTAAAAATCAAATCGAAGAAGCAATTGCTGTTATTCGTCAAAAGACTAAACTTAAGCCAGAAATCGGCATAATATTAGGAACTGGTCTTGGTGGACTTGCAAAAGAAATTGAAGTTGAATGCTCGGTCAAGTATTTTGAAATACCACATTTTCCTCATTCAACAGGAAGTTCACATAACGGACAACTGATTTTTGGGACAATTGCCGGAAAGCCAGTTGTAGCTATGCAAGGAAGATTTCATTTTTATGAGGGATATAATTTAAAGCAGGTTACTTTCCCTGTTCGCGTTATGAAATATCTCGGAATTAAAACCCTATTAATTTCTAATGCCTGTGGTTCAGTAAATTCAATAATAAAAAAAGGGGATTTAATGATTATTGAAGACCACATCAACTTACTCGGAGATAATCCATTAATTGGAATTAATGATGATTCATTAGGAGTTCGAATTCTTGATATGAGCGAACCATACTCCAGAAGATTATCTGATATTGTAGAAAAAATTGCATTAGATAATAAAATTATCGTTCATAAAGGAGTTTATGCAATTATGAGTGGCCCTTCACTCGAAACTAAAGCTGAATACAGGATGCTTCGAATTATTGGCGCTGATGCTATAGGAATGAGTACTGTTCCAGAAACTATAGTAGCTCATCAGATGGAAATTGAAGTGCTTGGTCTTTCTATTATTACCGATGAATGTATTCCAGAGATATTAAGACCACTTTCTATTGAAGAAATTGTCGAAACTGCTTCAAAAGCAGAGCCAAAACTAACTTTTCTTATGAAAGAACTAATTAAAGAATTATAATGAAAAAATTTAGCTTTCTTTTGAGTTTATGCTTAACTGCATTATTTATTTTCTCTTGCGGAGAAGAAAAAGTTATTGATAATACTAAATTTATGCATTCAGTATTAGCTGCAAGCAATGAAGCACCTTATGTCCTTTCGCTTATTAATATTCCCAGTAATACTTTAGAATATGAGGACATAATTAGCCAATTCAATGATTTCCAACTAACAAATCCAATAGAAAATATCTTGTTATATCGTGATGAGATATTTTTATTTGTTTCTGAGGATTTCAAGTTATTAGTCCTTGATGCTTTCACTTATAAACTAAAAACAACAATTGATTTTAGCTCAATTCAAGCAAAACCAATTTCAGCTTGTTTCCCAAATGCAACGGATTGCTATGTAATCCATCGAAATGGAAATATAGTGTCTTTAGTTGATTTGACTAACTATGAAATAGCTAGAACTATTCAGGTCGGAAATGGGACTTCATCTATAGCTGTGTCTGGAAATCAAATTTTTATTACAAATAAAGATGATAATACTGTTTCTGTTGTTGATTCACGCACTCATACTCAGAAAGCAGTTTTGAATGTCCATAGTAAACCGCTGTTTGTTGATATAAATTCAGATGGTAAAAGAGCTGCTGTAATTAGTTTAGGCAACGGTAAAGAAGATACAACAGAAGAGAAATCTGCTGCTATGGTATCAATTTTCGATATTGATTCCAGGAATTGTTTATTTCAAATACCAATTTCAATTGGAAGCTATAAAGCTGAAGAACAGTTTCCGAACTGTTTTGCTATATCTAATGTTGGTTATGGATTTATAGCTACCCAGCAGGCACTCTTTAGAACTGATACTAAACGGGAAGGCAAAATAAATTTAGTTGAACGTGGTAATTTTAGTAAAGTTATATTCGACATCAAAACTAATGAAATATTAACCTGGCACATTAAAAATTCACAAAAGTATTTACGTTATTCTTCCCCTGCAAGTGGCTCGGAAGTATCATCTTACAGTATAAATAACAAATATTCTGTTTTTTTCCCTTTGAGATGAAATAGTTTGTGATTGTTTGAAGTGTTATTAATAGAATATTTGCTTTATGTCATTTTAAGTTAATGAATTAAGCTGATTAATCAACCACTTAATATCAGAAAAGAATGTCTGTTTGATATTCATAAAAATTTTAAATGCGATTATTATGTTTAGCAATTTATGATTCCAAAATATCATTTGGCAACATAAATATTTTATATAGAGAAATTCTATAAAATAATGACTTATGAAATATAAACTTGCATTAACTTTTCTAATTGCTTTAATATTCAGTTCCATTTTTAGTTTTGCTTATGAAAAACCAGTTTTAGCTGATTCAGGTAAAAAAGATGAAAAAGGAATAGATATTATTGTTGTTTGTGGTTTGGGATTAACGACTTCATTTCCATTCTTTAATTCCAATATTTGGGGTTGGGATTATAAATTTAATCTTGGTCCTACTATTGCTTTGGGTTTAGAAATTCCTTTCACTAAGTCCCATATTTTTTCAGCACAAGTTTATGGAAATTATTGGATTGGGAAATATGCCGAAACAGATAATCCAAATGAATATATAAAGAATTTTTATGATTTATCTTACGGATTCTATTCTCAATTTGAAATGTCGGCGATTATAAAATGGTACATAGTAAATAAAAACAAAAAGGTAAGATTTGCTTTTCATTTGGGTGGATTATTTTATAGCATGAATGAAAATCGAACTGCTTTGGAAACAGGATATTCAATATATTACAAAGTCAATCCAAATTTAAACTTAAACTTATTTAGACGATTAGTAATTCCGCGAATAGACCTTGACGGTGGAGGTGACCAACCTGCCCCTTGTCTTTTAATGTTAAATTTAAGTTATAAATTCAATTTGTAGATGTTATGGTAATATATGTATCAGCTTTACTGATTGAAAATAAGAATGATAATTAAGTTATTTTTTATCAAAGAAATTCATAAAAAACATTACTTTATTAATAAAAACTCTATACGCTCACCTTTATCAGATCTAATACATTCTTAGAAAAATTGTGAATAATAAATTGCTTATATAAATACCAAATATAAGATGTCATTTGTTACGAATTGAGGAATCTCACAAATCCTTGCTACTACAGAGTATTAGAAACCTCACTTCCGTTTCTGATTATTAAAAATGTTATTATGTTTTTTTGAAAAATGAATAATAAATTAAATTTTATTCATAATGAAAAAAATACTTGCACAGTTGATTTTTTTTATACCTAAATTTTTAAAGTAACATTTTTAGCTTTTTAAAATACAACACCCCAGCAAAATTTTATCAATTTTTTTTTTAAGTTATAAAATTTTGATACTGATTGTTGATTTTTATTCTAAATTTTTTACTTTTTTATTTAAAAATGAACTAAAAATCAGCATTTAGGCATAGCTATCCATTGTTCTTGCTTTTTACATTGTTAAAACCTCTTTTATTTTTTTTTATACAAACATTAGATTATTCACTCCATCTTCTATTCGCCGCCATCTATCCTTGTAATAATAGCAGCTGTACATCTTTAAATATTCATACCCACTACCTCGTGTGAGTTTTCCTGCTAATTGCACAAACCAATTACGAAATGTTGACGGCTCCTCGTGCCAACTTTTCTCATCGCATAATTTACGCATCCAAACGCTTATGTTGTATGCCAATACACTCGAAAGCCAGTAGACTTCATTTGTCCAAAAATCTTTTGTCAATAAATCTCCAGCAAACATCTGATTTTTTACATTTTCTATCCAATTCTCGCTTGTGCCACGGTCACCATACAAACGATGTATCTGTATCGGATTGTCTTCTATATTCGTGCAGTAGCAGAAATATTCATATTCTTTATATGGAAAGATTTGACCCTCTGTTACCAAACGTTTAAATTTTCGTATCGCCGAAAAATGTCTTGCTCTTTTCCAAGTTGATGGACGATAATCAAAATCACATATCTCTATGTCCGGCATATACGGAACACTATACCATTCCTGATTTGATAATACTTTTTGTAAGTTTTTTAACTTTACTTTGATTAAATACTGAAAGTTCTTTCTACCTTCAATCACTTCAATTATTGATTCACTAAAAAATCCTGTATCTGCACGAACTAATAATTCATTTATTGTCCCGGGTAGCATTACAAATGCTTGCTCAAGAAAACCAGCAGCATTGTTGGATGTATAGCTATTGCCGGGACGAAGCCAACTCAACAAACATTCACGTGTGCTATTTAAAAATGCTAACAGCGGATGATAACTTCTGGCGCCTTTCTTTACTTCGTTGAAACCTTTTTCTGCACTCTCCTGATGTCCATATACAGTCCTGACTGTTGAATCCAAATCTAATACTGTTTGGGTTTTCAGTTTATTGTGAATCGCTGCTGATGTCTTACCGATTATATTCATAAACTGGTTCGTGTTATTCATACTGAAGTGGCTAAATCTATCTGTAAAAGTGGAATCACTGATTTTCCCAAATATACGCAATATACTTTGAATTAGTGGGCTAACGTGAATGTTTCAATTTTGTATATTCTGTTCATTCCACTTGCTAAGCCGAGCAAAACAGCTAATATAAGTTGACCTGTAGTATATTTTATGTTATGATGCAAACTTATTCCGATTTTATCAAACTCTTTGACAAGCCCGAGTTTCATAATAAATTTATAAATAGGTAATGCACCAGAATAATTTGTTATACTATTTGCGTCGAAACTTGTTTTTATTTCTTTGATATTCGGGTTAAATTTCTTAATTTTACTAATAGAAAAGTTGATTTTATTTTTTATTAAAATTGTTAATTAACTACTTGCAATTTAATAAAATAATTCACCTTATCCTATTTTTACTTCAGAAATTTAGATAATATATTAACGACTATTTGGGGAATGTTAGAACTGTATTGCGTCAAGATGTAAATTGGACAATCGTAAAGCAGTTTGATTATGCTCCGTTTGGTTCAGTTTTGAATTCAACAGACGTGAACCGCACCAAATTCATTGGAAAGGAAAAAGACAAAGAAAACAACTACGCCGACCACGGCGTTCGCAAATACGACGATGAAATTGGTAGGTTTACAAGCATAGACCCGCTGTGCTTTTCAAGTCATGCGATGACAGCCAGTCATCGTATGACTGAAGAACGCTTTCATACTTTCGTATAGTAAGGTTTTTGTAGAGACGTAAAATTTTACGTCTCTAAATTCATTCACTTTAAATCACAATCAACCATCTGATTAACCCGATGTTTGATGCAATTTCAAATTATTATATTTATATTACTTTGATTTGTTTTATATTTTTTGTATTTTTATACATCAATAATTGAATTTTCTTTTATGGAAAAGTATTTAAAATTATTAAAGAGTATTCAAAACAATCCAAAAAATGTAAGGTTTTCTGATTTGGATAATGTTCTTTTGCATTTTGGATATGAAAAACGACAGAGTGGAAAAGGAAGCAGTCATTACTTTTATAGTCATCCTGAAATTAAAATGCTTGTTGTTTTAGTCAGTCATAGTAAAAATGATATACTTCCAGAATATCAAGTCAAAAAAGCAATACAATCTTTAAAAAGTTTGGAGGCATTATGAAACCAATAACTTATTATATGAAGCAAAACTATTCAGTTGAAATAAAATTCATTCCGGATAATTTATTTTGTGCAGAAATTAAAGAAATACCGGGATTATGTGCTTATGGCTCTACTCCTATTGAAGCAATAGAAGAACTAGAATTAGTAAAGAAAACAGCATTTGAACTTATGAAGCAACAGAATAAAGAAATTCCACTTCCAATTATGCGTTTTGAAATACCAATTTCAAAGTTCGAAAGTTTGCCATATAAAGAAGAACTTCAAAGTTATCTTGTAGTTTAGCAGTTTGATTACGTTGTCTGAAGCTTGATTAGAAGGATTATAAGATTGCTTGATTAATAGCATAGTTAAAAAATAACAAATAATCAATCAAGTAATCAGGTTAATCAAGAAAATCAAGGTTCAGACATTAATCGCACCAGATTCATCGGGAAGGAAAAAGACAAAGAAAGCAAAACGCAGACCACGGCGTCCGCAAATACGATGATGAAATCGGACGGTTTACCAGCATAGACCCGCTGTGGGTGTGTTTTGAAGTAGAGAAAGATGGGCTCCACTTTCCCAAGTGGAGTCCATCTGATTTTCACATAGAGACAAGGCATACCTTGTCTCTACATTCTTTTTTTTCAAACTCCTTCCCAAATTCAATTTGGGAAGTAGCTTAAAATTTTCTATGTTTGCATTTTGCAAATACTAATTCCATAAAATTATGGAATATATAAGTAGATTTAAAATCATAGAAATTAACTAAATGGAAAAACTACCCTTATCTGTTGCAATTATTACATATAACGAAGAAGAAAATATTGAACGCACTTTAAAAAGCATTAAAGATATAGCTGCTGAAATAATTATTGTCGATTCTTTTTCAAAGGACAAAACTGTTGAAATTGCAAAAAGATATGATGTAAAAATATATTCTGAAGAATGGAAAGGGCATATAGAACAGAAAAACTCTGCACTCGAAAAATGCAGTGAAAAATGGATTCTTTCTCTTGATGCAGATGAGGTTTTGAGTGATGAATTAAGAAAAAATATTTTAGAAACTATTAAAATTGAAAAATATGACGGCTATTTTATTAATCGAAAAACGCATTATCTCGGAAAACTAATGAATTTCGGCTGGCAGCCAGATAAAAAACTCCGTTTGGTCAAAAGAAACAGCCATCCACACTGGGAAGGGCTAAATCCTCACGACTTTTTAACGATTGATGGAAAAACTACATTTTTAAATGGCGATTTAATTCATTACTCTTATAAGAACTTGCGCCACCACTTGCAAAAAACTGTTGACTATGCCGAAATCTCTGCAAATGTATATTTTAATAATGGAAGAAAGGCAACTTTATCGAAACTAATTCTTAATCCGCTTTTTGCTTTTTTCAAAATATATATTTATCAGCGTGGATTTCTTGATGGATTTCGTGGTTTTCTTGCCGGTTTTAGCAGTTTGCTCGGCACTTTCTTAAAATATTCGTTTTTATGGGAAAAGGAACGCAATTCTAATAAAAAACAATAGTATTTGGATTTATACCTACTTCAAATCTGTTTTTTATTTTTATTGAATCACTTAAATTATAAATTATTAACTCTCCATTTATTTGATAATTTCTGGCATTGCCCACCCATAAAGTATTGTCTTTTCCATAATATGAAAGAGAATACCATATTTCGTTTAATTTTGGATTTTGAATTATATTTATTATTTCATTGCCAGAAGAAGTTGTATTAATTTTTGATACGCCTTGTTTATCAAGGAAATATGCAGTTTGTCCATCATCAGAAAAGCAAAGTGAACGAGCCAACGTTCTCCATTCCTTTTCAATTTGAAAATTACACGGATTAATCATAACAATTCCACCAATGGAATCCTTTAAAGATGGCAAATGATTATAAATAGCAAAGATTTTATTTATTGATTTGATAAAAACAACATCAACAGTATTTTTTCCGGAATTAATAGTGTAAATTTCTTGCATTGTTCTTAAATCAATAACAGAAACAGTTCCAGCTTTTGGTCGTTGGGCAAGATAATCGCCGTAGCCGGAATTTGCAACTAATAAGTAATTTCCATCAGTTGCTATTCCTTCAGGAGCAGGGCCTACTTCAATTTCCAAATCCAATAGTTTAATCGTTTTGGGATTGAAGAATCTGATTTTGTGTTCGTAAAGCTCTGTGAACGCAGCGAGAGTATCGTTAATAATGCAGATTTTTCGAGGGGCGCTCTTTCCTTCAATTATTATTCTGCCAACAGAAATTCCAGTTTCCAAATTAAATGCTTCTATTGTCTTTGCAGTTGTAACTGCGATAAAACCGGTATCACCTTTTATTGCAAGGTGATTTGCTAAATCTCCAATTCTTAAATTTGGATTTACTTTTGTAAAGAAGTTATTAATTACTAATGAAGTTTCAAAATCATATCTCGCTAAAGAAGAATTATCCATATTCCACAACCCTTCGCAAAGGATGTAGGCAGCTTTCTTACTTGACTTCAAATCATTATCATCGTTTGCATCTGGGGTCTGAACGCAGGACGTGATAAATATCAAAAGAGAGAAAAGACAGATTTGTATTTTATATATATTTAATTTGTTCATAATAGTAATTGTGAATGATAAAGTAAGAACATTATATAAATAGTGCTTGGCCATATAATTTTCTATAATAATCTTGTCATTTCGACCCCCCTTAATAAATCAAATGCTTCATTTAAATGGAGATGACATCAATTAACACAGTCATTCTGAACGAAGTGAAGAATCCAGAAAAAATTCTTTAAATCACTATCCTCTGGATTCTTCGCTGCGCTCAGAATGACACATTTATTTATGTCATCTTCATTTAAATAAAGTCTTCCTTTATCTGGGGATTTAGAATGACAAGAAATCATTATCAGGTTTTCAATAAATTATTACACTAGTGCCTTGTCAATGTTACAATGACGCTTTTATAGATTTTATAAAATACTTCTTTACTAATAAAACCTTTTTAACACCTCTCCTTATGAGGCTAACGATTATTTACATTTTTAAAACAATCTGCTATTCTACTTATCCAGTTAGGGATTTGATATTTGTAACAATGCTTTTTTAGTTTCTTTTTATTCCGTAGGAATTAAATATTTATTAGCTTTTTAATATGTAATCCCTACGGGATAAGCATAGTTATTGGATTTTTTTGTTATAAATTTATAATTCATTAGTAATAAATTTCAAAGGTTTTGAAATTATATCTATTTTCTATTATAAGAACTAATACTTATGTATAAAGAAAAACTTTTTCCAAAAGTGGAGTATTAGTGCTGTTTTATATTTCATAAGTCTTACAAAACTCAACAACTCAAATCAACAAATTACCAAATCAACTCTTCAACAACTCATTCAAAATCAGTTCAGGGAAATTAGAAGCAACTGCATTTACGTGGAACTGCTTAATATAATTCAATTCTTCAATAGTATCAACGGGATAGCATCCAAGAATAATATTGTTTTTATGAGCATCATCAGAAATTTTTTTATTAATTTCAACAATGGAGCAAAAGAAAGCTTCGCAGTTAAGTTCATCAACTATTTCAGAAGGAAGACGTGCATCGTTGTAATGCTTTAGGGCAGCAGTAATTAAACTATTGTCAATTTCTTTTATTTTTTTAAGTAGTTCAAATTTGAATGAAGTAAAAATAGTAAATTCTTCGTAATTATGATTTTTCACAATATTTAAAATATGAAGAAAATCATCAAGAATAAAATTTGAATTAGCTTTTACTTCTAAAAGAATATATGCTTTGTCTTTTGCTGTTTCTAAGATTTTATCTAAAAGTGGAATGCTTTCTCCGGAATAATCAGGATGAAATTTAGTGCCGATGTCAAAGTTTTTTATTTCGTCATAATATAACTCATTAATTGGTTTTTTTGTAGTAGATAATAAAAAGTCATGATATACAATTGGATGTTTGTCTTTTGTAAGCTGGACATCAATTTCTATAAATTTAGCACCAATTCTAATAGCTTCTTCAATAGATGAAATTGTATTTTCAGGAGCAGTTCCGGAAGAACCTCTATGTGCTGCTACAAGTAGTTCATTTTTAAGAGCAAATTCTTTTAATGGAAACATATCTATATATTTTATTTGTTATTCATTAAATATAGTTGTATATTATTTTTTGAATTATAAATTTTTTTTAAAAACAATCGTTTTAAAATAAAAGAATATTGTATAAATTAAAGATAATCTAATATTCTTAAACACAAATTTACTAAAAAATATCAAGAATATATAAATTAATAAAATTAACAAATTGGTATATGAGTCAATATTCATTAATAAAACTACTGTTTAAAGACAAACAACAGAATTTAAAGGAAAATTCTGCAGAATATTTCAAAAAAGAAAAAAAATTATTACTTAATGTTTTATTTGCTGCACCCGATGCAAATGTCATAACAGATTTAGATGGAAATATTGTTTTTGCTTCAAAAAGATTCTTGGAACTTTTAAGAATTAAAACAAATGACTATATTGGGAAACCTATTTTCAACTGGTTTGCTCCTGATAGCATTGAACGAGCTATTTCAGATATGAATAACTTTTCCAAAAGAGGTATTGTACCCAATTCTCAATATCACTTAATCCGTGAAGACAGCACTACGTTTGTCGGCGAAATTAATTCATCTTTGATTAGAGATGAAAATGAAGCTCCTGTTGCAATTTTTTCTAATATTTTCGATGCAAAGGAAAGAATTAAAGAATACGAAGCTTTTATCTTAATGCAAAAACAATTAGAATTAAGAAACAAAATTGACAGAGCTTTCTTGCTAAGAAATGATGATTTGACTTTTATGGAAATTCTAAATATTGCTTTAAATATTCTGAATAGTAAGATAGCATATTTTTGCTGCCTCAATAAAAATAATAGTATTTGTTACGATAACATTAAAGTCAATTATTTAAATAACAATAATGTAAATTTAGAAAATAAAATAAAAGAAAAAGAAATTTGGAATGAAATAATTAAGCAATCTATAGAAGAAAAAAAACTATTTATTTATAACAATGGATTTGAAAAGATTAAATCAGAAATAGAAATTAAAAATGCTTTAGTTGTTCCAATTATTTTCAATGATTTAATTTTAGGGATTATTGCTGTTGCAAACAAAAATACTGATTATTCGAAAGCTGACCAAAAGCATTTGGAACTTATTGCTAAATACATTTCGCCAACATTAAAAACAAGATTAGAATTAAAGGAAGAAAAGAAAGAAAAGGAAAAAACACAAAATGATTTACAATTAAGTGAATTTCGATTTAACAAACTTACAGACACACTCTCTTCTGCCGTTTTTATTCACAACAGAAAGAATTTCATTTATTTAAACAATGCTGCTTCTGTTATTTCCGGATATACTAATGATGAACTTCTTGAAATTCATTATAGTAAATTGGTACACCCGGAATACTTAATGGAAGTAGAAGATTTAGAAGTATTTTTGAGAAATTTAGTAGATAATAAGCGATTTGAAATTAAAATACTTACAAAAAATAATGAAGAAAGATGGCTAGATGTTAATACAAGCACTTTAAATTTGAATAATTCTTCTATTATTATAGGCACTGCTAATGACATCACTGCTCAGAAACAAATTGAGAATTCATTGAATGATTCAAATGAGAAGTATAAATTACTTTTTGAGAATTCTTTAGATGCAATAATTATTGCAGAAGCAGAAACAGGGATTATGGTTGATTGTAATCAAAAAGCAACTGAATTATTCGAACTTGAAAAGCAAGAAATTATAGGCCAATTACAATCTTCTTTACCGCTGCCAAAAGTTACTTTTAATAAATACAGCGAGGTTTATTTAAATCATTATCAAAAAGATTTAAAAGGCATTATAGAAGCAAAAATTCAATCAAAATCAAGGCATAGCAAAGATATATCTATTATATCCAATCCTTTTGAATTAAATGGGAAAATATATTTGCAAGGAATTTTTCATGATATTACCAAAAGCAAGCAAATGAAAAGTGAATTGGCTTTGAAATCCAAAATGCTCGATTCAGCAAGCGATTCTATTTTCTTAACTGATTTCAGTGGAAATATTCTTTATGTTAATAAAACAGCATATAATTCACGTGGTTATTCAAAAAATGAATTTTTAAAATTAAATCTTTCTGATTTAGATGATAATGAAGAGCAATCTTTTTTAAAACAAAGAAAAGAATACTTGTTTAAATATGGGAAAACATTCTTTGAAACAATTCATATTTGCAAAGATGGTAGTCGCTTCCCTGTTGAAATTAATTCCCAAATTTTTATGATTAAAGATAAGTATGTTTCTCTTGCTATAGCTCGCGATATTACAGAACGAAAGAAAATGGAATATGAATGCTTAAAATCACGCGAAAACTTCAAGAAACTTTTCGAGTCTTCTCCTTTACCATTACTACTTATCAAGGAAAGCGATAGAACTGTTATTAAATTAAATAATGCTACTTTAAATTTATTTGAATATGAAAATGATATTAAAGCAATTAATAGTTTAAATGTCTTTGATTACTATTGCAACAAAGATGATAGAAACAGAATTTTAGAAATATTAAATAGAAAGAAAGAATTACATAGTTTTGAAGTGTGCTTTAAAAGTATAAAAGGCAAAATTATTTGGGCAAATATTTCTGCTGTTCGTATTGAATATGATAATGAAGCAGCTTTTATAGTGGGAATAGCTGATATTTCTCAACAGAAAAAGATTGAAGAAGAATTAATTATAGCAAAAGAAATTGCAGAAGAAGCAAGCAAGACAAAAAGTGAATTTCTGGCAAATATGAGTCATGAAATAAGGACACCTCTAAATTCTATACTTGGTTTTTCTGATTTAATCAAATCTCAAGCCAAAGAAGAGAATATTAGTGAATATGCTAATATAATTTATTCAAGTGGTAAAAATTTCCTTTTCATTTTAAACAATATTCTGGAATTATCTAAAATTGAATATGGCAATTTATCAATCACTTACGAGCCAATTACAATGCAAAGCATCGTTGATGAAATTAAGCAAATGTTTACTCATACTGCTTTTGAAAAGAAACTTCAATTTGAAGTAAATGTCGATGAAGATTTAAATATTCAGTTCTATTTGGATAATTTAAGATTGAGACAGATTCTTTTCAATATTATTGGAAATGCATTTAAATTTACTCACACTGGTAGCGTTATTGTTTCTATTTATAAAAAAATTAATAAAGCAGATAAAGCTTTAATAGACCTCATATTTGAAATAAAAGATACTGGTATAGGAATATCTGAATCGCACAAGGAATTAATATTTAAAGATTTTAAACAGATTGACTGCGACATACAAAAAAAATATGGCGGAATTGGTCTGGGGCTTTCTATTAGCAAACGATTAATTGAATTGATGAATGGCGAAATTTCTTTTGAAAGTGAATTAGCAAAAGGTTCTACTTTTAGTATCATTTTAAAAAATGTTAGCACCATCAGTTTGCTTAATTCAAAAGATGATGAATTAATTATTGATAATCTAAAGTTTAAACCTGCTACAATTTTAATTGCTGATTCTGATTTGAATAACAGATATTTAATAAAACTTTATCTTAATTTCCTTAATCTTGTATTTTACGAGGTCGATAATGGAAACGATTTAATTGATTTTGCTTCTAAATATTGCCCAGACCTGATTTTGTTGGATATTAAAATGAAGCTTATAAATGGCAAAGATGCTATTGAAATTATCAAAACAGAATCTAATTTAAAAAGAATTCCTCTAATTGTCATCTGTTCTTATGAAACATATCAGCAAACCGATATAAAAGATAGTATGTATGATGGCTTAATTACTACTCCTTTCGAGAATACAGAATTAATAAAGGAGTTGAAAAAATTTATTACAACTGACAATGTTTAGTTATTGAAAAAACGAAATTCTGACAACATCTTTTTCATTCCAAACAGATGGACTCCACACTTTGAGCGTAGAGTCCATCTGACTTTTATAACTTTCGCAAAGTTCAAGATGCTTTACAAAAATGAAGAATAAAGTCATACAAACAGCAAGCTAATAATATGACAAGAATATGAAAGACATTCTATCTACTTGCTGATAGTATGACTGAAAAAAAAATGTCCTACATTTCCGAGATGTAGGAAATCTAGTTTAAAAAACTTAACTATCTTAACCTTCTAATCTTTCTAAACCATCTATTCTACTACTTCCCCACACATATTATATATAATAATATGGTCATTCTGAGCGGAGCGAAGAATCCAGAGGATAGTGGTTTAAAGAAATTTTTCTGGATTCTACACAACGCTTACTAATAACATCATTGTCACCCGCTGGAGGGGGATAACTTGTTATGTTATCTCAATTGAAATAAAGTTTTTTCTTTATTTTTAGATTTCGGAAAGACACTTTCGTTGGCGATACTTGTAGTCAGTTTGGCATAAAGTCATCAAATAACTGAAATTTTTGAATGAAATTATTAAATGTTGCTGTGATTGTAGTTATTATTTATTAATTTACCCAAATGATTTCCAAAGTAAATCAAAAATAATAATAGAATAATATAGCTTTTTCTATATAAATGTTTAGTTTATCTAATATATTAAAAGAATTTTTATTATTAAGAAAGAAAATATAATTTTAAAAACTAAATATATCAATAAAATAATATGTAAAATGTATTTCTAAGACGTTAGAAACACATTTCACTCTGCCAGATACTCATTTCACTCTGCCAGAAGCTCATTTCACTCTGCCAGAAGCTCATTTCACTCTGCCAGAAGCTCATTTCACTCT
>CAZCHH010000060.1:0-20445 GCA_964498585.1 uncultured Hyphomicrobiales bacterium
CTCTTGAGAGGGGCAGGGGTGTGTTCTTGTTTGAACTATGATTTATCTGATTTTTATGATTAAGAGATGATTTCCTTTCATAATCATCTTCATCAAATAAATCACAAAAATCACAGTTCAAAGACAAAAGAAAAATAATCAAATCCCTGCGGGATAAAAGAAAATCTTAATTCCCCTCTTGAGAGGGGCAGGGCTGATACGTTCTTTGAAAAGTGTTAGAATTCATAACGATTTTATTCTTTTTACTCCGTAGGAGTAAAATATTGGTAGAAATTGCATCTATTTTTGTTTTACAACTCCGTAGGAGTTGAATATTAATCAAGATGTATTAAATATTTAACTCCTACGGAGTTACAACAATCAATTCGTTATTTTTCTACCAATATTAAATTCCTAACGGAATTTTATAAAAATGAAAATTGTTTCTGAATGTTATAAAAAACAATAATTATAAAGAACGTATCAGCCCTGGGGGCAGGGGTGTGTTCTTGTCTGAAGCGAAGAATCCAGAAAAATTTCTTTGAACAACTATTCACTGGATTCTTCGCTGGCGCTCAGAATGACAGAGTATAATTTTCAATTATCAATTAATTGGATTCCTCACTTCGTTTCTCCATAACAATTTATTTACATTTCTTCACCTTGAACTAAGCCGAGTGCTGCGCCCTGTGCATCTTTAATCACAGCAAAATATCCAACACCCTGTAAAAACATTTTAGGCATAAGAATATCTCCTTTATATTTATCAGCAGTTTCTAAAGATTTATCTATGTTTGATGTAAAGAAATATGGTAGCCAATGAGAAGGAACTCCATCTAATTGTGGAGGCATAATATATAATCCGGCACAGATTTCGTCATTAATAAAGAAAGTAGTATATTGACCTTCGCCCATTTGTTCAGTTTTTGATGACCAATTAAATATTTTTTCGTAAAATTGTATTGCTTTTTTGTTATCTCTGCTTGCGTGTTCCATCCATGTAATTGTTCCATGAATATTTTTATAGCTTGCACCTATATGATTTTTAGCTTGCCAAACACCTAAATAGGCACCTTCCAAATCCTGAATTACTGTAGCAATACCTTCATCCATAGAATTGCATGGTTCTGTTATAACTTTTCCATTATTTTCCTTAACAAGTTTAGTCAAATAAAAAACATCATTAGAAGCCACATAAGGCAGCCAATTAGGAGGTAAATTCATTGCTAATTGTTCTGGGAAAATTCCATAAAGTGCTGCAACATCTTTTCCGTTTAATTTACACAAAGTATAAAAATTGTTTTCAGCTATTGGAATATCAAAAAAATCCCAACCGAATAATTCATTATAAAATTTTTTTGCATTTTCTGGGTCTGTTGTTGCTAATTCAATCCAACAGAAAGTCCCCGGTTTGTGGGATGTAAATTCTTTCATATAATCCTCTTGAATTTTTATTAAAATTGAAAAATATTTAAAGTTTTAGGTTTTTATTATAAGGAATATAATGATTTTATTATATCAATTCATTATATCAATTCATTATATTACATTTATCATTACCGTTATTTTGCAATTTAAAGAAATAAAAAATATAGTGAAAGTGTAATATTTAAAGTTCTGTGTCAGCAATGACTTATGAGATTATTAGCTAATGTTCAGAATAAACCATAATTTCTAAAGTCATCGGATGACTGGCAGTCATCCGATGACTAACCAATTCATATATGGTGATTAATAATGAATTTTTAATTCTTAATATTTGAAATCAAGTGCTAATGAAATAATTCATCTGATTACTTGCAGTCGTTGCTTGAATTCTTTTATAGCTTTATAATTTCTCACTTTTAAAAAAGTTTTATATTAATATAAAACTTCTATTTGTTCGACGTATGTTTTGGATAAAATTCTTTTTCCAATTTTGCATACAGCCCATGGTAAGTAAATTCCGATTGTAATAATTGTTAGTAAAATTTGTCCCCAAATCAAAAGAAAGTCTTTTTTTGGTTCAATATCATAGCCAAATTTATACATTTTATTTTCATAAGCATTAGTTTCAACAGATTTTATAAAATAATCATATATTCTCAAATAAGCCATTGGAAAATAAATACCTAATGTAATTATTGACAGAAAGTATTCATAAGCTATTTTTCCAACAGATGGGAAAAAATCAGTATGTAATCTTATATTATATGCCTTAAAAAAAATGTTAATAAGCCACTTGTAAACTAAATATGTATATGGAACAGAAATCAAAAATAAAATAGCTTGTTCGAGTACAGAAGAGTATAAAGGTTGAGTTTCTTCGTAATCAATTCCATAAATTGATATTTTTAAAATTGTTAAAATAAGATAAGGTAGAAATAAAGATAAGAACATAATACCAAATAGATTTCCACCTTTCCCCTGAAAAGAAAAATAATTGTTGTTATAAGATGAATTGTCAATAAAAAATCTGTAAATATTTCTCAAAAACCAAGGGTAATAAATACCTATAGTAATGATAGTAAGGAATGACCCGAGAAAACAAATACTTAAATATTCTGCAAAGCTGTAATCACATTGAATCGTAATTTCTTTTACAGCAATATTTTGAATAAATTTTTTTGCAAAATAAAATGAAATTATTGCAATAATAAAAATAATAAAAAAATACATAAACATGGTTAATAATATAACAGAAAGTGTTGTATTGATTGGATAATCCTGAGAATTTGGATTAATTAATGCAATGATACAAACTGTTATAATTGAAATATACAATAACGACCACGCTGGAAGAAGCTGTTTCCCCCCAAGAAGAAAATTAAAATAGCTTTTCATTTTATAATATCAAGTTAGTGAATAATTAGTATATTAGTTTATTTCAAAATATGAATATATTTTATAAAGTAAAATTCGGCCGCAACTGAAAAATATTAACATACTTGCTTTATTTATTTTTAATCATTTTAAATAATTTTCAAATTTTGTATTTATAAATTAAAAAAAAATAAGTTCACTACAAAAAACTTTTTAATAAATTTCAAACTTTAAATAGAAATTTCTTTACTTTTATAATCATTAGTATTATATGCGGGGGCAGAATGACTAATATTCATATCTTATTTTTAAAAGCAACTTGGTGTTACTTTCGCAAGAGTTACCCAACTTACCAAAGTTGAAAATTAATCATTTTTCCCTACAATCCATTTTCTTTCTTTTGCTATTGCAACTGCCTCAGTTGTATTGCTTACTTCTAATTTTTTTATAATGTTTTGGCGGTGAGTATTTATTGTGTTTGTGCTAATAAACAATTTGTCGGAAATCATTTTACTCGAATAACCCTGAGAAATCAAATCCAAAATCTCAATTTCCCTATTGCTAATCGGTGCTTTATTTATTAATAAATCTTCATCATCAATAAAATAAAAAAATTCACCTGTAGTGTTATTAATCAGTTTAGCTCGGTGTGGATGTGTAACGTCCTGGTCCGGCGACATAGTAATAATGCAAAGGACAAGCCATGCATTGCCGTGCCTGTCTATTTCAACTACTTTATAATGCTTGATTACACGAACATACTCATCTTTTTTATTCCTAATCCTAAAATCAGAAACTAAAGTGTAATTCATCATTTCTTCTCTTTTCGTGCTAAATCCCATTCGGGTAAAGTAATTACCGACTCTAAACATAGATAAAATATCGTCCGGATGTATTCTTTCGTCGTAGTTTATTTCATTTTCAACAAGCAAATCATCAGCACTAAAACCGAGCATTGCTCCGAATTTGGGTGAAAAAAAGATATGCTTTTTCTTATATAAATCAAAGATTTCATAAGAGCTACTCTCAATTTCATTCAAATATGAAAGCAAAGAACGATATTTTTCTAAAATTGAATAATCGAGGTCATCTTCAATAAACTTTTGACTTTCAAGAAGTTCATTGTATTCTTGTGATACTTTTTCTAATTCAGTTTGCATTTTCTCTCCAAATTTTACTGATTTTTCAGTATTGTATGCCCAAAAATATAGTAATAATTTTGAAAATAAAAATTATTTATTTCATTATGGTGTTTTATGCTAAAGTATATTGTTTTTCTTGCTTCGTTAATATTTCTTTCAAATAAATTGTCTGCCGAGGAAGAAATGAAAGGAACTGTTGCCGGTATCGTAATGGACAAAGAAACTAAGAAAGCACTTATGGGAGCAACGATTAGAGTGCTTAATACAAATTTGGGTGCGATTGCTGATTACAAAGGAGAATTTTTAATAAATGAAATTCCGATTGGCAGGTATCAGATTCAGGCAAGTTTTCTGGGTTATGAAACCGCACTTTTAACTGATGTAGTAGTTGTAACCAAGCGCTACACTAATTTAACTTTCGAGATGAAAATGAGTTATGTAAGCGTTGACGAAATTGTTGTGAGTGCAAAAGAAAATGCTAATTTAACTGAAATAAGCACAATCAGTAAAACGGAAATAACCAATCAGGAAGTGCGGAATACAGCAGGAGTAAGTGATATTTTTAGACGTCTCCAGTATTTGCCCGGCGTAAGTGCTGCCGGCGACCAATCTTCTTCGCCTATTATCCGCGGCGGCAATCCGGACGAAAATCTTACATTAATCGAAAATATTGAAGTTACAAGTCCATATCACTTTTCTTCAATGAACTCTGAAATGGCTGGCAGTTTTAGTATTTTAGACCCAAAACTTATTGATAAAGTAAATATTTCAACAGGTGGCTTCAGTTCTCAATTTGGCGATAAACTTTCTTCTGTTATTAAAATCAATTTGATGAAACCAAATAAAAACCAGTATGAAGGAGATATTGCTCTTGGTTTTTCGGGTATTGGTGGCTATTTGACTGGTCCTATAAGCAAGGATTTTTCATTTTTATTTGCTGCGAGAAGAGGTATTTTGGAATATATGATGAAAATGATGGATGAAAAATTTATTCCTACAACAAACGATTTTCATTTGAAATGCAATTATGATATTTCAGAAAGCCACTTAATTTCATTTTATGGACTTTATGCCCAAGATGAAATTTCCGGCTCGCACTCTGATGAAATATACGGCGATAGGAATATTTACTCGCTGATATCAAAAAATCAGACAACTTTCGGCGTTAACTGGAACTGGCTAATAAGTGAAAGCAGTTACTTGCTTACTACTCCATATTTTAATTACAGCAATTGGGAACTAATAAATGGACCAGAATGGAACAAGGAAAAGCAAGGGCAAATCAATTTTGAAAAGTATGCCGGACTCAAAACAGAATATTTCCTTCGTTTAAATAATTTGCACAGAATTACTCTCGGCGCAGAATACCGCCTGATTTTCCCGGAATACAGCCAATTTGACGGACTTGACACTACTTTTGATGGAAAAATTTCTGAAGCATATAGCATTAATTATAATCCAAAATCTTCCTCTAAAATCTCATCATTTGTTCAATATGCTGTTTCTCCTTTCAATTGGTTCGATTTTCAAACAGGGCTGCGTGCCGATTATTTTGCCTTTATTGATAGAATTGTCGTTAGTCCAAGAATAGCAATGAGTTTTAAGCTATATGAAAATCTTTCATTAAACTTATCTTCTGGCTTGTTTTATCAATTTCCAGAATATTACAGGATTTTCATAGCTGATGAAAATAAATCTCTTTTACCTCAAAAAGCATTGCATTACGTAGCTGGAATAGAAACAGCTCTTCCTTTTGGTTTTCAAACAAAGATAGAGGTTTTTTACAAAGATTATTCTAATCTTGCGGTTGCTCCTAACGATACAAGTAAAATATTAAAAAGCACAGGAACCGGCTATGTTTATGGAACAGAAATCAGTTTTTCAAAGAGAATGACTAATAATTTCTATATGAATTTGAATTATTCTTATTCTGTTTCCAAAAGAAAGGACGAGGGCGGAAAAGCACTTTATAACTCAAATTACGATAAAACGCATCAATTAAATTTGATTTGCAATTATAAAATAAGCGACTGGTGGGAGCTTAGTTTCACAGCGAGCTATGCAACTGGAATGCCATATACTCCATTGGATTTGGCAACGAGGAGATATGAAAATGGGGTTTGGTATGTGGACAAAGCAGAAAAAAACAGCGGACGTTATCCAGACTATTTTAGAGTTGATGCCCGAATTGACAGAAGATTTGTTTTCCAAAACTGGAATTTGCGTTTATATTTTGAAATATGGAATTTGACGAATCATAATAATATATTTGAGTATAATTATCATAATAATTTTAGCGAAAAAAAGAGTGAATGTCTTTTCCCGTTTATGCCAATGATTGGGATAGCAGCGGAACTGTAATACAAAGTTACATTCAAAGATACATTTACAGTGTCATTCTGAAGGATGTCAGAATCCATCTTATTATTTTTTAGTCGCTATTCGATATTAGCTATTTCACTGATGCATTTGGGCTTGCCCAAACCAAATTCTTATTTCAAAAAATCTTCTAAAGCAACTTCAACATTTAAGTAAGTGAATTTGAAATTCTTTTCTATAGCGACTTTGGGAACTGCACGGGTGCTTCCCAAAACAATAGCTGCTTGCTCGCCAAGCATCAATTTCAATGCAAATTCCGGCACATTCCCAATAACGGCTTTTTTTAGTATTTTTCCGATAGATTTAGTTAACTGACTCATCTGAACTGCGTTTGGTGCAACGCAATTCACTTTCCCTCTAATTTTTTCATTTTCTACAGACCAAACAAACAAATTCACTAAATCTGCAATATGAATCCAGGGAACCCATTGCTTCCCATTTCCCGGAACGCTTGAAAAACCTACTTTGAATGGCTTTATCATTTGTGGCAAAGCACCTTCGTTTTTGTCTAAAACAACTCCAATTCTTGGAATTACTGTTCTACAAAGATGTTCTGCTCCGAAAGCTGCTTTTTCCCATTCAAGACAAACATTTGCAAGAAAATCACTGCCCGGCTTTGCTTCTTCAGTTAAAATTTCATCTGCTCGGCTTCCGTAGTATCCAACAGCCGATGCAGATATAAAGCATTTAGGCGCCGTTTTCATTTTCTTTATTGCATTAACAATTAGGTTTGTGCTTTGTATTCTGCTTTCAAGAATTAATTTTTTATATTCCTTTGTCCATTTAGAGCCGGCTATGGAGGCACCTGCAAGATTTACGATTGCTTCAGAATTGCTGCCGATTTCGAGCAATTCTTCAGTGTTTTTTTCAGAAAACTCTATACATTTTGGGAATGGTTCATCAAAGGAATATTTTTTATTTTTATCTCTTGTTAGTATAAAAACAGAAAAGCCCTTTTGCTGAAGGGCTTTTGTAAGTTTTTTACCAATGAAACCAGTTCCACCGCTGATTAAGACGTTTTTCATTTTGTCTCCAAAAGTCTTGAAATAATATCGCTATGAGAAACATTATCGGCTTCTGCATTGAAGTTGGTTACAATTCTGTGGCGCAGAACCGGAAGTGCAATAGCTCTGACGTCATCAATATCAGGAGTGAATTTTCCAAGCATAGCAGCACGAGATTTTGCTCCGAGTATTAAGTACTGAGATGCACGGGGACCAGCTCCGTAACTTATAAAATCTTTAATGAACTGAATACTACCGTTTGTTGGGCGGGTAGAATGAACCAATTTTACAGCAAACTGAACGACATTGTCTGCAACAGGTATTCTCCTTATAAGATGTTGAAATGAAATGATTTCTTCAGCACCAATTACTTTTTTAATTTCGGGAACGTGCATTACGGTTGTAGTTTTTACTATGTCCATTTCTTCTTCAAATGAAGGATAATCAAGCCAGATGTTGAACATAAACCTATCAAGCTGTGCTTCTGGCAAAGGATATGTTCCTTCCTGCTCAATGGGATTTTGAGTGGCAAGCACGAAGAATGGTTCCGATAGCTTATAAGTCGTTCCGGCGGCAGTAACTTCGTGTTCCTGCATAGCTTCGAGCAGAGCAGATTGAGTTTTTGGAGGAGTTCTGTTGATTTCGTCTGCAAGAACGATATTAGCAAAAACGGGTCCTTTTACAAATCTGAACTGCTTTTGCCCGGTGCTTACGTTTTCTTCAATAACTTCGTTGCCGGTGATGTCGCCCGGCATTAAATCCGGAGTAAATTGAATACGATTGAACTTCAGATTCATTGCCTTTGCTAAAGTGCTAATGAGTAATGTTTTTGCAAGTCCCGGTACGCCGATTAAAAGGCAGTGGCCGCCTGCAAACAACGATAAAATCAATTCTTCGATTATTTGATGCTGTCCTATTATTACTTTGCCTATTTCGTTACGGACATCTTTTATTGCTTTTGAAAATTCTTTAATTTGTTCGATTTCGTTTTGACTGCTCATCTTCGTTTATTTTCTTAATTATTCAATGCTTAAAAGAAGTATGACGAATAAAGTATTTCAAAATTGAAAATAATTTTATTTTTATTTGAAAAGAAGAAAACATATAAATTTTTGGGAAAATAGAAAAATATTTTTTAATAATTGAGATTAGCAAAATATAATAAATTTAAAAAAACGAAAAAAAAGTTTGTAATGGAGGTTCTTAAAATTAAATTTTCCCTGTCATTATTGCAAATGCCAGATTCCATCTTGGGAAAGCAAGTGAGCTTGCTCACTTGTATCATTTGGTCAAGCCCAAATGCATCAGTGAAATAGCTAAAATTGATTAGTGTTGAACAATAATAAGATAGATTCAGACATCTGTCAGAATGACACATTTAGTTATGTCATCTCCATTTCAATAAAGATCTTCCATCATTTTGGGATTACAATAACATCTTTTTTGTCGGTCTTTCTGAAGCGTTGTGAAGAATCCAGAGAATAATAGTATTAATGACAATTTTCTTGATTCTTCGCTGCGCTCAGAATGACAGTGTAAAGCTTTGTCATTTCCTTTTAAATAAAGCAAATACTTTTACTGAGGTTATTAATGACACCTTTTTTCATTATATACAAAAATAAATACTAATCCAATCTCCTAACTCTCTTTTTTTAATTATTGAGTTTGGTTTTCCAAATATACTAAAATCTTCAACTTTTTCATTAATAATATAAATTGTATATTTCCAATAAATTTGCTAATTTGTAAAATTTTAAAGTTAATTTTATAAAAAAATGATAGAAAAACAGAAAACAATAAAACAAACAATATCATTATCTGGTGTTGGACTTCATACCGGCAATCTTTCAACAATCACATTCCATCCTGCACCAGAAGATTATGGAGTAAAATTTATTCGTAATATTAATGGTGATGACGTAGTGATTCCTGCACTTGTGGATTACGTAGTTGATTTATCGCGAGGCACTACTCTTGGAATTCAGCATAACGGAACTGAAGTACGCGTTCAAACTGTTGAACACGTTATGGCTGCCCTTTACGGATTACAAATCGACAACTGCAAAATAGAACTTTCGGAAAGCGAGCCACCTGTTTGTGATGGTAGTTCAATGGAATATGTAAAGGTGCTTTTAAAAGCTGGAATAGAAGAGCAGGAACGTCAGAAAGAATTTTTTGTTATTAATGAAACTGTAAGATATACAAATGAGAAAAACGGAGTTGATATAGTTGCTCTTCCTACTGATGATTACAGAATAACCGTAATGATTGATTATAACAATCCAGCTCTTGGTAGTCAACATACTGGCTTATTCAATTTAGAAAAGGAATTTGCTACTGAATTTGCATCTGCCCGCACTTTTTGCTTTCTATCAGAGGTAGAAATGCTTTATAATCAGGGATTGATTAAAGGTGGTAGTTTAGATAATGCTATTGTCATTGTAGATAAAGATTTTAATGAGGAAAAATTAAAGGAATTACAAGAAAAGTTTAGTATGAAAAATACACCTGTTCTCGGTAAAACAGGAGTATTAAACGATTCTGTCCTCAGATATAAGAATGAGCCGGCAAGGCATAAACTATTGGATTTACTTGGAGATTTATCTTTAGCCGGAGTTCCGCTCAAAGCTCAGATTTTAGCAGCCCGCCCCGGACACGCAAGTAATATTGAATTTGCAAAAAAAATCCGCGCTTTGTTTAAAAAGAAATCACCGCTAAAGCGATTCCAAATTGATAAAAACAGCGAATCGGTGCTAAATATTAATGATTTACTAAAGATTATGCCTCATCGCTATCCTTTCTTATTGATTGATAAGGTAATTGATGTTGATTATGAAGAGCAGACAATACTTGGAGTAAAAAATGTAACTATCAATGAAGAGTTTTTCAATGGTCATTTTCCCGGCAAACCAGTTATGCCCGGTGTTTTAATTTGCGAAGCAATGGCACAAACCGGCTGCCTGCTTCTACTTCAATCTTTAGATGACTATTCTCAATACCATGTATTTTTTATGTCAATCAAAAATGCAAAGTTTCGCAAACCAGTTATTCCGGGCGACCAATTGGTAATGGACTTGCAAATGCTTGGTAAAAAATTTAATTCATATATGTTTAAAGGAACGACTTATGTCAACAGTCAAGTTGTTGCAGAAGCCGAATTTAGTGCAGCAGTTATAAAAAAAGAATTATGAACGAAGTAATTATTCATCCTACAGCTATTGTTTCGCCAAAAGCTGAATTAGGAAAATCTGTTAAAATTGGTGCTTTCTCTATTATAGAAGATGATGTAATCATTGGAGATAATACAGAAATACGCTCCAGTGTTGTTATTGCAAATGGTGCCCGTATTGGGAAAGATTGTAAAATTTTTTCTCACGCTGTAATTGCAACCGAACCGCAAGACTTAAAATATGAAGGCGAAGTAACTTTTGTCTTTATTGGCGATAGAAATGTGATTCGTGAGTATGCAACTATAAACCGGGCAACTAAAGAAACCGGTAAGACTATTATTGGAAACGATAATTTATTTATGGCTTATACCCATGTTGCTCACGATTGTATTCTGGGAAATAATATAATTATGGCAAACGTTGCTCAGATAGCTGGACACGTCCAAATTGAAGACTGGGCAATTTTTGGAGCTTATTCTAAGATACACCAGTTCTGCACTGTTGGCAGTCATTCTATGCTGGCTGCTGGTGTGAAGATTGTTAAAGATGTTCCGCCTTATGTCCTTATAGGAAGAGAACCAGCTAAAATTGAAGGTATAAATAAAATTGGGCTTAGGAGACGGGGCTTCTCAGTTGAAATTATTGATGAAATTGAAAGGTTTTATCACATTATTCTTTATTCCGGATTAAATAATAAAGATGGTATTGCAGAATATTCAAAAAAAGAGAATATTCCAGATGAAATTAAAAATTGTATTTATTTTATTGAGAATTCAAAAAGAGGAATTCATAGATAATTAGATGGAAACTTTAACTTTACATCAATTAACTAAAATTGTAAACAATAGCAGCGATTTTAGAATAAAACCAAGTGAAGTTTTATTTAAAAAAATAGTTGCAGCAGCTATTTTTATTATATCAGATATTTTTGCAGTTGCAATTTCTTTTTTAATTTCATTGCAAATATCTACAATAGCTGGTTACAATCTGACAAATTCAGTTGATGAGCTTTCAGTATTTTCCATTACACTATTCATTTTCCCGATAGCATTTTATTTAAGGCGGCTTTATCCCGGTTTAGGTATTGATGTTGTTGATGAGCTAAGAGGATTAACTTACTCAAGTTCAATTGTTTTTATCGGTTTAATTTCAACCACCTTCATTTTTGAGCAAACCAATAGTTCAATACGTTTAATTTTTGTACTTTCTTGGATATTATCTGTTATTATTCTACCAACTGGTCGTTCTTTTTCAAGGAAAGCATTCTGTAAAAAAAAATGGTGGGGCTTGCCAGTAATTATCCTTGGTGCAGGGAATACTGGCGAAAGAATTATAAAAACTCTGCTTAAACACCCACAAATTGGTTTGCGGCCTGTCGTTGCTATTGATGATGATATTGATAAATGGGGATATGTAGAAAAAATCCCCGTTATCGGTGGACTCGCAATTATTCCAGAACTTATTAAGAAGCTAAGCTTAGATTATGCTATAGTTGCAATGCCTAATGCTAATCCAAAAGTTCAGGAAGATATCATTTCAAAATACTCAAAATATTTCGACAAGACAATAATTATTCCAGATTTATTTGGTACTTCTAGTATTTGGATTACTGCTAAGAATTTCGGTGCATTCCTCGGTTTTGAATTGCAGCAAAAACTATTGAAGAAATCTGCTCTTATTCAAAAAAGGATTTTTGATATCATTGTCTCTTTCTTTCTTATTTTATTGTCTCTTCCTATTTCTTTAATAATTGCAGTTCTAATTAAAATCGACTCAAAAGGAACTGTCTTTTTTAAGCAAGAAAGAATGGGTAAGAATGATACACGATTTAATATTATTAAATTTAGAACTATGTATTCCGACTCAGAATACCGATTACAAACAATATTAAATCAGGATGAGGAGATGAGGGCTGAATTCAATAAATATCATAAATTAAAAAAAGACCCGCGAATGACAAGAGTTGGTAAGTTTTTAAGAAAATTTAGTATTGATGAAGTTCCTCAATTTTTAAATGTATTTAAAGGCGATATGGGCTTAATCGGTCCAAGAGCTTATATGGCTTGGGAAAAATCAAAAATGCTCGGACAGGAAGATATTATTTTAAGTGTAAAACAAGGAATAAGCGGGCTATGGCAAATTATCGAAAACCGAGATGAATCTACTTTTGCTGAAAGAGTTGCAATTGATATATATTATATTAGAAACTGGTCTTTATTCCTCGATTTTTATATCGTTGCCCGCACTATTGCCGTTGTCTTTCTCGGAAAAAATGGATAACCTCAGTCCTTTTAACTTAATAACGAAAATAAAAGAATTAGAAGATTTACTTAAACTTTTTAGTCATCTGATGACTTCCCTTTACAGAGTTTTAGATTCCTCAAAGCGCTTGCCAATGACAAGCAGCGAAATAACAAACTATGAGGAATCAGTAGCTCTAAATGTACTATTTCATATAAGAAATGATATTAGTAATACTTGGATTTTTATCAAAAAAAATGCCTTACCGACGGGGGGACTGACGGCAAGGCATGCAGCATAAAGAGGAAGTGACGAATTGCTTCGTCGAGCGGGAAACGAGACTCGAACTCGCGACCCCAACCTTGGCAAGGTTGTGCTCTACCAACTGAGCTATTCCCGCTTTTTTTACGCTTTCAAAAATACACACTTTTTTTGAAATATACAAATTTTTTTTTCAAATCGATTCGAACCAATTTAAAAATATATGTTTGCACTCACTCTCTATTTCTTTTACATCAAAATTTGTGCCAGTTTCTTTGCTAATTGATGTAACTGATTTATCTTTTATTCCACAAGGAACAATATATTCAAATTCTCTTAAATCATTTGATACATTTAGAGCAAATCCGTGTGAAGTAACCCATTTAGAACAATGGAAGCCCATTGCACAAATTTTTCTTTTATCTTCAATCCAAACACCAGTAAGTCCGGATAAAGTTTTAGCATCAATTTTATATTTTTTTAATAATGATATTATGCAATTTTCAATACTACGTAAAAACCAATGCAAATCTTCTTTTAAAGCACTTAAATCGAAAATTGGATACCCCACTAATTGCAGAGGATTATGCAAAGTAGCGTCTCCGCCTCTATCGTTATATATAACTTTTATCCCCTTTTTAATCATAAATTCATTAGAAAAAAGCAAACTGCTTTCTTTACCGTTCCTTCCTATAGTGATTACAGTTGGGTGCTGACAAAGAACTAAAACATTTTTTCCCCTTTGCTTTTGTATTTCAGAGACTAAATATCTTTGTCTTTCCCAAGCTTCTTCGTAATCAATTAATCCCCAGTTTTGTATTTCAAAAGTTCGCATCAGAAAGCATTAACAATTAGTTCATAAACTGGTTGCTCGTTAGTAAAATCAATTGTAAGAACGTCGAATCGGCAAGGCATATTTTCTATTTTATTAAATTGTAAATATGCTTTTGCAGCAGTTCTTAGTTTCTTCTGCTTCTGAGGAGTTATCATTTCAAGCAGTGAATTAACATATTTAGTATTGCCTGACTTTACTTCAATAAATACAAGATATTCCTTGTCTTTTGCAACAATATCAATTTCTGCTATTTGTCCGTAACGAAAATTACGTTTTAAAATAATGTAGCCCTTTTTCTTAAGGAAATCAACTGCAAGAGCTTCGGCTTCATCGCCTTTTTGACGGTTGTTTCTTTCCATTTTTTATTTTGTTTGATTGTTGAATTGATTCATTAATCTCATTTTTTTCTAAAGTAAAATAAGTTGTAACAAAATGCCAGCCCGGAATATTTCGGTCTTCGGAATAATGTATTGATAACTTTTGCTCAACTGTGCTATAATAATGAACTGGAATAAACAGTTCAGAAGAAATATCTATAATACCAAGAGAATTCAAAATAACAGTGGTCATAAAACTGCCATTTCCATAAAAAGTTTCAACGCTTCCTTGAGCAGTCTTAATATAATCAAATCGGTTACATTTATGATTAAGAGTATCAATTCTTCCTTTAGCCCGGTTAAGAGATGTTTGACGTAAAACCGATGGTGGAAATCCATTTTCTACAAGAGTGTCGGTTGATTCGGTTATCCAGGATTCATTTATGGATTTTAGCGATTCTCCGATTATAAATAAAATATAAGGTTGGAAAGCTCCGCCCGGAGCCAACACAGGAAAAATTGTATCTAAATAATTAACTGAAAGGCGATTTCCTAAGGAATCAATTTCAATACTAACACTTTTGTTAAGCCAGGGAGATTCAAATCGTTCAATGTTGTCTTCTTTCAGAGTTGATTCAGTACTATTAAAATCTATCATCTTTTGTGTTAGAAAAAAATTCCCTTTTGGAGTTATACTATCGCAAATAATTTCCCAGCGTTCAAATCGGCTCTTCAGTAACGGCTCGCCATAATCTATAGATATACTATCGTAAGAGACTACTTTGTAAGTTAATTTCTGTCCAAGTTTGAAATTTAATTTGAAACAAAGAGTGTCCTTTATTTTTGAAGAACTTGAATCGGAATGATTTTCTTGAGCAATTGCTTTGTTAGATAAAATACAAAACGATATTAAAAAAAACCAGATATTGAGTTTAATAAAATTCTTATATTTTAAATTGATTCTATTATTATTTTTAGATTTCATTTTACTAATTATTATTAAAATTATAAAAAGTGAGTATTTTTTTTGCAGTATCGAATTCTGCTTCTACCCCGATAGGAATAGTAGCATTTCTGTTCGAATGGCCAAAAGGAAAACTAATTAAAGTAGGTTTCCCAATTTCTTTAAAATGCTGTTCGAACACTTCTCTTAGAGTAGGCGAGTAGCCGGGGAAAAAATTTCTTTTTCTGTCTAATTTATCTAAATCACCAATTATGATAGCTGCGACCTCATCAAATTTGCCGGCTAATCGAAGTTGAGTTAGCATCCTATCTATTTTGTATGGCTCTTCTGCTTTTTCTTCAATCAACAAAATAGCATTTTTTGTATTTATTTCATAAGGAGTGCCAATTAATGAATTCAAAACGGATAGATTACCACCCACAATAGGTCCTTTTGCCTTTCCTTCTACGATTACTTTTGAGTTAGTAGCTTCAATAGAGATACTTTCTTTAGTTTCGTTTAAAAGTACTTTCTTAAACGATTTATAAATAAACTCATTGAAACTTGAAGCAACTGGTCCGTGAAACGTAATTAAATCGCATCTATAACTAATTACATTAATTAAAGCAGTAATATCGCTAAATCCGATAATCATTTTTGGATTTTTACGTATTAAATCATAATTAAGCAAAGGAAGAATTCTCAAGGTGCCCCAGCCACCTCTTGCGCACATTATTCCATTAATATCTTCTCTTTGAATAAATTCCATAAATTCAGTTGCCCGGTCTTCATCTGAAGCTGAAAAATATTTATGTTTAGTATTGTGATTTTTTACTGTATCGCCAATTTCTATTTTTATACCCTGTCTTTTAAATGCAGAAACCCAACTCGCGACCTGACCGGGTGATGAAGGGCTTGCAGGAGCTGTGATTGCAACTGTATCACCTTTCTTTAATATTTTTGGAAAAAAAGGGTATCGTTTTACATCACTTAGTAAAGTATATTGCTTGTTTTGAGCTTTTAAACCTTCGGATAGCAAACTATTACCAAGTGGTAGTAGTGATATTGCCTGAATGCCTTTTATAAAACTACGTCTATTAATTTTTTTTCTTTCCATTTTTAGATCAATAACAAATAACAATTTAGCAATTTTTTACGAAAATGCAAATTACGAAGCAAACCTTCTAAATACTTTATTCTCGTTAATCTGAATCTATCTAACAATCGGATAAAACACATACCAATTAAAAAAATAAATACAAATCCAAAATAATGCTAAACCAAAACTGGTTGAAATTGAAGAAATTATAATTCTGTGTTTTCCAGTAAATTTTTGATGCAAGTATTTAAAATTAACAACAAAAAGAGTTATTAACAAAATAAGCATCATAAGAGCAAATAAAATTTCACTCATACTCTCAGAAACAGAAAATTCAATTGATATTAGAAATACATTTATAGCAAAGAAAATCAACAAAACAGCAATACTAAAGATTAATGATTTTTTCATCTATTTCTCCTAAATATTTATTTTATTTATTAATACGTTTTGAATTTTAAAATATTATTATTTTGTATTAACAATTTTGATATTTAAGAATTATATTTTTTCATCGGATTTGTTTAGTATAAAATTTTCGATTTCATTATAGTTATTAAAAACCGGATAATCGTTAACATCAATTAAATTTTTCTTATTGTTGTAATCTAATCCAATAAAATCAATACCAATTTTTTTGCACGATAGATAATCCCAAAAGCCATCTCCAATATATGTGATTTGATTAAAGCTAGTCTTTTTGTAGAGAACTTTTGATTTTTCAATTGCATTTAAAAGAATTTCAGAGCGTTCATTTGAAATATCTGAATGTGATAAAGGCACTTTGTTCGTATCAAAATCAATAAGTTGCAATTTGAAAATAGCCGATTCATACCAGCAGCCAGTTGCAATACTTACAGCATATTTCCTTTCTAATAATTCATTAAGAAGATGAGTAGCACCGGGAATTTCAATTTTGCTTTCCTCCATTTTTTTTAAATAATTATCTAGCATTTTCAGAAAGTGAATTTTCGTTTTTCTTAATTCGTTGACAGATATATCATTATTAAAAATTTGTCTGTAAATAGAAGAAAATAGTCCGGAATCTGTTCCGCTTGCTTCCTGTTTTAGCAAATCCCAATTTATCTCATCTATATTAATTTTATAGAGTTCCTCAAAAGTCTTTTGAAAGCAGAAATCGTCAATATCGACAGTATTTGTTATAGTCCCGTCAATATCAAAAATATATAAATCCATCTTTACCTCGTAAAATGAACAAAGTGCAATTTAATGCAGAAAAATTAAAAAAAAATAAAGTTACAATTAAGTTTTGATTAATAAAGAATCTTAAATATCATTTTCAAAAAGTTCTAATTCTTCATTATTTCCATTTGGCATCGAATTGTTAATTGCTTTAAAAAATGTAGTGTTATCCACTCCACCGGGAAGTCTTATTTCTTTTCCCAAAAGCAATTCTTCAATAGTAATTATTTGAACACGGGCAAATTTATATGGATTATATGGTCCGGCTTCTTTAGCAGTTTCAAGCATTTGTTTAGTAACACTTTCCTTGAAGCAGGCAAACACACCCAAATCTGCCTTCCTTTCATTAAGTATATGAATAAACTCTCTGATGTTTTTAACTCCAACATTTCCGCTTTTTACTTCGATTAAAACGATGCTTTTTTCTTTGTTATTTTTATAAAAAGTCAAATAACCATCCCAGCCGCCATCAGCAGTTTTTTTAGGATTAAGTACTCCGCCGAGCAAAAATTCAACCACCCATTGCTGAAAATCAATTCTTCCTTTTTTGTCTTTTGTAGCCAATTCCTTTGCAGAAGCAATATCTTTAGGAAAACCGTTTATTTCAATTGTATTTAGAAATTCTCTTTTAGCATTTTCTTCTAAAGAATCAGTTAATCTTTTTAAAATCAATTTAATTGCAAGATGAGAAATATCGGCACCAATCCAATTTCTGTTTAACTGGTTTGCAACAGAAACAGAAGTTCCGCAGCCACAGAAGAAATCTGCAACGATATCACCTTCTTTGCTGCTTGCCTTTATAATTCTTTCAAGCAATGCTTCTGGCTTTTGGGTAGGGTAGCCGAGTCTTTCGATTCCTTTAGCAATATAAACATCAGTCCACACATTGCTAACTTCTTTTCCAATATAATCTTCGATAAAATATTTTCTATAAGGTTTCCCATTTTTAGACCAGTAAACTCTGTTTTCTAAATCAAACTGTTCTAATTTGTCTCGACTTACCATCCATCCATAAGAACCAGGGGTAAAACCTTTATATTCATATACTAAGTTTGGTCTTTCGCCTAATGATGAGTTCCTTAAAATATTATCTGTTCTAAATCTATTTCCATTTTCATCTATTTTATTAAATTTCTTGTTTAATTCTGATTTAGATAGTTTAATCAATGGAATATTGAAATAATAGTCATTAGATTTAGAATAAAAGAAGATTGTATCGTTTGAAAAACCAAAAGAACGTTTATCGAATTGAGACCCTTTTTTTGCAGTTTGTCGTTTCCAAATAATTTCATTCCTAAAATTTTCTCTTTTAAAAATCAAGTCGCAAATAATTTTGAGATAGTGGCTCATTGTTGGGTCGCAATGAAGATAAAAAGAGCCGCTATCTTTCAATAATTTATGCATATACAAAATTCGGAATGAAATAGTTGTTAAATATGCAACTATTGATTTTGATACATCAATTTCATCTAAATTTTTTAAATACTTATATAAATTTATATGTAAGTCTGCTATTTCCAATAAAGAATCTTTATAGCTGATATTGCTCCAAGTGTCTGCAAATGCCTCGCGCTGCGCTTTAACGTCTTTCATTTCAATATCTTCAAAAAGAATATTATAATTCCTTTTGGAATTAAAAGGTGGGTCGATATAAATCAAATCAATAAATCCTTCTGAATGCTTTAAAGTCAATTCTTTTAAAACATCAAGGCAGTCTCCAAAATATAGTTGTTTCATAGTGTTTTGTTTTTTTAGCACTGAGAAATTAGCATTATTTTTCAAAATATTGATTTCAAAAAAGTAAAAATACTAATTTTTATGTTTAAAATCAAGACAAAATCTTATTCTGTTTTTATTTAAAGAATTAACCAATAATTCCGTTACTAAACATTTCAGTTCTTTATCTTTTAAGTCTGTTTAAAATAAGTTCAACTTTCGGATAAGCACTGTCAATGATTATTCTGGTTACAAATATATAATTCCTAAGGAATAAATTTAAAAACACTAATACTATTTCTGCTTGCTATTATAAAAATTAATAAATACAGGTTACGAATAAACACCTCTAAAGAGGAAAATAAGTATGATAAAGTAGAAATTTAATTCATCTTCGTAGTAATATAATCTTCTATCGTAGTAATAAATTCCATCTTTGTAGTAATTAAATTTTTTATCGTAGTAGTTATATTTATCATCGTAGTAATATAATCTTCTATCGTAGTAATAAATTCTATCATTGTAGTAATATAATCTTCTATCGTAGTAATAAATTCTATCATTGTAGTAATTAAATTTTTAATCGTAGTAATTATTTTTATCATCGTAGTAATTATATAATAAAAAGTAGTAATATAATTAAGCAAAGATTATAATATTTATTAAAAATAATCACTACTTTATTTTAAAATATTAATACTTCTATAAATTATATATAAGAATTTTATATTTATTTATGTATTATTTTTCTATTAATTATTATATAAAAGGAATATAATATAGATGTTATAAAAAATAATAATCTTATAAGAGATACTTTTGGAGTAAGAATAGAAAGATTAATAGCAATAAAGGGAAATATTGCATCTATACAAGATGAATTGCAGGATTCTTGCCAAGTCAATATTCAAGGAGAAGCCAATCTATTACAATGATTATGGTTTCGATGAGCCATTCCCTTTGAGCTCAAACGACAAATTATCAAGAGTTAATCTGGTTCTGTCAGTAAATCAGCGGCATATTTCAGAAGCTGTAACTCCTTTGCTTCCCGTTTTGTTAACCTAACGTTTGGAAATCGCCAGATTAACGAAATGCTTTATTTAAATTGAGAAGACATCACTTAACACAGTCATTCTGAGCGCAGCGAAGAATCCAGAAAAATTTCTTTTAACCACTATTCTCTGGATTCTTCACTTCGTTCAGAATGACCGAAGATGTCATTGGTAACCCCTTAATAAAGGAAGACTTTTATTTAAATAGAGAATGACATCAATTAACACAGTCATTCTGAGCGCAGCGAAGAATCCAGAAAAACTTCTTTTAACCACTATTCTCTGGATTCTTCACTTCGTTC